>CAZNRZ010000051.1:7902-9814 GCA_964575535.1 uncultured Lysobacter sp. | reverse complement strand
GAGGCTCGAAGCCTCGTCGGGTAGGCAAAAAGCCTCATGCATGAGGCTCTGGAGACTCATCGATGAGGCTCGAAGCCTCAACGGGTAGGCGAAAAGCCTCATGCATGAGGCTCTGGAGCCTCATCGATGAGGCTCGAAGCCTCGTCGGGTACGCAAAAAGCCTCATGCATGAGGCTCTACAGCCTCACCGACTAGGCTCCCGAGCCTCATGCGGCAGGGGGAAAGCCTCCGCCATGACGCGAAACGCACGGCGGGCGACGCCGGGGACCGCATCCGCCCGGCCTCTGGCCGTCGCCGCTGGTGCCGGGCGGCCTCACCGGGTCACTGGGCCGGCGCCGTCGCCTTCCGGCGGCCCTGCTTCTCGTGCCATGCCGACAGCTCGCCGCAGCCGCTCTCGAGCGCGTTGCGCGCGCGTGTGTGCCGCGATGCATTCCCACGCGGTCCATCCCAACAGAAAACGCCCGGCCGGAGCCGGGCGTTTTCCATCAGAACAACGGATCCGTCAGAGCCCGCAGAAGCAGTACGCCACCGACTTCACCGGCGCGCCGCGGCGATCGGTCACCGCCTGTTCGATGAAGCGCAGGTCGCGCGCGGCCTGCGGGGCGGCGCGTACCAGCAGCGAACGGGCGAGGTCGGATTCGCGCAGCATCAGCGCGCCCGCGCGGCTCTGCGCCACGCCGCCGAAGAAGCGCTCGAACGGCGTCGGCATCTTCTCGATGTAACGCACGCGGTAGTCCTTGCGATCGCCGAGCTTCGCGCGCTTGGCGGCATCGTCGATCGCCACCTGCAGGCCGCCCATCGCGTCGACCAGCCCGCGCTGCATGGCCTGCGCGCCGCTCCAGACGCGGCCCTGCGCGACCGCATCGACCTGCTCGACGCTGCGCCCGCGCGCCTGCGCGACGCGGCCGGTGAAGTCGCGGTAGCCCTTCTCGATCACGCTCTGGATCACCGTGCCGACCTGCGGATCGAGCGGGCGGGTGATGTCGAACGCACCCGCCAGCGGCGTGGTGCCCACGCCGTCGGTGCGCACGCCGATCTTCTCCAGCGTGCGCGGGATCGTCGGGAACAGGCCGAAGATGCCGATGGAGCCGGTGATCGTGCTCGGGTCGGCATAGATGCGATCGGCGTTCATCGCGATCCAGTAGCCGCCGGACGCGGCCACGTCGCCCATCGAGACGACCACGGGCTTGCCCTCGGCCTTGAGCGCCTCGACCTCGCGGCGGATCACTTCTGAGGCGAAGACTTCGCCGCCCGGCGAGTTCACGCGCAGCACCACCGCGCGCACGTGCTCGTCGTCGCGCGCCTCGCGCAGCAGCGCGGCGGTGGAATCGCCGCCGATGGTGCCGGGCGGCTGGTCGCCGCCGGTGATCTCGCCCTCGGCCACGACGACCGCCACCTGCTTGCCGCCCACGATCGGGCGCAGGCCCTCGTCCAGGTGCGCGAGGTAGCGCTCGAGCGAGACCTGGCGGAAGCCGCCGTCGGCATCGCTGTCGGCCACGCCGCGTTCGGCCAGCAGGTCCTGCACCTGCTCGCGCGTCTTCAGGCCGTCGACGAGCTTCTGCCGCAGCGCGAGCTGGGCGAGATCGCCGTTGGTCGCGGCCAGCGCGGCGGGCAGCGTGTTGATCGAGGTGGCGAGCTGCGCGGGCGGCATGCGACGCGCCTTGGCGACGTCGGCGACATAGCGCTGCCAGACGTCGTTCATCCAGAACAGGTCGGCTTCCTTCGACTCCGGCGACGCGGCGTCGAGCACGTAGGGTTCGGCGGCCGACTTGTACTGGCCCACCTTGAACAGGTGCACGTCGACGCCGAGCTTGTCCTGCAGGCCTTCGCGGAAATACTGGCGATAGCGGCCCAGGCCCTCGAGCATCAGCATGCCCATCGGGTCGAGATAGACCTCGTTGGCCTGCGCGGC
>CAZNRZ010000051.1:4297-7802 GCA_964575535.1 uncultured Lysobacter sp. | reverse complement strand
CGCGCGCTGCCGCCGGCGATCGCGGCGAGCAGGAACATCAGCAGCAGGAACAGCAGGCCGAAGAACAGGAAATTGGTGATCAGCCGGCGCGTGAAATTCATCACGTCCCACAGGCCGACGAAGAAGCTCGCGATGGGACCGCGGCGGGGCTGGTTCATTTTCGGAAGGATCTCGGTCGATTGCGGCCACAGGGTAGCGAAGCGCCCGTTATCGGGGCATGTGTCATGGGTCACCGGGCACACCGACGGCGGCCAGCCGCGCCGGCGTGCTGGAGCGTGCGAAGCGGCTGCACAGCAGCACGGCGGCGACGCTGAGCCCGGCGATCAGGCCGATCCACATGCCGCGCGGGCCAAGTGCGGCATTGCCGAGCAGGCCCAGGCCGAGGGTCGCGCCCAGCGGCATGCCGATGCCCCAGTAGGCGAAGGCGGCCAGGCCCATGGGCACGCGGGTGTCGCGGAGCCCGCGCAGCGCGCCGGCCGACAGCACCTGGATGCCGTCGGGGAACTGGAAGGCCGCGGCGTACAGCAGCAGCGAGGCCGCCAGCGCCGCCACAGCCGCGTCCTGCGTGTACAGCGAGACGACGAGGTCGTTGCCCGCGAGCAGCAGCATCGCCGACACCAGCTGCGTGCCCAGCACGATGGCGTAGCCGGCCAGCGCGGCGCGGCGCACGCCCGCGGTGTCCGCGCGGCCCAGCGCATGGCCCACGCGCACGGTGGTCGCCTCGGCCACCGCCATCGGCACCATGAAGCACAGGCTGGCCACGTTGATCGCGATCTGGTGCGCGGCCGCCGGCACTTCGCCCAGGCGCCCGATCAGCAGCGCGGTGACGATGAACAGGCTGCCCTCCATCAGGATGGTCACGCCGATGGGCAGGCCGGTGCCGAGCAGGCTGCGGATGGCAGGCCAGCGCGGCGCCTCGAAGCGCTCGAACAGGCGCAGGTCGCGCAGGCGCGGGGCGCGGCGCAGCACCGCCAGGAACGTGAGCACCTGCAGCCAGAGCATGATCGACGAGGCATAGCCCAGCCCCGCCGCGCCCAGCTCGGGCAGGCCGAAGGCGCCGAAGGTCAGCACCCAGCCCAGCGGCACCAGCACGGCCAGGCCCAGCGCGCCGATGAGCATGGTCGGCAGCGTCCAGTGCAGGCCTTCGGCCAGGTAGCGCATGCAGAAGTAGAACGTCATCGCCGGCACGCCCCAGCGGATGCCGTGCAGGAAGTCGGTGGCGCCCGGCACGATGCCCGGCGCGATGCCCATGGGCGCGAGCGCATGCGGCGCGACGCTGAGGAACAGGAACATCACCGCGCCGAGCATCGCGGCCATCCACAGCGCCTGCCGGAACAGCGGGCCGATGTCCTCGCGACGGCCCGCGCCGTCGAGCTGCGAGACCGACGGCGGCAGCGACATCAGCACGCCCATCGGCACCACCATCGGCAGCCAGAACAGCGCGGTGCCCACCGCGACCGCCGCCAGCGTGGCGGTGCCGTGCTGGCCGGCGATGGCGCTGTCGACGAAGCCGATCAGCCCGGTCGACACGTGCCCGGCCACCAGCGGCGCGGCGAGCACGGCGCTGCTGCGGATCTCATCGACGAGGCGGGGAGCGGGGCGGGACACGGCGGCACCGGCGCAGGGCGCGCCATCTTAGGGGCTGCCGGCGGGCCGGGCACGGATGCCGCGCCGCGCCGCGGCGGTAGGCGACCCGCGCGCGCCGTGGTGCAATGCGCGCGCCGACAGCGCGAGGGGACCGCGATGCACGCCGACACACCCGCCGCCTGCGAGAACTGCCAGTCCGCGCTGCAGGGCGCCTACTGCCATGTCTGCGGACAGCACGCGGCCAATCCGATGCGCCACTTCGGCCATGCGCTGGAGGACGTGTTCGAATCCTTCTGGCACCTCGACGGGCGCGTGTTCCGCACGCTGCGCGAGCTGTTCATCCCGGGCCGCGTGGCGTCCAACTACCTCGCCGGCCACCGCGTGCGCTACATCCCGCCGCTGCGGCTGTTCGTGATCGTCAGCCTGCTCACGTTCTTCTTCGGGCGGATGCTCGCGGCCAGCGTGGACGACACCGCCGCGGTGCGCTTCGACGACCCCACCGCGGTGGTGGACGCGACCCGCGAGCGCGCCTTCACCGACGCGGGCAGCGAGGCGGAGGTGCGCCGCCAGCTCGACGAGCGCATCGCCGCGGTACGCACGGCGCGCGAGAACCTGCAGTTCGTGCCGACCGCCGGCAGCGCGATGCAGGAAGCCGAACGCCAGCTGCGCGCGGATGCCGATGCACGCATCGCCGAGCTGGCGAAGGCGCGCGGCACGGCGCCCGCAGCGGCGCCCGCGGGTGTGCCGGCGAATGCGAATGCGTCGGCGGCGGGATCGCGTGCTGCGCCTGCAGGCGTGACCGGTGTTCGGGGGAGTCCGCCGTCGGCAGCGTCCGCGCCGTCGACAACCGCCACAACGACGACATCGACGTCCAACCCGGCATCAAACGCAGCGACGCCCGGCACGTCGGAGGACGCCGCGCCCGAACCCGATCCGCAGGAAAGCATCGATCGTTTCCTGCGCGAGAACATGCCCAGCGCGCGGCTGCGCGATCCGGCGCTGCGCTGGCATCCGGAAACCAACCCGGCGTCCGTCACCTGGCTGCCGGCCATGCTCGACCCGTGGTTCAACCGCAAGCTGCGCGCGATCGGCGAGAACGCGCGCCGCTATTCGAAGGAGGACGGCCACTTCATCGTCGCCTTCGTCGCCGCGATGCCGACCGCGCTGTTCCTGATGATGCCGGTGTTCGCGCTGCTGCTGAAACTGTTCTACGTGCGCCATCGCCACGGCGTGCTCGAGCACCTGGTGGTGGCGCTGTACAGCCACGTGTTCCTGCTGCTGGCGGTGTTGTGCGTGCTGCTGCTGCGCGCGCTGACGCCTGCCAGCGGTGGCGTGGAATCCGCACTGCCCGGCCTCGCGCTCGCGGGGCTGCTGATCTACGTACCCGTCTACCTGCTGCTGATGCAGCGGCGCGTCTATGCGCAGAGCTGGCCGAAGACGATCCTCAAGTACGTGCTGATCGGCGGCGTGTACTTCTGGCTGCTGCTGGCTGCGGCCGTGTTCGCCTTGCTTCTGCCCTTCCTGGGATCGCCCGCATGATCGTCTACGAAGTGTCCGTCGCCATCGATCCGGCCATACGCGAGGCCTACATGGCGTGGCTGCGCGGGCATGTCGCCGAGATCGTCGCGCTGCCCGGTTTCACCGGCGCCGACGTCTTCGAGGTCGTCGACCCCGCGCACGCGGAGGGCGGGGCCTGCGTCTGCATGCAGTTCCACCTGCACAACGCCGCCGCGCTGGACACCTACCTGCGCGAGCACGCGCCGCGCCTGCGCGCCGACGGCGTCGCGCGCTTCGGCGAACGCATGCGGGCGACGCGCCGCGTGATGCGGCCGCTGCGCTTCGAGGACTGACCCGGCGCGGCGTCGCCGACTTCGACGCCGACTTCGACGCCGGCATCGGCGCGTCAGCGCGTCAGCGC
>CAZNRZ010000051.1:0-4197 GCA_964575535.1 uncultured Lysobacter sp. | reverse complement strand
GCGCGTCAGCGCGTCAGCGCTCGAGCCTCAGCCGCAGCCAGGCATCGCGGTTCGCGTCGGAGGTCGACACCAGCTCGCGACGCAGGCGGTCGCGCTCGGCGGGCGGCGTGCGTTGCACGAGCACGCCGAGGTCGGCGCGCTGCAGCGGGCTCATCAGCCGCAGCGTGCGCAGCAGGGCCTCGTGCTGGTCGAGGGGCGCCTGCGCGAGCAGCGGTTGCAAGCGCATGTAGTCGGCGCCCAGCGCGGGGCCGAGCATCCAGCCGCGCGCGCTGCTGGCGTCGAGCGCGGCGAAGCGTTCGCGCAGCGCGTTGCGCTCCGCGTCGGGCAGCCGCGCGATGCGCAGGGATTCCTCGCGCAGGCGCATGCGTTCGGCGGCGGTCAGCTGCTCCCATGCGCGCCAGGTCTCGCGCCGCGTGCGGCGCTCGGCCAGCGGGCGCGCGGCCCAGTCCGCCGCGCGCTCGCCGAAGGTGCGGCGCTGCTCGCGCGACCACCCCTCCCAGCGCGCGGCCTGCGCCTGCAGGCGCTCGCGCTGCACCGGCTGCATCAGCGCGACCACGCGGCGGAAGTCGTGCGGCACCCGCGCCTGCGCGGCCACTGCGAGCAGGCCACAGCCCAGCACCAGCACGAGGAGCGGGCTAGGGCGCATCGGCCGTCTCCTCCTGGTAGGGCGCCAGTGGCGCGGGCAGGCTGGGTTCGAGCGGATCGACCACCGCGGACGCCGCGTCGGCCTGCGCCGCGCTCCAGCTCAGGAAGGCGATCTCGCGGGCGACGCGCTCGCCCTCGGGGTCGGCGAGCAGCGCGAAGTCGGGATGGGCGACGAGGCCGGCGGCGGGCGAATACCGCGAGGCCGGGCGGCCCGCCGCGGCCAGCTCCGCGGTGTCGACGTCGGGGCCGGCGCGGCGCTCGAGCCACCAGGTGGCGCCGAGCACGAGCGCGGCGACGGCGGCGACGGCCGCCAGCCGCCAGGCCAGGCGCGGCCGCGGCGCCGGGTAGAAATCCTCCGCGACGCCCGCCAGCGCCGCCTCGCGGGCGTGCGCCAGGCGCAGGGCGCGGTCGGTCGGCAGGTCCCGCAGCCGCTGCTGCAGGGCGGTGCGCAGCCGGGCCCAGGCGGCGGCGTCCGGCGCGCCATCGGGCGTGCGCGGCATGGCCTGCTCCAGCGCCCGCCGCGCGCTGCCCGGGGCGATGCCGAGCACCCCGGCCGTCGCCTCCTCCTCCAGCCCAGCGACCAGCCGCAGCAGCAGCACCGCGCGGCGGCCGGGCGTCGTCGTGGCGGCCGGCAGCCCCGCCGGCCACGGCGCGTGCCGGGCGCGTTGCAGGGCCGGCTGGCGCAGCAGTTCGCACCAGAACAGCTGCGGCCACTCCGCCATCGGCCGTTCCAGCGCCTGTGCGCGGAAGGCGGCCATGGCGCGGGTCAGCGCGGCGTCGCCGATGCCCGCCTCGCCCGCCTGCAGCTCGGCGAGCACCGCGCCGCGGCGCTCCACGCCCCTCAGGAAGGCGGCCAACGCGGGCGGGGCGGCGAGGGGGGCGAGCGCATCGGGACGTCCGGACATCGGCCGGGATGATAGCGACGCAGGTCGCGTTCCCGGGGTGAGCCGGCTCCCATGACCGCCTTGCGCCGCGTCTTGACTTTGCGCGTGAAGGCGCTCTCCGAGGCGGGGCGCGGGTTCCAGCCGCCGCGAGGTTGTGCACAGCGGTCACCAGACCGTCATTCGCAGCCCATGCGACTGGTTCGGCCCGGGATCGCGCTCGTGTTTCACGCGCAAGTCGTTGATTTCGAAAGGGATAACCGAAGTGGTGATTTTTTAGCCAACCCACGGCCGCTTCATGGGGCTGCACGTTTGCGCAGTCCCACCGAGAGTCCATTCACAGACTTATCCACATCTCGTGTGGATAAGGAACAATCCCCAAGCGGGACATGCACTTAGCTTCGATTCATGAAACCGTCACGAGCAATGCCAGCCAACTCGTGCCGCCCGCGGGCCTAGACTTGGCGCGATGACGAGCGCCGCCCCGGCCCCCGACGATCCCGTATGGAAGGTGGCCATCGGCGGCCTGCCGCTGGCGCGCCTGTTCGACTACCGCCCCGTGCCCGGCGACGCGGCGGACCCGGCCCTCGTCGGCTGTCGCGTGCGGGTGCCGTTCGGCCCGCGCGAGCGGGTGGGCGTGATCGCCGCCGTCGGCCCCGCCGACCCCGGCACCGATCCGAAGGACGCACTGGAGCGCCTCGACCCCACTCCGCTGCTGGCCGGCGAACTCTGGACCTCGCTGCACTGGCTCGCCCACTACATCCACGAGCCGCTGGGCGAGGTCGTCGCCACCGCGTTGCCTACCCTGCTGCGCCACGGCGAGCCTCTGCCCCCGACCGATCGCCTCGGCTGGCGGCTTTCGCCCGCCGGCATCGACGCCCTGCCCCGCCTGCGCCCGGGCCGCCCGCGGCGCCTGGCCGAGCGCCTGGCCGGAGGCGCCGTCGCGACGGACGAGCTCGACAGCCTGATGGACGACTGGCGCGCCGCGCTGCGCAGCCTCGACCAGCGCGGGCTGGTCGAGTCCATGGTGATGCAGCCCGTCGCGCCGCCGGCCCAGCCCGGCCCCGAGCCGAACCCCGAGCAGCGCGAGGCGATCGACGCGATCCTCGCCTCGCGCGACGCCTTCGCCGCCTTCCTGCTCGACGGCATCACCGGCAGCGGCAAGACCGAGGTCTACCTGCATGCGATCGCCGACTGCCTCGCGCGCGGTCGCCAGGCGCTGGTGCTGGTGCCCGAGATCGGCCTCACGCCGCAGACGCTCGCGCGCTTCCGTGCGCGCCTGGGCGTGCCGGTGTACGCGCTGCACTCGGGCCTGTCCGACGGCGAGCGCGCACGCACCTGGGCGGCCTGCCTGCGCGGCCAGGCGCGCGTGGTCGTCGGCACGCGCAGCGCGGTGTTCCTGCCACTGCCCGACGCCGGCCTGATCGTCGTCGACGAGGAACACGACGGCAGCTACAAGCAGCTCGACGGCATCCGCTACCACGCACGCGACTTCGCCATCTACCGGGCATCGCAGCTCGGCATCCCGGTGGTGCTCGGCAGCGCGACGCCGTCGATGGAGACGCTGCGCAATGCCCGCACGCAGCGCTATGCGCACCTGCACCTGCGCCACCGCGCCGGGCCGGCGAAGCCGCCGTCGGTGCGCGTGATCGACGTGCGCAAGCGCGCACTCGATGCGGGGCTCTCGAACGAGCTGATCGACACGGTCTCGCGCACGCTGCAGGACGGCGGGCAGGTGCTGGTGTTCAAGAACCGCCGCGGCTACGCGCCCGTGCTGCTCTGCCACGACTGCGGCTGGTCCGCCGAGTGCCCGCGCTGCGACGCGTCGATGACCGTGCACGCGAAGGGCCGCAAGCTGCAGTGCCATCACTGCGGCGCTGGCAGGCGCGCACCGGATGCATGCCCGGCCTGTGGCGGCCTCGCGCTGCAGCCGCAGGGCGCGGGCACCGAGAAGCTGGAGGAGACCCTCGCCGCGCGCTTCCCGCAGGTGCCCGTCGTGCGCATCGACCGCGGCAGCACGCGCAACCGCGACGCGATGGCCGCGCATCTCGAAGCGCTCGGCAGCGGCCCGGGCATCCTGGTCGGCACGCAGATGCTCGCCAAGGGCCACGACCTGCCGGGCCTGGCGCTGGTCGCGGTGGTCGGCATCGACGAAGGCCTGTTCTCGGCCGACTTCCGCGCGCCCGAGAAACTCGCGCAGCTGCTCGTGCAGGTGTCGGGCCGCGCCGGTCGCGCCGGGCGCGCGGGCGAGGTGCTGCTGCAGACCCATCACCCCGAGCACCCGCTGCTGCACACGCTGCTTACCGGCGGCTACACGCAGTTCGCCGACGAGGAACTCGCGCTGCGCGAGGACACCGGCTTCCCGCCCTTCGCGCACATGGCCATGTTCCGCGCCGAAGCCCGCGACATGCACGTCGCCGACGCTTTCCTCGCCGCCGCCCGCGCGCAACTGCTCGCTACCGCACCTGGAACCCTGCTCACCACGCACGGCCCCCTGCCGGCCCCCATGCCGCGCCGCGCCGGCTACCAGCGCTCGCAGCTCGTCGTCTCGTCGACCGGTCGCCCCGCATTGCATGCCGCACTCGATGCGGCCCTGCCCACGATCCGCGAGCTGCCGGAAGCGAGGAAGGTGCGGTGGTCG
The DNA here is from genome assembly GCA_964575535.1 of uncultured Lysobacter sp. Taxonomy (GTDB): domain Bacteria; phylum Pseudomonadota; class Gammaproteobacteria; order Xanthomonadales; family Xanthomonadaceae; genus Cognatilysobacter. The sequence continues at coordinate 30 of CAZNRZ010000051.1, read as the reverse complement.
CTGGATGTGGATCCGGTGGATCTGTACTGA
>CAZNRZ010000050.1:10136-13757 GCA_964575535.1 uncultured Lysobacter sp. | reverse complement strand
CGCCCGGTCGACCAGGTGCTGCGCGAGGCCGAGAAGCTCGTCATGGGCGGCGTGCGCGAGCTGCTGGTCGTGTCACAGGACACCAGTGCCTATGGCGTCGACGTGCGTTACGCATCGCGCGAATGGCGCGGGCGCGAGTACCAGACCCGCATGAAGTCGCTGTGCGAGGGGCTGTCGGAGCTGGGCGCGTGGTCGCGGCTGCACTACGTGTATCCGTATCCGCACGTCGACGATGTCATCCCGCTGATGGCCGAGGGCAAGGTGCTGCCTTACCTCGACATTCCGTTCCAGCACGCCAGCCCGCGCGTGCTGCGGCTGATGAAGCGCCCGGGCGCGGTCGAGAAGACGCTGGAACGCGTGCAGAACTGGCGTCGCATGTGCCCGGACCTCACGCTGCGCAGCACGTTCATCGTCGGCTTTCCCGGCGAGACGGAAGCCGAGTTCGAGGAACTGCTCGATTTCCTCGATGAGGCGCAGCTCGACCGCGTCGGCGCCTTCGCGTACTCGCCGGTGGAAGGCGCAGCGGCCAACGCGCTGCCGGATCCCGTTCCGGACGAAGTGAAGCAGGAACGCCTGGCGCGTTTCATGGAGCGGCAGGCCGAGATTTCGGCGGCGCGCCTGGAAGCGAAGGTCGGCACCGTGCAGCAGTGCCTGGTGGACGCGATCGACGGCGATCTCGCCATCGCACGCTCGAAGGCCGATGCGCCGGAGATCGACGGGCTGGTGCAGATCCAGAACGGCGCGGAGATGGGCCTGCGCGTGGGCCAGTTCGTCGACGTGGAGATCATGGGCAGCGACGAGCACGACCTGTTCGGCGAGGCGCTGCCCATCGCGGCGCCGGTGGCTGCGTTGCCGATGCTGGGGTGATGACGGCCGCAGCCTTTGTCACGACATGACGCCTGATCGCTGCCGGCTCCGCACCATCACGACGAGCGGGCGCTGGCTGATCGGCGCTTGACGGTAGTTGCGCTGCCACGAGGGTTGCGCGACGCGTCAGTCGTAACGCACGTCCACGATCGCCACCCGTCGCGGCCCGGCGGGCAACTGCACGTCCACCTCGTCGTCCACCCTCTTTTTCAGCAGCGCGCGTGCGAGTGGCGAGTCGATGGAGATGTCGCCGCGCGCCGGGTCCGCTTCATCCGGGCCGACCAGCCGGTAACGCAGCGCCTCACCGCTGGCGGCGTCCTCCAGTTCGACGCGCGCGGCGAAGTACACCGCGTCGCGGTCGGCCGGCGGATCCTCGACCACCTTCAGCGCGGGTACGCGCTTGCTCAGATAGCGCACGCGGCGATCGAGCTCGCCGAGCTGCTTCTTGCGATACGTGTACTCGGCGTTTTCCGAGCGATCGCCCTCGGCCGCGGCGGCGGCGAGGGCGCGGACGATCTCGGGACGCCGCACGCGCCATAGATCGTCCAGTTCCGACTTCAGGCGCTCGAATCCGCCTCGGGTGATGAGGGCGGTGCTGCGCTCGGGCGGTGGGCGCCAGCGTCCCACGCCTCAGGGCGCGGGCTGGCGGCGCAGGGTGGCGCCTCCGGCGTCCAGCGTGTCCCGGTCGGTCATGCGCAGCAGGCGATCGTCCTCCGCCTTGCTGCCGGGATCGAGACGGATCGAGGCGTTCGCAGCCTCGTGCGTCCACGTGCCCTGCGAAATGCCGCCGGAGCCTTCCATGCCATAACTGCCGTCGGCGTGCAGCTCGAGCCGGGTGCCGTCGCCGGTGAAGGTGCCGGAGAACGCGCCGACGTCGAATGCGGCGTTGGGGTCCGCCGGCACCGCCGGGGATGCGATCGGTGACGTCGCGGTGGGCGCCGTGGCGGCAGTTCCCGCGTCGACGGGCGCCGTCGCCGGTTCCTCGCGCGAGCAGGCGATGCACAGCATCAGGGAACAGGCGAGCAGGGCGGTCCGGATCATCGTTTTCTCCTCGGGTCAGCGGCGTCGGCCGCCCAGCAGACTGCCGAGCAGCCCGCGAACGATCTGTCGACCGATCTGGCTGCCGACCGTGCGGGCCGCCTGTTTCGCCATCGTTTCCACCAGCCCCTGGCGCTCACGCCCGCGGGGCCGCGCCGCTTCGGCGGCGCGAGCAGGGGCGGCCACCGTTTCCGCAGCGCGTCGCGCGAGCGCTTCGGCCGCGGAGTCGCGATCCAGGGGCTGCTCGTACTTCGCGCGCAGGGGGCTGTGGGCGAGCAGTTCGTGGCGCTCGGCCGGCGTGATCGGACCCATGCGCGAGCGCGGCGGTGCGATCGCGGCGTGCTCGACGGGCGCGGGCACGCCTTCGGTGGATAGGGTCGAGACCAGCGCCTCGCCGATCGCCAGACGCGGCAGCAGCGAGGCCACGTCCAGCTCCGGATTCGGAACGAACGTCTCGGCCGCTACGCGCACGGCCTTCTGGTCGCGCGGGGTGAACGCACGCAGCGCGTGCTGCACGCGGTTGCCGAGCTGGCCGAGGATCTCGCCGGGCACGTCGTCGGGAAACTGCGAGCAGAAGTACACGCCGACGCCCTTGGAGCGGATCAGTCGGACGACCTGCTCGACGCGCTGGCGCAGCGCAGGCGGCGCGTCGTCGAACAGCAGGTGCGCCTCGTCGAAGACGAAGACCAGCCGCGGCTTCTCCGCGTCGCCGACCTCGGGCAACTGCTCGAACAGCTCCGACAGCAGCCACAGCAGGAAGGTCGAGTACAGCCGCGGCTTGAGCACGAGGTTCTCGGCCGCGAGGATGCCGATCACGCCGCGGCCGTCGGGCGTGGTGCGCATGAGGTCGGCGATCTCGAGCGCGGGCTCGCCGAAGAAGTGGTGGCCGCCGTCCGACTCGAGCCGCAAAAGCGCCCGCTGGATCGCGGCGATCGACTGCGCGCTGACCAGCCCGTAGCGCGTGGAAACCTCCTTGCGCTGCTCGGCGACGTGGGCGAGCACGGCCCGCAGGTCTTCGAGATCGAGCAGCAGCAGGCCGTCGTCGTCGGCCAGGCGGAAGGCGATCTCCAGCACGCCGGCCTGCGTCTCATTGAGCTCGAGCATGCGGCCCAGCAGCAATGGGCCGATCTCGGAGATGGTGGCGCGCACGGGATGCCCGGACGTGCCGAACAGGTCCCAGAACACCACCGGGCTGGCCTCGGGCGCGTGGCCCTCGATGCCCAGCGCGGACAGGCGCGCCTGCAGTTTCTCGCTTACGGTTCCCGGCATCGCCAGCCCGGCCACGTCGCCCTTCACGTCGGCCATGAACACGGGCACGCCGATGCGCGAGAAGCCCTCGGCGAGTGTCATCAGCGTGACGGTCTTGCCGGTGCCGGTAGCGCCGGCCACCAGTCCATGGCGGTTGCCGATGCGTGCCGCGAGTTCCACCGGCCGGCGGTCGGGCGATGCGGTCTTGCCGAGCAGGATCGATGGAGTCATGGCACGTGTTCCGGAAGGTGACCGGATTCTAACCACGGCCGCCAACGCGCCTCGAATACGTGACGCGTTCCTTGCCGCTGCCGCGCACGCGCGGCTACCCTCCGGCCTCCCTCGCTGTCGAAACACGCCGATGCCCCTCGATCTCCTTCGCGCGCGGCCGCTTGCGCTGGCCGTGGCCGGTGTCCTCGTCGTCGCGTCCATGCCGGCCGAGGCGCAGTCGCGCCGCGACCAGGCCGC
>CAZNRZ010000050.1:0-10036 GCA_964575535.1 uncultured Lysobacter sp. | reverse complement strand
TCCTCGTCGTCGCGTCCATGCCGGCCGAGGCGCAGTCGCGCCGCGACCAGGCCGCCGCGGCCGCGCTCGCCACCCGCATGAAGGCGGCCGAGGACCGCTACACCCGCGCCATCGTGGGCGCACGCAATGCGGATCCCGCCGCGCAGCGCGAGTCCGACGAAGCGCTGGAGGACATGGAGGACGTGCTGGCCGCCTGCGCGAAACAGCGGGGCTGCCAGGTCGCTTCGCTGATGCCGACCTTCAAGCGCCTGCTCAAGCAGGGTGTGGATGCGGAGGGTGCCGACGACGTCGACGATGTGGACGATGGCGACATCGACGACCACGCGCACGCCGGAATCGCCGCCGACGTGCCCGAGGCCGCGCGCGCGGCGGCGCTGCTGTCGGACGACCACCGCTTCGACAGGATGGTGGAGTTCAACCCCGCCGTGCAGCAGGGCATCCGCCGCTGGCTGACCGACATGCGCGGCCCGCTGATGAACAGCTACGAGAACTACCAGCACATGCGCCACCTCATGTGGCCGCAGTTCGAGCGCGCGGGCCTGCCCGAGGCACTGCTGTTCGGCATCCTCGCCAAGGAGTCGAACGGCCGCGTGCATGCGACCTCGCGCGCCGGCGCATCGGGCCCGCTGCAGTTCATGCCGGCCACGGGCCGCCGCTTCGGCCTGGGCAACGACGGCACCGGCTTCGACACGCGCTACGACCCGCGCGCATCGGCCATGGCCAGCGCCGAATACCTCAACGAGCGCATGCGCCAGCTCAACAGCAACATCGAGATGGCGCTGGCCGGCTACAACGGCGGCGAGGGCCGCGCCGCGCGCGTGCACCGCGAGAGCGGCGGGCGCACGTTCTGGGACGAGTCCGTCTACAACCAGTTCCCCGCGGAAACGCGCGATTACGTGCCCATGGTGATCGCCGCCGCGTGGCTGTTCCTGCATCCCAAGGAATACGGCATCACCTGGCCGAAGGTCGACGCCAAGCCGACGACGCTGCGGCTCGCGCAGCCCGCGTCGATCTACCAGCTCACCATCTGCCTCGGCAACCGCGGCACGCGCGACGGCTACATGCGCGCGCTGCGCAACCTCAACCCGCGCTACGAGGCTGACCAGGTGCTGTCGGCCGGCACGACGCTGCTGGCCACGACACGCATCGCGGGCCTGTATGGCCGCTGGTGCACCGGCGGCGCACGCGCGGATCTGGCCCGCACGCTGGTGATGAGCGATCCGTCGCGCGCGATCGTGCGTGCGAGCGGGCTGTTGCCGGCGCCGCCGGCACAGGCGCCGGTCGAAGGGGAGGACGGCGGTGAATCGTCGTCGGGCGCGCCGTCGGCGGCGGTCCGCGCGGCTGCCGCGCCGGCGCAGCGCGACTATCGCGTGCAGGCCGGCGAGACGCTGACTTCGATCGCGCGCAAGTTCGATTGCCGCGTCGCGGATCTGGCGCGCGCCAACGGCCTCGACGCGCCACGCCATCTGATCCGGCCCGGCCAGACCCTGCGCCTCGACGGCTGCCGCGGCTGAGGCCGCGCGTTGGCGGCGCTGCGCTCAGCCGCGCAGCGTCGCCAGCCGTTCGCCCAGCCGCACCGCCACTTCCTCGCGCAACTGCGGCGTCAGCTCGGCCACGCCGGGCGGCAGCAGCACGATCACCGTCGAGCCGTAGTTGAAGCGCGCCATCTCGTCGAAGCGCGCCAGCTCGATGCCGCGCCCTTCGTAATTCTTCTGCGCCACGCGATCGCCGTACTGCGGGATCTCCACGCCGCTCCAGACGGTCTCAACGCCGGACACCAGCAGCGCGCCGACCATCACCACCGCCATCGGCCCGAAATCGGTGTCGAAATGGCACACCAGCCGCTCGTTGCGCGCGAACAGGCGCGGCACGAGCCGCACGGCGTTGGGGCCGACGCTGAACAGCCGGCCGGGCACGTGCACCGTGCGCAGCAGCCGCCCGCTCCATGGCATGTGCACGCGGTGGTAGTCCTTCGGCGAGAGATACACGGTGGCGAACAGGCCGTCGCGGTAGGGGCGCGCATCGTCCTCGCTCGCGAGCAGCTCGGCTGCGGTGAACGAGCGGCCCTTGGCCTGGAAGATCTCGCCGTCGCGGATCGGGCCGCACTGGCTGATGCGCCCGTCGGCCGGCATCAGCAGCGCGCGCGGATCGGCGTCGGGCTGGCGCGCGCCGGGCTTCAGCGCGCGGGTGAAGAAGGCATTGAAGGTGGCGTAGCTGCGTGGGTCGGCGTCGGCGGCTTCCTGCAGGTCGACGCCGAACCTGCGCGTCACCGTGTCGATCAGCCAGCGGCTCACGCGCGGGTGCTTCGAGTACGCCAGCGCGCGCGCGGCCGACGACAGCCAGCGATGCGGCAGGGCATAGGTGAGGCGGGTGACGAGGCTCATCGCGCGGTCTCCGTGAGCTTCCGGAAGTCGGCGGCGATGCCGGGGACGTCGAGCGGTGGCGACACGATGCCCGCCATGCGGCCCTGCGGATCGAGCACCGCGAGCGTGGCGCTGTGGTCGATCGTGTACTGGCCTGCAGGCGTTCCCTCGGGCGTGACCTTCGCGAAGACGAGGCTCAGCGAGCTGGTGAAGCGCTCGAGCGCGGGAACGTCCGCAGTGGCGGCGAGGGTGTCCGCGTGGAAGGCATGCGCGTACTCGCCGATGCGATCGGGCGTGTCGCGTTCGGGATCGACCGAAACGAACAGCACGCGCGGGCGCACCGGCTCGGGCAGCGCCTCCCACTGCTTCTGCGCGCGCGAGAGCTCGGCGAGCGTTGTCGGGCAGACGTCGGGGCAATGGGTGAAGCCGAGGAAGACCAGCGTCCAGTGGCCCTTGAGTTCGCCGGGCACCAGCTGCGTGCCGTCGGACTGGCGCAGCGAGAAGGCCGGCAGTTCGCGCGCGGGCGAGAACAGGCGGACCGCCTGCGTCGCCGGTTGGGCCGGGGCGGCGTCGGGCTCGAAGAAGAAGCGCGCGGCGACGAGGCCGAGGCCCGCGGCGAGCGCGGCGGCGAGGACGAGCAGGGTGGTGCGGTTGAACATGCGTGGAACTCCGGCGTTGCGCGCGGTGGCCGCGGATGATACCGGCCGCGCCGCTATAATCGCCGGCCGCCCCCGCAAGCCGCCGTCATGACCGCAGGCCTCCCGACCTTCCAGCAGGTCTCGATCATCGATCTCATCCGCCACGGCGGCAGCCTGTTCAACGCGGCCGGCCTCACGTTCGGCCACAGCTACGACAACGCACTGGACGAGGCCACGCAGCTCGTCCTGCACGCGCTGCACATGCCGCACGACCTCAGCCCCGTCTACGGCGCGTCCCGGCTGACGGAAGAGGAGATCGCATGCGTGATGGCGCTGTTCCGCCGCCGCATCGACGAGCGCGTGCCGGCTGCGTATCTCACCGGCGAGGCCTGGTTCGCCGGCCTGTCGTTCAAGAGCGATGCACGCGCGCTGGTGCCGCGTTCGCCGATCGCCGAGCTGATCACCACCGGCTTCCAGCCCTGGCTGGGCGAGCGCTACGTGCAGCGCGCGGCCGACCTGTGCACCGGCTCGGGCTGCATCGCGATCGCGATGGGCCATTACCAGCCGAACTGGGAAGTCGTCGGCGTGGACATTTCCGACGACGCGCTTTCGCTCGCGCAGGAGAACCGCGAGCGCCTGCAGGCCGACAACGTCGAGTTCGTCAAATCCGACCTGTTCTCCGCGCTGCAGGGGCAGGTGTTCGACCTGATCGTCACCAACCCGCCCTACGTGACGCATGACGAGACCGACGCGCTGCCGCCGGAGTACGCACACGAGCCCGAGCTCGGCCTGCGCGCGGGCGACGACGGCCTGGACCTCGCCCTGCGCATCCTGCGCGACGCGCCGGAGCACCTCACCGAGGACGGCCTGCTGATCTGCGAGGTCGGCGAGGCCGAGCGCGCGCTGGCCGCGCTCCTGCCGGAGCTGCACCTGGCCTGGGTCGAGTTCAAGGTGGGGCAGATGGGGATCTTCGTGGTCGAACGCGCGGATCTGGTCGCGCATCACGAACGCATCCGCGAGCTCGCCGACGCACGCCAGCCGACCCGCTGACGCGCTGCCAATGAACACCTTCGGCCACCTGCTGCGCGTCACGACCTTCGGCGAGAGCCACGGGCTGGCGATCGGCTGCGTGGTCGACGGCTGCCCGCCCGGTATCGCACTTTCTCCGGCCGACTTCCGCAGCGACCTCGAACGCCGCGCCACCGGCCGCAGCCGGCATACGTCGCAGCGACGCGAGGCGGACGAGATCGAAATCCTCAGCGGCGTGTTCGAGGGCATGACCACCGGAACGCCCATCGCGCTGCTGATCCGCAACACCGACGCGCGCAGCAAGGACTACACGGCCATCGCCGCGCAGTTCCGCCCCGGCCATGCCGATTACACCTACCAGGCCAAGTACGGCCTGCGCGATCCGCGTGGCGGTGGTCGCTCGAGCGCGCGCGAGACCACCATGCGCGTGGCCGCGGGTGTGATCGCGAAGAAGTGGCTGGCTGAGCGCCATGGCGTGCACGTGCGTGGCTTCCTGTCGCAGATCGGCGACGTGCGGCCGAACCGCGGCGCGGAGTCGCCCGACTGGGCCGTGGTCGAATCCAATCCGTTCTTCTGGCCCGACGCCGCGCAGGTGCAGGAGCTCGAGAACTCGCAGGACGCGCTGCGCAAGTCCGGCGATTCGGTGGGTGCGCGCGTGGACGTGATCGCCGATGGCCTGCCCGCGGGCTGGGGCGAACCGGTCTACGGCAAGCTCGACGCGGAACTCGCCGGCGCGCTGATGTCGATCAACGCGGTCAAGGGCGTGGAGATCGGCGACGGATTCGCCAGCGTCGCGCAACGCGGCAGCCTGCATCGCGATGCCATGGCGCCAGGGCCGGACGGCTTGCCCGTCTTCGCGTCCAACCATGCGGGCGGCGTTCTCGGCGGCATCAGCACGGGGCAGGCGCTGCGCGTCTCGGTGGCCTTCAAGCCGACGTCCAGCCTGCGCCTGCCGGTGGAGTCGGTGGATGTCGAAGGCAATGCGGTCGAAGTGGTGACCACCGGCCGCCACGATCCCTGCGTCGGCATCCGCGCGACGCCGATCTGCGAGGCGATGGTCGCGCTGGTGCTGATGGACCAGGCGCTGCGCCATCGCGCGCAGTGCGGCGACGTGGCCAAACGGTAGCGGCCAGCCGCATTCGCGCCGCGGGCGCGCCCGGCTGTGCCGCACCCGCCATGCGCGGCGTTCCGGGACGGAACGCCGCGTCCATCGTGTTCTCATGTTTCTCCGCAGCCGCCATGCGCAGCGCGGCACACCAGGAAGCTGCAATGAAAAAGAACGTCAATGTCGCGGTCGTCGGCGCCACCGGTGCGGTGGGCGAGGCCATGCTGAAGATCCTCGCGGAGCGCGGGTTTCCCATCGGCGAGCTGCACGTGCTGGCCAGCGAGCGCTCGGCCGGCGGCCGGCTCGACTACGGCGCGCGCCAGCTGGTGGTGAAGGATCTCGCCACCTTCGACCCCGCCGGCGTCGACATCGCCCTGTTCTCGGCCGGCGGCAGCGTGTCGAAGGAGTACGCGCCGAAGTTCGCATCCGCGGGCGCGGTGGTGATCGACAACTCCTCGGCCTTCCGCAACGACGACGACGTGCCGCTGGTGGTCGCCGAAGTGAACCCGGACGCCGCGCGCGACCGCCCGCGGGGGATCATCGCCAACCCCAACTGCTCGACCATGCAGATGCTGGTCGCGCTCGCGCCGATCCACCGCGAGGCGGGCATCGAGCGCATCAACGTGGCCACGTACCAGTCCGTCTCCGGCACCGGCCGCGGCGCGCTGGAAGAGCTGGGCAAGCAGACCGCGCGCCTGCTGAACTTCCAGGACCCGCAGCCCGCCGTCTATCCCGTGCAGATCGCCTTCAACGTGATCCCGCACGGCGGCGACTTCCTCGACAACGGCTACACCAGCGAGGAGATGAAGCTGGTCTGGGAGACGCGCAAGATCCTCGGCGACGACTCCATCCAGGTGAACGCCACCGTCGTGCGCGTGCCGGTGTTCTACGGCCATTCCGAGGCGGTGCACATCGAGACGCGCGAGAAGATCAGCGAGGGGCGTGCGCGCGAACTACTGGAAGCGGCGCCGGGCATCGAAGTCGTCGACGAACGCGGCCCCGGCGGTTATCCGACGCCGGTGACGCACGCCTCCGGGCAGGATCCGGTCTTCGTCGGCCGCATCCGCGAGGACATCTCGCACCCGCGCGGACTGGCGCTGTGGGTGGTCGCCGACAACATCCGCAAGGGCGCGGCATTGAACGCGGTGCAGCTCGCCGAGCTGGTGATCGCGGAATAACGCATTGCCGCCGCTGCCGGGCGGCGGCTAGAGTCACGGCGGAACAAGGGGATGGGTATGCCTGCACGGCCACTATTGCGATCCGCCTGCCTGCTGGCGCTTGCGCTCGCGAGCGGCACCGCCGCGGCGCTGGGTCTCGGCCAGATACGCGTGCTGTCGGGGCCCGGCGAGCCGCTGCTCGCCGAGATCCCGGTGATCAGCAGCGATCCGGCGGAGCTCGAGCAGCTGCGCGCGGCGCTGGCGTCGCCGGAGACCTTCACGCGCATCGGGCTGCAGCCGCCGGTGGGCGTGGTGGCCGACCTGCGCTTCGAGACGGGCCGCGACGCCGCCGGCCGGCCGGTCATCCGCGTCAGCTCGGGCCAGCCGGTCAGCGATCCGATGCTGACCTTCCTGGTGGAGGTCGACTGGGGCCAAGGCCGGCTGGTACGCGAATACTCGGCGCTCGTCGCGGCGCCGAATTCGGTGGCTTCGCAGGCCACCACGCCGGTGCAGGCGCCGCAGGTGCAGACGCCCGCGGTCGTCGAGCGGCCGCAGGCGCCAGTCGCAGCGGTGCCGACCCCGGCTCCGACACAGACGCCCGTGCAGCCCGCGCCGCCACGGTCGCCGAGCGCGACGGCGTCACCGCGCCCGCCGGCGACGACGGGGGACGACTCGATCCGCGTCCGCGCCGGCGACACGCTCTCCGGCATTGCGGCGCGCATCGCGCCGGAGGACGTGACGGCCGAGCAGACCATGGTCGGGCTGCTGCGGTCGAACCCGCAGGCCTTCATCGGCGGCGACATGAACCAGCTGCGCAGCGGCAGCGTGCTGCGCCTGCCGGCGGCGGCGGAGCTGGAGGCCATCGAAGCGCGCGAAGCCGCGGCATTGGTCCGCAGCCACGCACGCCAGTGGCGCGAAGCGCGCAGCCAGCCGCAGGCAGCGGCCGCAGCGCCGGCCGTGGCGGCGGCCCCGCGTACGCCATCGCCCCCCGCCGCCAGCGGGCGGCTCGAAATCGTGCCGCCCGGCGCCGGGCGCGCCACCCAGGCAGCAACGCAGTCCGGCATCGCGGCCGGAGGTGAGGGCGACATGCTTCGACAGGAATTGCAGACCACCCGCGAGACGCTGGCCGCGCGCGATGCGGAGCTCCAGGAACTCAAGAGCCGGGTGGCCGATCTCGAGCGCCTGCAGACCGACCAGCAGAAGCTGATCGCGCTGAAGGACGCCGAACTCAACGCGGCCCAGCAGCGCAGCGGGCAGGCGCCGGTGGCCACGGCCGATCGCGCGCCCGAAGCGGGTGGAGGAACGGTGCTGCCATGGATCGGAGGCGGTGCGCTGGTGCTGCTCGGGCTCGCGGCCGCCGCATGGGCGCGCCGTCGGCGCGCGTCCGCCACCACGTTCCGCGCCCCGGCCGAGCCGCGCCCGTCGCTGGCCGACGCGTTCGCACCACCGGCTCCTGCCGCCGGCCCGTCGGCTGCCGGAGAGGCGGTCGCGGCGGCAGTCGCCACGCCAGCCGAGTCGCCTGTTCCCGCTTCCGCTTCCGCTCCCGCGTCTGCGCCGAGTTGGGAGCGCACCGGCGCGCGGCGCACGTCGAAGCCGGCCGTCGTCGAGGCCGTCTCCGCATCGCCCGCCTGGGCCGCCACTGAACCGGACCCGGCGCTCACGCCCCAGGTTGAACCGGCCAATGCCGAGCGTCTGGAACTCGCGCAGGCGTATCTGGATCTGGGCGACACCGAACGTGCGCGGCAGCTGCTGGACGAAGTGGAGCAGAGCGGCGATGCGACCGCGGGCAGCGTCGCCTCGCGCATGCGACAGGCGCTGGGATGACGGAGTCGGGCATCCCCGCACCGGGCGGGGAGGCGGCCCCGCAGCGGTACGCGCTTGCCGTCGAGTACGACGGCACCGCCTTCAGCGGCTGGCAGCGGCTGAGCCCGCACGGCGCGCCCGAGCGCACGCCGCTGCCCACGGTGCAGGCCACGCTGGAGAACGCGCTGTCGTTCGTTGCCGGGCACCCGGTCGTTACCGTCTGCGCCGGGCGTACGGATGCGGGCGTCCACGCCGCCGGCCAGATCGTCCACTTCGATTCGCCCGCCCGGCGCGATCCGCGCAGCTGGGTGCTCGGCGCCACGTCGCGCCTGCCGCCGGAGGTCTGCGCGCTCTGGTGCGTGCCGGTGGCGCCGGATTTCCACGCCCGCTTCTCGGCGCGCGCGCGCCGTTACGTCTACCGCATCCTCAACCGCGCGGTGCGGCCGGCGCTGCAGCGGCAGTACCTGTCGTGGGAACGACGGCCGCTTGACGCCGCCGCGATGCACCGTGCGGCACAGTCGCTTGTCGGCGAACGCGACTTCTCCGCCTTCCGCACCGTGCACTGCCAGGCCGCGCATGCACGCCGGGAGCTGCAGAGGATCGAGGTCCGCCGCGTCGGCGACATCGTGGAGGTGGACGTGCAGGCCAACGCATTCCTGCATCACATGGTCCGCAATATCGTCGGCAGCCTGTTGCTCGTCGGGCGCGGAGAACGACCGGAGGACTGGATCCCCGAAGTCCTCGAAGGCCGCGACCGCACCCTCGCGGGCCCGACGGCTCCATCCGCCGGGCTCGTCTTCATCGGCCCCCGCTATCCGGCCTGCTGGAACCTTCCCCCCGAGGTCAGCCTGTGAACCGAACCCTGTTCCGCACCCGCATCAAGTTCTGTGGATTCACCCGCCCCGGCGACGTCCGCCTGGCCTGCGAGCTCGGCGTCGACGGCATCGGCTTCGTGTTCTCGCCGAAGAGCCCGCGCCGCATCGCCCCGGAGGAAGCACGCGCGATGCGCCAGGCGCTGGCGCCGCTGGTCGATGCGGTCGCCCTGTTCCAGGACAACGGCCTCGACGAGGTGCGCGACGTGGTGCGCCAGGTGCGCCCGAGCCTGCTGCAGTTCCACGGCAACGAGGACGACGCCTTCTGCCGCAGCTTCGGCCTGCCGTACCTGAAAGCGGTGCCGATGGGCGACGAGATCCAGGCCCCGCACTACCTGCAGCTGCGCTGGCCGGGTGCGGCGGGTTTCCTGCTCGACAGCCACGAGCCCGGCGGCGCCGGCGGCACCGGCAGGACGTTCGACTGGTCGCGCATCCCCAAGGATCTGCAGAAGCCCTATGCGCTGGCCGGCGGCCTGAATCCGGAGAACGTCTTCAACGCGGTCACGGTCGCGACGCCGTGGGCGGTGGACGTGTCCAGCGGCATCGAGACCGAGCCGGGCATCAAGGACGGCGATCGCATGCGTCGCTTCGTCGAGGAAGTGCGCCGCGCCGACTGCCAGACCGACGCCACCGCGCCGGCCTGCTGAGCGCGAAGTGATCGCCTAGACTTGTCGGCCGCCCTCCGGCGGCCCGCTGGTGATCGCCGAATGTCCGCTGCAACGCCACTCGACTTCCATTCCTTTCCCGACGCCGAAGGCCACTTCGGCCGCTTCGGCGGGCGTTTCGTCGCCGAGACGCTGATGGGCCCGCTGCAGGAGCTGGCCGCCGCCTACGATGCAGCGCGCGTCGATCCGGCCTTCATCGAGGCGTTCGACCGCGACCTCGCGCACTACGTCGGCCGGCCGAGTCCGATCTATTTCGCCGAGCGCCTGTCGCGCGAGACCGGTGGCGCGCGCATCCTGCTCAAGCGCGAGGACCTGAACCACACCGGCGCGCACAAGATCAACAACACCATCGGCCAGGCGCTGCTGGCCGCGCGCATGGGCAAGCCGCGCATCATCGCGGAGAC
>CAZNRZ010000049.1:9777-14196 GCA_964575535.1 uncultured Lysobacter sp. | reverse complement strand
CGAATCACGAATCACGAATCACGAATCACGAATCACGAATCACGCCCTCAGATCACCCGCAGCGTGATCGCCTTCAGCACCGCGCGCGTGCGGTCGCGGGTGTCGAGTTTTTCGAGGATCACCGAGACGTAGTTCTTCACCGTGCCTTCGGCGAGGAACATGGCGCGGGCGATTTCCTTGTTGGAGTAGCCGCCGGCCATCAGGCGCAGCACGGCCACTTCCTTGTCGGAGAAGCGCTCCTTCGGCGCATCGCTGGCGTGGTAGGCATAGCGCGCGCGTACCGGGTCGGTGGATACCGGCAGCAGCATCGATTCGCCGCGGGCGAGGCGATGCACGGCGTCGCGCAGGTCCTCGGGCGCGGCGTCCTTGAGCAGGAAGCCCTGCGCGCCGGCGTCGGCGGCGTCGAGCAGCAGGTCGGGCTCGTCGAAGGTGGTGAGCAGCAGCACGGGGGTGGCATCGCCGCGCTCGCGCAGTGCGCGCACGGCGGCGATGCCGTCGATGCCGGGCATCCGGATGTCGGACAGCACTACGTCGACCGGTTGCGTGGCGAGTGCGTCGAGCAGCGCTTCGCCGCTGTCGGCCTCGAACACGATGCACACGCCCTGCTGCTGCAGCAGCGCGCGCAGGCCGGCGCGCACCAGCGCCTGGTCGTCGACCAGCGCGATGCGCGGGGCGCTCACAGCGGCAGCTCCGCGTCGATGCACAGGCCGCCGCGTGCGCCGCGGCCGATGCGCAGGCTGCCGCCGGCCGCGGCGATGCGCTCGCGCATGCCGCACAGGCCGCTGCCTTCGCGCGGTGTCCCGCGCAGGCGGCCGTCGTCCTCGACGCGAACGTGCAGGTGGGTGCCTTTGCGATGCAGGCGCACGGCGAGCACGTCGGCATCGGCATGGCGCGCGGCGTTGGTCAGCGCTTCCTGCACCACGCGCAGCACGGTTTCGGCGAGTTCGGCGTTGTCGATGCGCAGATCGTCGGCGATGTCGAGCTGCAACGCCGGACGCGGAAACGGCGCGGCGAGTGCGCGCAGGGCGGTGGCGATGTCGAGGCCGCGGGCGTCGCGCATGGCATGCACCACGCCGCGGATGTCGTCGAGCAATTCGCTGGCCATGCGCTGGGCGATGCCGAGCTCGCCGCGCGATGCGAGCGCGGGATCGGCGGCCAGCGCACGCAGGTTGAGGCTGAGCGCGGTGAGCTTGTGGCCGGCCACGTCGTGCAGCTCGCGCGCCACGCGCAGGCGTTCGGCATCGCGCGTGCTGTCGGCCAGCAGCGCGCGGGTGGCGAGCAGGTCGGCGTTGACGCGCGCCAGCGAGGCGCGAGAGCACTCCGCGTTGCGCGCGTAATGCGCGGTGAGCGCGGCGAAGGCCTGGAAGCCGATGTAGAGCACCGTCACCAGCAGCGGCTCGCTGTAGCCGGCGCGGCGCAGCAGCAGGTAGAGCGCGACGTTCGCCAGCGCGATGGCGGGCACGGTGATGCGCGGCGGGTGGATGGTCGCCAGCTGCGCCACCCACACCACCAGCAGCACGGGCGCGGTGCCGCCGCGCGGGGCCAGCGCGACGAGCCCCAGTGCGCAGGCGAGTTCGACGAGAAGCAGCGGCGTGGTCAGGCGCTGCGCGAGGCGGCGGGGCAGCAGGTCGATGGCGAGCAGCGCGGCGAAATACACCAGCGCGAGCGCGAGCATCAGCGGGCGCTGCGTGCTGTCCTCGGCCTGCAGGCCCAGCACGACGGCCAGCCACGTCACGCCCGCGGCGAGGATCATCGGTTGCAGCAGCGTGCGCAGCAGCGGGTTCATGCCGGCATGCTGGGCCGCGCCGGCGGCGCTGGCAATGCGGCCGCGCGAGGAAGTGACTTCCGGCACCCGCACGGGGTGACGCCCGGCCCCTGACCGCACCCACGGCGATGCGGACACTGGCGGCCACCGTCACGAGGAAGCCGTCATGCGCCCGATGTCCTTCGCCCTTCCGCTCGCCCTGCTGGCCGGCCTCGGCTCCGCCGCGCCGGTGTGCGCCGCCGATCTCGCCGTCACCCTGACCGACGTGCGCGCCACCACCGGCATCATGATGATCGCGCTCGTCGATTCGGCCGAGGCCTTCGACGGCAAGGCCAGGCCGGTGCGCACCGCCGGCGGGACGCCCGAGGGCGCGACGCACGCCGTCCGTTTCGAGGGCCTGGCACCCGGCCGCTACGCGGTGATGGTCACCCACGACGAGAACGGCAACGGCCGGCTCGACATGAACGCCATGGGCATGCCGCTGGAGGGCTATGGCTTCTCCAACAATCCGCAGGTGATGCGCAAGCCGACCTGGGACGAGGCCGCCTTCGAGGTCGGCGCGGACGCCGCCGCGATCACCATCGAGCTGCGGTAGGCCGCCATGGGCCGGCCCGTCGACCGCCGATCCTTCCTGCGCGGCCTGCTCGGCGCGGCGACGACCGCCGCGCTGGCGCCGCTCGCGCTCGGTCGCCTCGCCCACGCCGGCGATCCGGCCGAGTTCGCCGCGGGCCTGGCGCGTCATCCGTGGCTGGCCGGCTGGCGCAGCGTCGACGGCGAGACGCTGGGGCCGGCGCAGGCGGTCGTGCGCGGGCGCTGGCCCGGAGCGCTGCGCGGCACGCTGTACCGCAACGGCCCGGCGCGGTTCGAGCGCGCCGGCTTCCGCTACGAGCACTGGTTCGACGGCGACGGCATGGTGCAGGCCTGGCGGCTCGGCGCCGATGGCGTGAGCCATCGCGGGCGCATGGTCGCCACGCCCAAGTTCGTGCGCGAGCAGCGCGCCGGGCGCTTCCTCGTGCCCACCGCGGGCACGGAGATTCCCGACCAGAAGCCGATCCGCAACAACGACGACGCCAACACCGCGAACACCTCGGTGATGATGCTCGACGGCCGCGTGTTCGCGCTGAGCGAGGCCGGCAGCGCCTTCGAGATCGACCGCGACACGCTGGCGACACTCGGCCCCGTGCGCTGGCGCGACGACCTCGCCACGCTGCCGTTCTCCGCGCATCCGCTCGTCGACCGCGACGGCAGCGTCTGGAACTTCGGCGGCGTGGGCATGATGAGCGGCGGCTCGGAGCTGCTGCTCTGGCATGTCGGCGCCGACGGCGCGCTGCGCGACGCCCGCATGGTGTCCTGCCCCGCGCTGGGCTACCTGCACAGCTTCGCGATGACCGCCACGCACCTGGTCTTCGTGCTCGCGCCGTTCGCGCTGGCCGACAGCGGCGCGTTCTTCCAGCGCCTGCGCTTCCAGGCGCAGCAGCCCTGCCACGTGGCGGTGGTGCCCAAGCACGACCTCGCGGCCGCGCGGTGGTTCGAAGTCGACTTCGCGATGGCCTACCACTTCGCCGATGCGGCGCAGCGCGGCGACCGCATCGAGGTCACCGCGGTGCTGCACGACGACCTCGACGCCGCGCGCTCGCCGATGGCGCATGCCATGCGCGGCCATGCGGGCGACGGCGAGGGCAGCGGCCGACTGGCGCGCCTGCACCTCGACCTGCGCCGCGGCCGCGCGCGCTGGGAGCGGCTCGACGCACAGGGTCTGGAATTCCCGGTGTTCGACCCGCGCACGCCGCGCGACCGCACCGCGACGCTGTACGCGCCGGTCACCGTCGGCGACGCGCCGATCTTCAATGCGGTGATGTCGCTGGACCCGCGCGGCCGCCGCCGCGTGCACCGCTATGCCGACGGCGTGCTCGCCGAGGAACACCTGTTCGTGCCGCGGCCGGGCTCATCGACGCCCGACGACGGCTGGCTGGTCGGCACGCTGCTCGATTCCGCGCGCGACCGGCATGGCGTGGCGGTGTTCGATGCGGGTCATGTCGACGATGGCCCGATCGCGGAAGCGTGGCTGCCGTATTCGATGCCGTTGGGGTTTCATGGGGCGTTTGTGGTGGGGTGAGGGGGGGTGTGATTCGTGATTCGTAATTGGTGAGTGGTGGGCCGGGAATCGGGAATCGGGAATCGGGAATCGGGAAGCGGCAGGCGGGAGTCGGAAGTCGGAAGTCGCGAGTCGGAAGTCGCGATGGTCGGCCGGGACATCGACGGAAGCCGGGAGTCGTGGCGAACCCCCGCTATCATCCCGAGCGAAGCGAGGGGTCCATCGTGATGGGTGACTGCGCGGAGGATCCCTCGCGTCGCTCGGGATGACAGCGGGGGGAGATATGCGCGACATGCAGCGTCGGCGCCGTGTTGCCTTGTTGCCGCGTAGCTGCGTTGCTTGTTGCTTGTTGCTTGTTGCTTGTTGCTTGGTCGCCTTGTAGCCGCGTGTCGCCGGCCATCGTCCAGCAGCCGCGAATGACTTCCCGCACGACCGATCGATAAAGGCTGGCCCCGCTCCTGCGCGACACGTCGCGAGAGGCCATGCGCGACCTTGAAGACCCCGGCTGTCATCCCGAGCGCAGCGAGGGATCCATCGTGATGGGTGACTGCACGGAGGA
>CAZNRZ010000049.1:2130-9677 GCA_964575535.1 uncultured Lysobacter sp. | reverse complement strand
CCGCAATGCCGCGTTGCCGCGTTGCCGCGTTGCCGCGTATCGCCCGGTCATCGCACAACAGCCGCGAAATGACTTCCGGCACGACCGATCGATGACGGCCGGCCCTGCTCCCGCGCGACTCGCCGCGCGAGGCTGTGCGTCAACCTGAAAGGAAACCCCGCCATGCCCGGCTATTCCACGTTCGTCCTGCTGCACGTCGCCGCCGGCACGGTGGCGCTCGTCACCTTCTGGCTGGCCGCGGTGCTGCGCAAGGGCAGCGCGCGGCATCGCTTCGTCGGCCGTGCGTTCCTGCTGGCGATGGCGGTGGTGATCGTCAGCGGTGCGCCGCTGGCGCTGCAGCGCCTGCTCGGCGGGCATCCGGTCACCGCCGCATTCCTCGGCTATCTGCTGCTGATCGTGGGCACGACGGTGTGGCTGTCCTGGCGCGCGATCCGCGACCGTGCCGCGCCGCAGCGGTATCTCGGGCGCGTCTACCACGCGCTGGCGGTGGCGAACGTGCTCGCGGGCGCCGGCATCCTCGTGCTCGGTGCCAGTGTCGGCAACGCGCTGCTGATCGGCTTCTCGCTGATCGGCATCGTCAGCGGCCTCGACATGTGGCGCCGCCGCCGCGTGATTCCCTCGCAGCCGCGCTGGTGGGTGGAGGAGCACTACGGCGCGATGGTGGGCAACGGCGCGGCCACGCACGTGGCGTTTCTCGCCATCGGCCTGCCGCGGCTGCTGCCGCAGGTGAGCGAGAGCGCGCTGTTCTACGCGGCGTGGTTCCTGCCCGTCGTGCTGTCGGTGCTCGCGAAAGTCTGGCTCGATCGCAGGTATCGCGGGGTGCCTCCCGCACGCGCCGCCGCGATCGCACCGTCGCAGGTGCACGCATGAGGCGCGCGCTGATGGCGATGTGCGGCGTCGCGCTCGCCTGCGCCGCGGGCATGGCATCGGCCGCGGAACTGGTCGTCGACATCGAGAACATCACGACGCAGCGCGGGCGCCTGGCGGTGTTCCTCTACGACTCGGCGGCAGGCTGGGACGCGCAGAACACGCCGCTGGCCCGCCAGCGCGTGGAGCCCGACGGCAGCGACCGCCTGCGCGTGCGTTTCGACGATCTCGCGCCCGGGCGCTACGCGGTGATGGTGCTGCACGACACCGACGGCAACGGGAAATTCGACGTCGGCCTGCTCGGCATTCCGAAGGACGACTACGGCTTCTCCAACAACCCGATCGTGTTCCGCAAGCCGGACTTCCCGAAGGTGGCCTTCGACGTGCCCGCCACGGGCGCGCGCATCGCGGTGCGGTTGAAGTGATGCCGGCCAACCGGGGCCTGCGTGCGATGGCCTGCGGCTGGCTGCTGATCGGCGCGCTGCTGTCGGTGTTCGGCGCCCTGATGCTGGTGGCGGCCGGGCTGTTCGTTTCCGGAAGCACGCCGGCCACCGGCGTGGTGGTCGACCATGAACGCCGCAGCGGCGGCCACCGACGCCTGGACGGGAGCTTCGACAGCGACAACGTGGTTCTGGTCGTCGAGTACCGCGAGGGCCGCGGGGCCCTGCGCCGGATCGTCGGCAATGCGACGCGCGACGCGTCGGGCGTTCCCGCGGTCGGCGCACGGGTGCCGGTGCGTTACCAGCGGCTGGCCGACGGCACGGTGGCCCAGCGAATCGACACCGCGGGCGAGATCTGGGGGCTGCCGGCCGCCTTCACGCTGTTCGGCCTCGCCTTCCTCGGCGCCGGCGTGCTGGGCCGCCGTGCCGCGAATCGCGATCAGCGGGTCGGGCGCGGGCCGGCCATCCCGCGCGGCATGCATCGCGACCCCGAGGCCGCCGCGCGGTTGATGGCGAAGCTCAGACGTCCCCGTCCATGAGCCAGCCCTCGCCGGTGCCGCGGTTGAACACGCGGTCGGTTTCGAGCACGTCGCCCGCCGGGATCGACTGCTGCTGCGCGAGGCGTGCATAGATCGGCGCGAAGTCCGGCCGCGTGGCGTCGAAGAGCTGCTCGAACGAATCGATGACGAAGTAGGTCTTCTGGAACGTGTCGATGCGGTAGCGCGTACGCATGATCCGCTCGAGGTCGAAGCCGATGCGGTTGGGCGCGGCGCTCTCGAGGCAGTGGATCGATTCGCCCTTCGACGAGAGGATGCCGCTGCCGTAGATGCGCAGGCCGCCCGGATCGCGGATCAGGCCGAACTCGGCGGTGTACCAGTACAGGCGGGTGAGGTTCGCCAGCGCCTCCGGGCCGATGCCGTGCGCCTTCACCCCGCCGCGGCCGTAGGCCTGCATGTAGTCGGCGAACACCGGGTTCATCAGCAGCGGCACGTGGCCGAACAGGTCGTGGAACAGGTCCGGCTCGGACAGGTAGTCCATCTGCTCCGGCGTGCGGATCCACCACGTCACCGGGAAGCGGCGATTCGCGAGGTGGTCGAAGAAGTCGAGCTCGGGCAGCAGCCCCTGCACGCCCACCAGCTCCCAGCCGGTGGCCGCGCGCAGCACGCGGTTGAGGTCGTCGAACTTCGGGATCTCGTGCGCGCTCATGTGCATGGCGCGCTGGGCGTCGAGGAAAGCCTGGCTGGCGCGGCCGACAAGGATCGCCTGCTGCCGCTCGAACAGTTGCGCCCAGACATCGTGGTCGATCGGCGTATAGCCCGACCAGGGCTGCTCGATGATCGCCGTGGTGTAGACCGGCACATAGCCCTTGTCGGTGAGCTGGTGTTCGATGCGCTGGGGCTGGGCGTTCATGGCGTCCTCCACTGGACCGTCCAATCTAGACGCGCCGGCGCGCAACAGGATTGCGTTGTTGCGCCTGAGAGCGGTACTGGCGCACGATCGGTGCGTCGACCAGCATTTTTGCGCAACAGATGACCCGTATCGATCTCGACCGCACCGATATCCAGCTGCTCGGCGCCCTTCAGGGCGAGGGCCGGCTGACCAATGCCGAGCTGGCCGAGCGCGTGCATCTCTCGCCCTCGGCCTGCCTGCGCCGCGTGCAGCGCCTGGAGCGCGACGGGGTGATCGCCGGCTATGCCGCACGCGTGGACGCCGAGCGCCTCGGCCTCGGCCTGCAGGCCTTCGTGCGCGTGCAGCTGGCGCGCCACGATGCGGGGTCGATCGCCGCCTTCACCGGCTTCGTCGAGCAATGGGACGAAGTGGTGGCCTGCCACGCGCTCACCGGCGACATGGACTACCTGCTGCATGTCGCCGTGCGCGACCTCGAGCACTTCTCGCGCTTCCTGCTCGACCGCCTGCTCAACGAGGCCGGCGTGGCGGACGTCAACTCCAGTTTCGTGCTGCGGACCGTCAAGGCGTTCCGCGGGCTGCCGCTGCCCGGCCGATGACACGCCGGCGGCCGGCCGTTGCCGCCGATCGCGAAGCTGAGCCCACGCCCACTGCGATCACGGATCGCTCGCGGAGCGTCCCATAGCGTCCGCGCACGGCCTGAGCCGTGCCACTTTCCCGATTCAAGGAGTCATCGATGAAGAAGAAGCTCGCCGCTACCCTCGCCGCCTCGCTGCTGTTCGGCATGTCGCTCACCCCGGTCATGGCACAGGACACGGCCGCTGGAGCGAACGACACCGCCGTCGACCGTACCGTCGTCGACGATCGCGACCGCGACGACGGCTTCGACTGGGGCCTGCTCGGCCTGCTCGGCCTGCTCGGTCTGATCCCGCGCAAGCAGAAGACCGTCGTCCATCACGACACGACGCGGACCAGCACGACCGGCACCCCGCGCTGATCGTCGGCCGGTCCGTGGACCCCGGGAGCCCGCTTCGGCGGGCTCTCGCGTTCTGGCCGTCCGTGTGGACGGAGGCGCGTGCGGCCGCCAGTCAGCCGCCGGCGCAGGCGGGCTCGCGCTTGAGCAGGCGCTCCATGCGCGAGGGCTTGCAGGCCGGGCGCGGCGCGACGACCGGTTTCGGCGCCCGCGCCTGCTGCACCTGCGCGATGCGCGCACGGATCTGCGGGAGCGCCGCCAGCGCTGCGCGCTCGCCTTCGAGGATGGCCGCGCCCTTGCGTTCGAAATCGGCCGGGCCGATGTCGTTGACCTTCGGCCGGATCACCACGTCGGCGCGCGCGAGCTCCTGCGCACCCAGCTGCTGGCCCATGATCGTGATCGACTGGTTCACCGTGCCCAGCAGGCTGGTGGGCGTGCTGCCGTCGACCTTGGTGGAGATGTCGACCGCTATGACCACGTCGGCGCCGAGCTGGCGCGCCGCGTCCACCGGCACGGGGCTCACCACGCCGCCGTCGACGTAGCTCGCCTTGCCGATGCGCACCGGCTCGAACACGCCGGGAATGCTGCTCGACGCACGCACCGCCTGCCCCGTGTTGCCGCGCGTGAACACCGTGCGCCGGCCGGTTTCAAGATGCGTGGCCACCGCCGCGAACGGCTTGCGCAGCTTCTCGATCGGGCGCTGGGCGAGCGTGTCGTTGACGTAGTCCTGCAGCGCCTGGCCCTTGACCAGCCCGCCGCCGAGCAGGCGCAGGTCGCGGATGCGGTCCTCGTCCAGCGCGACGGCCTGCTTCTGCAGCGCGAACGCGTCCATGCCGCCGGCGTACATCGCGCCGACGACACTGCCGGCGCTGGTGCCGCTGACCACGTCGATGCGGATGCCGTTGGCCTCCAGCATCTTGATCACGCCGATGTGGGCGAAGCCCTTGGCCGCGCCGCCGCCGAGGGCGAGGCCGACGCGCACCGGTTTCGCCTGCGCGGCCGGCTTCACGGGCGCAGGCGAGGGCGCATCGGGACGCACCGGCGCGCCGCCGCAGGCGACGAGGAGCACGGCGAAGGCGAGCGGGACGGATCGGAGAAGGCGCATCGGGACCGGCAGCATCGACGGGGGCGCCAGCTTAACGACGGACCGCGCGACGCCCGCCGCCCCGCCGCGTCGCGTTCAGCCCGTAGCCCGGGTCAGCGCAGCGCACCGCGCCAGGTGAATACGCGCATGCGACATGATGCAGCCGCGCCGCCGCGCGCTGCGTAACACGGCTGCTAGTTTTGTAGCGGCACCGACTCATGATCCCCGGATGCGCTGCGCTTACCCGGGCCACGCGCTCGGTACGCCACCGGTGGGGACGCCTGGCAACGGGCGCATCGCACCCAGTGCCGCGAACGCGATCATTCCGGCCCCGCCCAGCGAATGCCCGTGCGGCGACGCCCAGGCGTGCACGGCGAAAGCGGCGACGAGCACCAGCGAGCCCGCCGCCACAGGCCTCGCGCGTCAGAACGGGCCGTCACCATCGAGCATGCGGCCCAGCCCGCCCAGCACGGAACCCTCGCCCACGTTCTTGCCGCCGCCCTGCGGTGCGGCCGCGAACATGCGCGCGGCCATGCGCGAGAAGGGCAGCGACTGCAGCCAGACCTTGCCCGGCCCGGTCAGCGTGGCGAGGAACACGCCTTCGCCGCCGAAGAACATCGACTTGATGCCGCCCACCGGGCGCACGTCCATGTCGACGCTGGCGTGGAAGCCGACCACGCAGCCGGTGTCGACATCGAGCCGCTCGCCCGGCGCGAGGTCGCGCTCGACCAGCGTGCCGCCGGCGTGCACGAACACCCAGCCGTCGCCCTCGAGCTTCTGCATGATGAAGCCCTCGCCGCCGAACAGGCCGGTCATGATCTTGCGCTGCAGGTGGATGCCCACCTGCACGCCACGCGCGCCGGCAAGGAACGAATCCTTCTGGCAGATCAGGCGCCCGCCGTGCTCGCTCAGGCGGATCGGCAGCACCGTGCCCGGGTACGGCGCGGCGAAGGCCACGCGCGCCTTGCCCTGGCCGTTGTGCGTGTAGACCGTGGTGAACAGGCTCTCGCCGGTGATCACGCGCTTGCCGGCGGACATCAGCTTGTCCATGAAGCCGCCGCCACCGCCCGCGCCGCTGCGCGTGCCGTCGCCGAAGACGGTCTCCATGCCGACGCTGGATTCCTTGTACATGAGCGACCCGGCCTCGGCGATCGCGCTCTCGCCCGGGTCGAGCTCGATCTCGACGAAGGGCATGTCGTTGCCGACGATGCGGTAGTCGATGTCGTCGTTCATGCCGCGGCTGCCTGCCATCGGCGGCGGCGGGGGCGGCGCGTGCGTGCCGGGCGCGCCGACCGCCTCGGCGAATTCCGGCATCGCGCGCACCGGCTGCCAGCCCGACAGGCCGTCGCGCCAGCACTGGTGGTCCGGATGCTGCTTCGCATGCGCGAAGGCGGCATCGGGATCGAGCGGACCGACGCGCTCGCTGGAACGGGGATTGACGAAGAACCACTGGCTCACGGAGCACTCCCTGGCGTTTTCATGGATGCGGCGAGTGTATCGACGCCGGGACGCGGTGCATCGGTCGCAGGTCATGGCCCGCCGCCGCGCAGCGGACGCGCCCTGGATCCGTCCGACGGTTCGATCGCACGCTGCACGGGGGACGCCGGCCGTCGCCCGCGCCGTGGCGATCTCCCGCAGCCTCGATCCGAAGTCCGAAGTCCGAAGTCCGAAGTCCGAAGTCCGAAGTCCGAAGTCCGAAGTCCGAAGTCCGCGAGCCACGGTCCGCAACACGCAGCGCCCTGCTGGCCGAGCGCACGGCACTGCCGCCGATCGCCGCGGCTAGCGCCAGTTCGTGGCCTCGCGGGCCCGTGCCTCGTACGCTTGGGCATCGACCGGGCAGGGATCGCGCCGCTGCTCGAAGATCGTCCCCCAGGGATTGTCGATCTTCGTCCCGCATCGCCAGCGCGTGCCGGCCTGCGCCGCGGGGAGGATCGCCGGCACGCGCCGCGGTTCCAGCCCGGCGAGGCCCGCGAGGTTCCGCCACTGACCGCCCTCGCGGACATACACGTAGGCCAGGTCGATCGCCTCGTCGTTGAGTTCGACGACCCAGAACGTGCGGCCATCGCTGCGGTAGGGCTGTGCGGAGCCGTCGCGTTCCCAGATGCGGTCGATGCCCAGCGCGCGAACGGTCATGCGCTCGGAGCGCGCATCGCCGCAGGGCGCGCAGAAATGGTGGACGACGTCACCGGCCCGAAGCTGCGCAAGCGCGGCGCGCGCCTGTGCGAGGTCGAGGTACATGAACTGGTCCGCGCGCGCGGGTGCGGCGATCGCGAGGGCGAACAGCGCGGCGGTGGCCGCGTGGCGGCGCGAAGCGGTCATCGGTGCGGGTCCATGCCAGGGATCAGGGTACGCGCGCCGCCACCCAGGCATCCACGCGCGCAACGCCCGCCTGGCGCAGGGCGACGGCGGCCGCGCGCAGCGTCGCGCCGGTGGTCATCACGTCGTCGACCAGCGCGACATGCGCCGGCAACGGCAGCCGCGGACGCACCGCGAACGCACCGCGCAGGTTGCGGCGGCGCGCCACCGCGCTGAGCGTGGACTGTTCGGCGGTGGCACGCACGCGCAGCAGCGCGCCATCGAGCACGGGCAGGCCCAGCGCGCGGCCGAGCGGGCGGGCCAGTTCCAGCGCCTGGTCATAGCCGCGCCGGCGCAGGCGGGCGCGATGCAGCGGGATCGGCACCAGCGCCTGCGGCCGTGGCGCGCCGCGCAGCGGGGCGACCATCAGCTGCGCGACCAGCCGGCCGGCAGCGAGGTCGCCCGCGAACTTGAGCCGCGG
>CAZNRZ010000049.1:0-2030 GCA_964575535.1 uncultured Lysobacter sp. | reverse complement strand
AAGGCCGCATGGACCTCCGCCAGCGACGAGCGCGCACCGAGGCAGGCGCCGCAGAGGCCTGGCTCCGGCAGCGGCAGGGCGCAGCCGTGGCAGGCGGTCGCGTTGAGCGGCAGCCCGGCCTCGCAGGCGGCGCACAGGTCGATCCCTTCCAGGCCCGCGTCCTCGCAGACCAGGCAGCGGGTCGGCCAGAGCAGGTGCGTGGCGTCGTTGCGCAGCCAGAAGGCGAGGCGGGCGCGGATGCCGTCAACCGGCGGCGGGGTCGTCAGGTTGACAGCGGTATCCATGGTTTCCAGACTGCCGGGCCCGCGGTCCCGCGCCTGTCGGAAAAGTCCCATGAGCCTCGTCAGTGAACTGCGCCCCGTCGCCACGGGCGTCCGCCACGACTGGTCGCGCGAGGAGATCCTCGCCCTGCTCGCGCTGCCGCTGACCGAGCTGCTGCACCGCGCGGGCACCGTGCATCGCCAGCATTTCGACCCGGCCGAGGTACAGGTCAGCACGCTGCTGTCGGTCAAGACCGGCGGCTGCCCCGAGGACTGCGCCTACTGCCCGCAGGCCCAGCGCTACCACACCGGCGTCGACGCCACGAAGCTGATGGAGACCGATGCCGTGCTGGAGAAGGCGCGGCAGGCCAAGGCCGCCGGCGCCTCGCGTTTCTGCATGGGCGCGGCCTGGCGCAGCCCGAAGGACCGCGACATCCCGAAGGTCGCCGAGATGATCCGCGAGGTGAAGGCACTCGGCCTCGAGACCTGCGCCACGCTGGGCATGCTCAGCGACACGCAGGCGCGCGCGCTGCGCGACGCGGGGCTCGACTACTACAACCACAACCTCGATACCGCGCCCGAGTTCTACGGCGAGATCATCCAGACGCGCGAATACCAGGATCGCCTGGACACGCTCTCGCACGTACGCGACGCGGGCATGAAGACCTGCTGCGGCGGCATCGTCGGCATGGGCGAGACGCGCGCGCAGCGCGCCGGCCTGCTGCAGGCGCTCGCCAACCTGCCGGCGCACCCGGACTCGGTGCCGATCAACCGGCTCGTGCAGGTCGAAGGCACGCCGCTGGCGGGTACCGAAGCACTCGATCCCTTCGAGTTCGTGCGCATGATCGCGGTGGCGCGGATCATGATGCCGCGCTCGATGGTGCGCCTGTCGGCAGGCCGCGAATCGATGTCCGACGAGCTGCAGGCGCTGTGCTTCGCCGCCGGCGCGAACTCGATCTTCTACGGCGAGAAGCTGCTCACCACCGGCAACCCGGACACCGAGCGCGACATGGCGCTGTTCGCGCGCCTGGGCCTGCGCCCGATGCACGTGGTGGAAGCGCCGAACACCGTGCATGCCGACATCGTCGACGCCGGGCCTGCCTTCGGCGCGGCATCGACGGGTTGCGGCAGCGGCTGTGGCTGCGCGGCCTGAGGTGATCTGGCGCGAGCGCATCGCCGAGTCCAGAGCCGCCCGTGACGCCGCGGCGAGGCGCCGCCTGCGCCGCACGATCACGCGGCGCGAGGGCATGCGCTGCGAGGTCGACGGCCGCACGCTTCTGAACTTCTGCAGCAACGACTACCTCGGGCTGTCGCAGCATCCGAATGTGGTCGCCGCGCTGCGCGACGCGTCGGTCGACGGCGTCGGCAGCACCGCGTCCGCGCTGGTCTGCGGCCACTTCGCCGTGCACGACGCGCTCGAGCGCGAGGCGGCCGAATGGCTGCAGGTGCCGCGCGCGCTGCTGTTCGGCAGCGGGTTCACCGCCAACCTCGCGGTGCTGCAGGCGCTGCTGCGCCGAGGCGATGCCTGCGTGCAGGACCGTCTCAACCACGCCTCGCTGATCGACGCCGCGACGCTCAGTGGCGCGACGCTGCGCCGCTATCCGCATGGCGATGCGGATGCCGCGGCGCGCCAGCTCGACGCGGCCATCCGACGCACGCAGGGCGATGCGTCGACGGCTGCGAACGCGGGCCCGGACGCCGTCGCGATGCTCGCAACCGACGGCGTCTTCAGCATGGATGGCGATGTCGCGCCGCTGCGCGCGCTCGCAT
>CAZNRZ010000048.1:0-14199 GCA_964575535.1 uncultured Lysobacter sp. | reverse complement strand
TCGACCGCGAGCAACTGCTCGCCTGCGCCCGCGGCGACATGTTCGGCCCCGGCAACGCGCGCCTGCCCGCGCCGCCGATGCTGATGTTCGACCGCATCACGCACATCGCGGAAGAAGGCGGCCGGTACGGCAAGGGCGTGATCCGCGCCGAGCTCGACATCGACCCGTCGCTCTGGTTCTTCGGCTGCCATTTCATCGACGATCCGGTGATGCCCGGCTGTCTCGGCGTGGACGCGATGTGGCAGCTGGCCGGCTTCTACCTGCCATGGCTCGGCGAGCCCGGGCGCGGCCGCGCGCTCGGCGTGGGCGAGGTCAAGTTCACCGGGCAGGTGCTGCCGGACGCGAAGCTGGTCTCGTACGAGATCGACATCCGCCGCGTCATGCGCGGGCGCCTCGCGCTGGTAATCGCGGACGGCCGCACATTCGTGGACGGCCGCGAAATCTACGTCGCCAAGGATCTGCGGGTCGGCCTGTTCGGTTCGACGGAGGGTTTCTGACCATGCATCGCATCGTCGTCACCGGCATGGGCATCGCGTCCTGCCTCGGCAATGACCTCGACACCGTGGCCGCGTCGCTGCGCGAAGGCCGCTCCGGCATCCGCGCGATGCCCGAATACGCCGAGCTGGGCCTGCGCAGCCACGTCGCGGGCGTGGTCGACCTCGACCTCGAATCCGTCATCGACCGCAAGCTCAAGCGCTTCATGGGCGACGCCGCGGCCTATGCCTACGTGGCGGCACGCGATGCGGTTGCGCATGCGGGGCTGGACCCGGAGCAGCTCAAGGCACCGCGCGTGGGCGTGATCGCAGGCAGCGGCGGCGGCTCCGCGCAGTGGCAGATGGAAACCGGCGAGCTGCTTCGCGCCAAGGGCGTGCGGCGCATCGGGCCGTACATGGTGCCGCGCACGATGTGCTCCACGGTGTCGGCGGCGCTCGCGACCGCCTTCGGCATCCAGGGCGTGAGCTATTCGATCTCCGCCGCCTGCGCCACCAGCGCGCACTGCATCGGCGCCGCGGCCGACATGATCCGCGGCGGCCTGCAGGACATCGTGCTGGTGGGCGGTGGCGAAGAGCTGCACTGGGGCATGACCTCGCAGTTCGACGCCATGGGCGCGTTGTCGACCGCGTTCAACGACACCCCCGAAAAGGCCTCGCGCCCGTATGACGCCGACCGCGACGGCTTCGTCATCGCGGGCGGCGGCGGCATGCTGGTGCTGGAATCGCTGGAGCACGCGCAGGCGCGCGGCGCGACGATCCTCGCCGAACTCGTCGGCTATGGCGTCACGTCGGACGGGCTCGACATGGTCGCGCCATCGGGCGAGGGCGCGGTGCGCTGCATGCACATGGCGATGCGCAACATCGAAGGCCCGATCGACTACCTCAATACGCACGGCACCTCGACGCCGCTGGGCGACATCACCGAACTCAAGGCCGTGCGCGAGGTGTTCGGCGACGCCGTGCCGCCGCTGTCGTCGACGAAGGCGCTGAGCGGCCATTCGCTGGGCGCCGCCAGCGTTCACGAGGCGATCTATTCGCTGCTGATGATGCGCGAAGGCTTCATGAGCGCCTCGTACAACATCGAGACGCTCGATCCGCGCGCCGAAGGCTTCCCGATCCTGCGCGAGACGCGCGAAGCGACGCTGCGCACGGTCATGTCGAACAGCTTCGGCTTCGGCGGCACGAACGCCTGCCTGGTGTTCTCGCGCTGGCAGGGCTGAACCCGCGGCGCGACCCGCGGTTCGCGGCGTCGCGCCTCAGTAGCTGCGGCACTGCATGAAACGCACCGGGCGATCGTCGCCGGAGGGCGGGTCGAGCTGCAGGCGCGACGAGCGCACGTCGGGGTAGCGTTCGACCAGCTGGCAGATCGCGGCGTCGGTGGCGAGCGCCGGGTCGGTGAGGAAGATCTGCAGCGTCGAGCGCGTCTGCCACAGCGCGCGGTCGATGCCCGGCAGGCCTGACAGCCGCTCGGCGAGTTCGCGACGCTGCTGGTCTTCGCTGAGAACGGATGCAGGCTCGGGTACCGGTGCCGCTGGCGCCGCCACGGGAGCCGGCACGGACGCGGCTACGGGAGCGGGTGCCGGCGCTTCCGGCTCGAAACGGCTCAGTGCCCACGCGGTTCCCGCGGTGACCGCGCTCGCGGCAACGGCGACCAGCATCGCATTGCGCATGGCCTGGCCGCGTGCGCGCTCGGCGACCTCCTCGTGCACGCTGGCCGGCAGAAGCGGTTCGAGCAGGCGCCACAGCTCGCCGCCGTCGGCGAGCTCGATGTTCGCCGCGACCTCGCGCGCCCTGGGGTCGACATGCCCCGGCGTCACCATCACCGCGCCCGCGGCCTGCTGCATGCGCACTGCGCGCTGGAGTTCCTCGACGGCCGCCGGCGTGATGCGGTGGTCAAGCCCCTGCTTGCAGGCGATCAGCCAAGGGCGGCCCTCGCGGTGCATCAGCAGATCGGCTTCGGTGCCGCGCTCGGCGCGCGTCTCCCGCGATTCCGGCTCGAAGCCGGCGGAGCCGAGCGCCTCCATCACGAGGTTGGACAGCTCGCGCCAGCGCATGCCGGCGAGGATGCGCCGCCCTTCGAACACTTCGCGCCGCGGACGCCAGACGCGCCAGAGGTAGGTGGCCGACACACCGACCAGGATGAGGCCCAGCGCGAGGCCGATCAGGAGCGACGTGAGAACGGGCATGGGATCTCGGTCCGTGTCGGGAGCATGACTATAAACGCGGCTCGTACGCGTCAGGCGCGGCCGAAGCGTTCCTCGAGCACGCGGCGGATCTCGTGCTCGATCGAGCCCTTCATCGCGCCCAGCAGGAAGCCGAGCTTGGCGCTCACGTGCAGCGCGCCCGGCTGCAGGCTGACGCGGCCGTCGATGCCGCTGCGCTGGAACTGCAGGTCGTCGCCGAACCATGCATAGCTCACGCCGAAGCGCTGGGCGAGTGCGTCGGCGATGCCTTGCACGGCCTCGCGGGCCTGCTGCGGCGCGAGCGAATGCGGATGGCGGATATCGATGTCGGACATGGCGTCTCCGGCCTGTGGCGTCTGGCGCACAGTGTGGCGCATCGGCCGGTGAGAGCGTGTGGGCGTGCTAGATTGCGGCGGCGTGAGCGCCCTTCGAATCCGCCTTCCCGAATCCCGACGCGATGTCCTGCTCCTCGAGCCGGGCGTCCACGTGCTGACGCCCGCGACGCTCGGCGCGCCGGCCACGGGTGCGTCGGAGCAGGCGATCGCCACCATCTACGTCGACTCGCGCGGCGTGTGGATGCAGGTGCGCGACGGCGTGCGCGGCGCCTACGTGAACGGACGGCCGGTGCGGCAGATGGCGATGCTGCGTGCGGGCGATTCGCTGTTCCTGCACGGCCACGAGGTGCTGCTGGCCGGACGCGAGCCGGATCGCGCGCCGGCGGCGGAAGCGTCGCCGAAGCGCACGTCGGTGCGGTGCGTGCTGCGCGCCGTCGGCGGGCCACTGCATGGCCGCTGCTTCTCGCTGGCGCGTGGCCTTTCGATGGGGAATGCGGCCGATTGCGACGTGCGCATCGACGATGCGCGTGTCGCCGCACGCCATGTCGAGCTGGTGCCCCTTGCGCGCGGCGTGGCGGCGGCGACGTCGGCGAACGCTGGTGCGGTGAGCGTCAACGGGCATCGGGTGGACGACGCGCTGCTGTTGCCGGGTGACCAGCTCGTGCTCGCGGGCACGCACCGGTTCGTCATCGAGGCGCCGCGGGCCAGCGGCGAGGAAATTCCGGAATCCGCGCCGCGCACACGCGCCCCGCAGCCGACGGCGGCGGGGCAACGCAAGCGCGGATGGCGCATCCCGTGGCTACTGCTCGCCGCGGTGATGCTGGCCGCGGCGCTCAGCTTGCTGCTGCTCTACGGCGTGGGTTAGCGGCATCCTCCCTCGGGAGCTGTAATCCCATCCGCCGATCGGTGTCGTCGGAGCCAGACAGCGCAGCGCCGGCGCGGCCATCCGGTCAGTCCCGCGCGGGCCGTGATGCTTCACTCGACCCGGACCGCGCGCGTTGCGACAGCCACCTGCGGAGACGCCAGCCCAGCAGCAGGGCGACCAGTCCCGCGTAGATCGCGGGCTCGCGGATGTCCGACTTCACCACCCACCAGAAGTGCAGCACCGCCAGCGCGGCGATGGCGTAGACCAGCCGGTGCAGGCGGCCCCATGTGCGGCCGAGGCGGCGCATCGCCGCGCGCGTGGACGTAGCGGCCAGTGGAACGAGCAGCAGCCAGGCGAGGAAGCCGACGGTGATGTACGGACGCTCGGCGATTTCCTTCAGCACGTCGGCCCAGGCGCCCCGCAGATCGAGCACCAGCCAGGCGGCGAAGTGCAGCGTCGCGTAGAAGAAGGCGTAGAGGCCGAGCATGCGTCGGAACTGCAGCAGTTCCGTCCGGCCCGTGAGCTGTCGCAGGGGCGAGACCGCGAGCGTCAGCACCAGGAAGCGCAGGGCCCACAGGCCCAGGAAATGTTCGATCGCCGCCACGGGGTCCGCGCCGAGTGCGCCGCTGCCGTATACGGCTTCGTTGCGCACCTGCCACGCCAGCCAAGCGGCCGGCAGGAGCGCGGCGGCGTGCGCCGCTGCCTTCGCAACGCCCGGCACGCGCCGGGGCGGCGCGGCACGCCGGGTCAGAACCACCTGCGAAGGTCCATGCCCCCGTAGAGCGAGGCCACCTGGTCGGCATAGCCATTGAACGGCCGGGTGGGAATTCGGTCGGCGAAGAGCTTGCTGCCGGTGCCGGCGATGCGGCGTTCGGTCTTCTGGCTCCAGCGCGGGTGGTCGACCGCCGGATTGACGTTGGAGAAGAAGCCGTATTCACGCGGCTGGCTGTCGTTCCAGCTGGTGAACGGCCGCTTCTCGACGAAATCGATGCGCACGATCGACTTGATGCTCTTGAAGCCGTACTTCCACGGCACGACCAGCCGCAGCGGCGCGCCGTTCTGCTGTGGCAGGGCGCGGCCGTACATGCCGGTGGCGAGGATCGTGAGCGGATGCATGGCCTCATCGATGCGCAGGCCCTCGCGATATGGCCAGTCGAGCGCGGGGTAGCCGAGCCCCGGCATCTGCCGGCGGTCGGCCAGCGTGGTGAAGGCGACGTACTTCGCCTTCGATGTCGCGCCGAAGCGCTCGAGCACCTTGCCCAGCGGTACGCCCAGCCATGGGATCACCATCGACCAGCCTTCCACGCAGCGCAGCCGATAGACGCGTTCCTCGCGCGTAAGGCCCTTGAGCAGCGCGTCGAGCCCGATGCGCCCCGGACGCGCGCATTCACCGCCGACGGCGACGGTCCACGGCGACGTGCGCAACGTCTTTGCCGC
Source organism: uncultured Lysobacter sp. (assembly GCA_964575535.1). Classification (GTDB taxonomy): domain Bacteria; phylum Pseudomonadota; class Gammaproteobacteria; order Xanthomonadales; family Xanthomonadaceae; genus Cognatilysobacter. The sequence continues at coordinate 8,885 of CAZNRZ010000048.1, read as the reverse complement.
GCGCGATGGATCGGCCTTGCCTGTGCCGAACTCGTAGAAGTTGTTGTAGGTGCTGGCGTCCTCGAAGCTCGTGCGCTCCTCAGTGGTGTTGAAACCCGCACGGACCCGCGCCGGATCGATGCGTGCGCCGGTCGGCGCGGGCGGCTCGGCACGCGAGCAGCCGGACAGGCCGAGGGCAGGGGCCGCGGCCAGCCCGGCCAGCAGCCGCCGGCGGTCGCGGTAGACGGCCTCCGGCGTGATTTCGCTGCCGGGTATGCGCAGGGCGTCGCGAAGGGACATGTCGCCTCCTGGGTCGATCACCCATTGGACGGGTCTCATGATGAAAAAGATGCAGCGATGGCTCAAGCGCGCGTGCTGCGCTGCGGCATACTCGGGCTTCACCCTCCCATGAGCCCAGGCCATGCCCCGCGTCCACAACTTCAGTGCAGGCCCCGCGACCCTCCCCGAAGCCGTCCTCGCGCAGGCGCGCGACGAGTTGCTGGACTGGCATGGCGTCGGTGCGTCGATCGTCGAGCTGAGCCATCGCGGGCCGGAATTCATGGCCGTGGCGGCGGAGGCCGAGGCCGACCTGCGCCGGCTCATCGGCATCCCGGACGACTACGCGGTGCTGTTCCTTGCCGGCGGCGCGACGACCGCGCAGGCGCTGATTCCCCTGAACTTCGCGGCCGCCAGACAGCGCTGCGATTACGTCGTCAGCGGCCACTGGGGCAGGACCGCGCTCAAGCAGGCACGCCCGTACGTGGACGCGCACGTGGTCGCCAGCAGCGAGGCCGGCGGCTTCCGCGACGTGCCCGATCGCGCCGCGTGGCAGCTGTCGCCCGATGCGGCCTACGTGCACATCACCGCCAACGAAACCATCCACGGGGTCGAGTTCCGCGGCGCCCCGGACGTCGGCGACGTGCCGCTGGTGGCCGACTTCAGCTCCAGCATCGCGTCGGAGCCGATCGACGTCTCGCGCTATGGCGTGATCTACGCCGGCGCGCAGAAGAACCTCGGTCCGGTCGGCGTGACCGTGGTCATCCTGCGGCGCGATCTGCTCGAGCGCGCCGGCCAGCCGCGCGCGGACATCTTCGACTACCGCTCGCACGTCAAGGGCGAGTCCATGCTCAACACGCCGCCGACGTGGAACTGGTACCTGGCCGGACTCGTCTTCAAGTGGATGCTCGCCGAAGGCGGCGTGGAGGAGTTCGCGCGCCGCAACGCACGCAAGGCCGCGATGCTCTACCAGGCCATCGACGGCTCGGGCGGTTTCTACCGCAACGAAGTGGTGCCTGCGGCGCGCTCGCGCATGAACGTGCCGTTCTTCCTGCACGACGCGGCGCTGGACAAGCCCTTCCTCGCCGAAGCCGACGCTGCCGGCCTGATATCGCTCAAGGGCCATCGCGCCCTCGGCGGAATGCGCGCGTCGATCTACAACGCGATGCCCGAAGCCGGCGTGCGGGCGCTGGCGGACTTCATGGGCGACTTCATGGCGCGGCACGGCTGAACCGCTGCGGCGGGCCACGCGGGCAGGGCACGCCCTGTCGCCGCGGATGGCCGCTAGCGGTCTTGCAATCGATTCCGCGCGGCATCGGCGCGGCCGGGATGCGGAGTGACAGGTAGCGCGACATGAGTTCGAATCGAGACGACGCCATTCCCCCGGACCTCGCCAGCCTGCGCGAGCGCATCGACGGCATCGACCGCGACATCCAGGCGCTGATCAGCGAGCGTGCGCGCTTCGCCGCCCAGGTGGGCCAGGCGAAAGGCACGCTCGCACGCGCCATCGACTATTACCGGCCCGAGCGCGAGGCGCAGGTGCTGCGGCGCGTGGTCGACCGCAACGAGGGGCCGCTCGACAACGCGCTGCTGGTGCGCGTCTTCCGCGAGATCATGTCGGCCTGCCTCGCGCAGCAGGAACCCTTGAAGGTGGGCTACCTCGGCCCTGAGGGCACGCACACGCAGCAGGCGGCGCTCAAGCATTTCGGCCATTCGGCGAGAACGTTCCCGCTGGTCAGCATCGAGGAGGTGTTCCAGGAAGTGCAGGCCGGGAACGCCGATTTCGGCGTGGTGCCCGTGGAGAACTCCACGCAGGGAACCATCCAGTCGACGCTGGACATGTTCCTCGGCACGCAGGTGCGCATCTGCGGCGAGGTCGAGCTGCGCGTGCACCAGCACCTGCTTTCGCGCAGCGGGCGCATGGAGGACATCGAGCGCGTCTACTCGCATCCGCAGTCCTTCGCGCAGTGCCGCGCCTGGTTGCGATCGAACCTGCCGCAGGCCGAGCTGGTGCCCGTCGCAAGCAATGCCGACGCTGCGCGTCGCGCGCGCAATGCCGACGACGCCGCGGCCATCGCTGGAGCGAACGCGGCAACGGTCTACGGCCTGAAAACGGTCGCGGGCCCCATCGAGGACCGCGTCGACAACACCACGCGCTTCCTGGTGCTGGGCCGCGAGCTGCTCACGCCGTCGGGGCACGACCGCACCTCGCTTCTCGTCTTCATCAAGGACCAGCCCGGCGCGCTGTACCGCGTGCTGGAGCCCTTCGCGCGCAACGGCCTGAGCATGACGCGCATCGAATCGCGGCCCGGGCATGCGGGGCCGTGGCAGTACGCCTTCTTCATCGACATCGACGGGCATGCGGAGCAGCCGGCGATGCAGTACGCGCTCGACGCGCTCGCCGACTTCGCGCAGGAAGTGCGCGTGCTCGGCTCGTATCCGGTGGCCATCGAATGACGCCCGCCTTCGACGAGGCCTGGTTCGCGGCACGCGCATCGGCTGGCGTGCGTGGACTGCGCGCGTACGACCCGGGACATGACGTCGCCGCCCTGCGCGAACGGTTCGGCGACGCGCTCGCCGAGCTGGGCTCCAACGAGAATCCCTACGGTCCGTCGCCGGTCGCGCGCGCCGCCGTACTCGATGCGCTGCATCTCGCGCACCGCTATCCGGATCCGCGTGGCGCGGAGCTGAAGCGGGCGCTGTCGTCGCTGCACGGCATCGACGAGGCCTCCATCCACCTCGGCAACGGCTCGCACGAGATCCTGATGCAGCTCGCGCAGGTGTTCGCCGGGCCGGGCGACGCCGTCGCGTTCCCGCGCTACAGCTTCGCCGTGTTCGCCCTGGCGACGCAGGCCGCGGGCGCGCACGCACAGGTAGCCGATGCACTGCCGGCCGAGGACGCCATGCCGTTCGGCCACGATCTCGCCTCGCTGCACACGGCGATCGATGCGCATACGCGGCTGGTCTACCTCGCGAATCCCAACAACCCCACCGGCACGTGGCTGGACGGCGACGTGCTCGCCGCGTTCCTTGCCAACGTGCCGCGCGAGGTCATCGTGGTCGTCGACGAAGCCTATGCCGAACTCGCCGATGCGCCGGGCTATCGGAGCATGCTGCCACTCGTGGCTTCGCATCCGAACCTCGTCGTCACCCGGACCTTCAGCAAGGCCTACGGCCTCGCCGGCCTGCGATGCGGCTATGCCGTCGCTGCGGCCGGGCTGGTGGCGGTGATGGAGCGCGTGCGCGAGAGCTTCAACGTCAACTCGCTGGCGCTGGCGGCGTGCACGGCAGCGCTGGGGGATCGGCCGCATCTCGAAGACGGGGCGGCGCGCAATGCGCTGCAGAGGCGGCTGCTGGGCGACGCGTTGCGCGAGCGCGGGCTGCCGGTGGTGCCATCGCAGACGAACTTCCTGCTGGTCGAACTGGGGCCGGCCACCGCTGCCATCGAGCAGCGCCTGCTCGAGCGCGGCGTCATCCTTCGTCCCATGGCGGGCTACGGCCTCCCGCGGCATTCGCGCATCACCGTGGGAACGCCTGACGAAAACCAGCTGCTGCTGCAGGCGCTGGACGAGGTGCTCGCATGAGCGCGTGGATCGCCTCGCGTGGCGCGCCGCTGCGCGGGCGCCTGCGCGTGCCGGGCGACAAGTCGATCTCCCACCGCGCGGTGATGCTCGCGGCGATCGCGGAAGGCACGAGCCGCATCGACGGCTTCCTTGAAGGCGAGGACACACGCGCCACGGCGCGCGTCTTCGCCCAGCTCGGCGTGCGCATCGAGGCGCCGACGGCGAACGTGCGCATCGTGCATGGCGTCGGCATGCACGGGCTGCGTGCGTCGTCCACGTCGCTGGACTGCGGTAACGCCGGTACCGGCATGCGCCTGCTCGCCGGTCTGCTCGCGGGGCAGGCTTTCGACAGTGTGCTGGTCGGGGATGAATCACTCACGCGCCGGCCGATGCGCCGGGTCATCGATCCGCTCGCGGCGATGGGCGCGCGCCTGCAGGCCGACCCCGGCGGCGTTCCCCCGCTGCGCATCGAAGGCGGGCATCGCCTGACCGGTGCGGAGCAGCGCACCCCGGTGGCGAGCGCGCAGGTCAAATCGGCGCTGCTGCTCGCGGGCCTCTATGCATCGGGCCAGACCACGGTGATCGAGCCCACCCCGACTCGCGACTACACCGAACGCATGCTGCAGGCCTTCGGCGCGGACATCGATTTCGCGCCAGGCATCGCGAGGCTCACGCCCGGCCGCGCGCTGAGGGCGACCGACGTGCGCGTACCCGCCGACTTCTCGTCGGCCGCATTCTTCATCGTCGCCGCTTCGATCGTTCCCGGCTCCGACCTGGTGCTCGAGGCCGTCGGCATGAACCCGCGACGCACGGGGCTGCTCGACGCGCTGCGACGCATGGGGGCGGACATCGAGGTGACGCAGGCCTCGCACGAGGGCGGCGAGCCGGTCGCCGACCTGCGCGTGCGCCACGCACCGCTGCGCGGCATCGATGTACCGCCCGAGATCGTGCCGGACATGATCGACGAGTTCCCCGCACTGTTCGTCGCCGCGGCCTGCGCCGAGGGCGAAACGCGCGTATCCGGCGCGTCGGAGCTGCGCGTCAAGGAATCCGACCGCATCGCGACCATGGCCGCGGGCCTGCGCACACTCGGCATCGAGGTCGAGGAATTTCCCGATGGCGCGCGCATCCGTGGCGCAGTGCCGCGGGCCGGGCGCGTGCATGGCCATGGCGACCATCGCATCGCCATGAGCCTGGCCGTCGCGGCGCAATGCGCATCGGGTGACGTGCGCATCGAGGACATCGCCGCGGTCGCGACATCGTTCCCGGGCTTCGTCGAACTCGCGCAGCGCGCCGGAATGGCGCTGCGCGAAGCCTGACCTGCGCTAGGGACGGAAGTCGATCGGCACGACCACGCGGCCCACGGTCGGTCGGCCGTTGTCGACGGCCGGCTCGAAGCGCCAGCGGCGCACCGCCTGCTGTGCGGCGCGGTCCAGGTCACGCGAGCCGCTGCTCTGGGCGAGTTCGGTCGCCGTGGGGACGCCGTCCGGCCCGACGTGCGCGATGACCAGCACGGTGCCGCCTTCGCCACGCCTCAGGGCGCGCGCGGGGTAGTCCGGTGCGGGGGTCTGCCCGGGAATCGGGCGTGCCTGCCGCGACGCGGTAGCCGCCGGCGGTGCCTGCTCGACCGGACGCGGCGCGGGAGGCGGTGGCGGGGGCGGCGCGGGCTCCGGTTCGATCACGACGTCCTCCGACGGCTCGACCGGCGCCTGCATCTGTCGAAGCCCGGAGCCTTCCCCGGCGGGCAGGGGCGCGGGCAAGGGCGCATAGCGGCGCTCGGCGGTAGTCGGGGGAACGGTGTCGGCGCGGAAGAAGTCCTCGTCGCCACGCCCGCGGATGACAAGCGCGAATGCGAGCAGCCCCAGCACGAAAGCCGCAAGTACCCACCACAACGCCTGCCGCCGCGGCCGCCAGGCGCGGGTGTCGAGGGCGCCGCGCGGGCGGTCGGGAGGAGTGGCGGGAGCGGGTGTCGACATGTCGGATCCGTGGCGGTGTGGGCCGCATGCTCTCGATGCGGGCGTCAAGGCGTCGGGAAAGGCGCGCAGCGCGCGGCCTGCGGCGATAATGCCCGACCCTTCGCCGACGATCGCCCCGATGCTCGATTCCGCCCTCCTGCGCCAGCGTCCCGCCGAACTCGCCGCGCAGCTCGCCGCCACCCGCGGCTTCGCGCTCGACGCGGCCCGTGTCGAGGCGCTGGAAACCGAGCGCAAGCAGATCCAGACGCGCACGCAGGAGCTGCAGAACCTGCGCAATACGCGCTCGAAGGCGATCGGGCAGACCAAGGCGCAGGGCGGGGACGTGGCCGCACTGATGGCGGAAGTGTCCGGCCTGGCCGACGAACTCAAGGCCAGCGAGGCGCGGCTGGAGGCGATCCGCGGCGAACTCGATTCGATCGCGCTCGGCGTCCCGAACCTGCCGCAGGCCTCGGTGCCGGCAGGCACGGACGAGAGCGGCAACGTCGAACAACACCGCTGGGGCGCCCCGCGCGCCTTCGATTTCACCCCGCGCGACCACGTCGAACTGGGTGCCCGCAACGGCTGGCTGGACGGCGATACCGCCGCGAAACTTTCCGGCGCGCGCTTCACCGTCCTGCGCGGCGGGCTTGCGCGCCTGCACCGCGCGCTGGCGCAGTTCATGCTCGACCTGCACACGGGCGAGCACGGCTACATGGAGGTCAACGTGCCGGTGCTGGTCAATGCCGAGTCCATGCGCGGCACCGGCCAGCTGCCGAAGTTCGAGGACGACCTCTTCGCCACCGCGGTCGGCGAATCGAAGCGCTACCTGATCCCCACGTCGGAAGTGCCGCTGACCAACATCGTGCGCGATGCCATCGTCGACGATGCGCAGCTGCCCATGCGCATGACCGCGCATTCGATGTGCTTCCGCGCCGAGGCCGGCAGCCACGGCCGCGACACCCGCGGCATGATCCGCCAGCACCAGTTCGAGAAGGTGGAACTCGTATCCATCGCACGCCCCGAAGAGAGCGACGCCGAACACGAACGCATGACGCGCAGCGCCGAAGTCGTGCTCGAGCGCCTGGGCCTGCCCTACCGCCGCATGCTGCTCTGCTCCGGCGACATGGGCTTCTCCGCGTCGAAGACCTATGACCTCGAGGTGTGGCTGCCGTCGCAGGACACCTACCGGGAAATCTCGTCCTGCTCCAACTGCGACGCCTTCCAGGCGCGACGCATGCAGGCCCGCTGGCGCAATCCCGCCACCGGCAAGCCCGAGCCGCTGCATACGCTGAACGGCTCGGGCGTCGCGGTCGGCCGCGCGCTCATCGCGGTGATGGAGAACTACCAGCAGGCCGACGGCAGCATCGTCGTGCCGGACGTGCTGCGTCCCTACATGGGCGGCGTCGAGCGGCTGGCCTGAGCGTCAGGCCGCCAGCGGCACCGTGCCGACGTTCCCGATCGCCGCGTCGATCGCGTCGCGGCGATGCGCCGGCGACAGCGCGACGCCATCGGCCCGAACGAAGCGCAGGTCGGTGACGCCGATGAAACCGAACACCTGGCGCAGGTAGGGTTCGACGAAATCCGTGGGCTGGCCCGCGTGCAGGCCGCCTGCCGCGACGGCCACGATCACGGTCTTGTCCCGCGCCAGGCCTTCCGGCCCGTCGGCGGTGTAGCGGAACGTCCTGCCCGCGACGGCGATGCGGTCGATCCACGCCTTCAGGCTGGACGGGATCGAGAAGTTGTACATCGGCGCGCCGATCACCACGGTGTCGGCAGACAGGAATTCGTCGAGCACTGCGGCGGATTCGCTGGCAGCGGCGGCGTCGCTGCCGCCGAGGATGGCGCCGTTCAAGTGAGGCAGCGCCTGCGCGTCGAGGTCGCGGCGCACGACGGCGGCGCCGGGATGCGCCCCGAGTTGCTGCGCGACGAGCGCGGCGGTGAGTTCGCGGGTGGCCGAGTTCGTGCCTAGTACGCTGGAATCGATGTGGAGCAGTCGCATGGGTCGTCCTGTGTGCGGCGATGCCGGGCCCAGGGAATATGGGGCGTTGCACAGGTGGAATTGACGTGGTGAAATACCACTGACCGTTGCGCCTATGGAATTGTCGCCATGCAGGACCTGAACGATCTCTACTACTTCGCAGCCGTCGTCGAGCACTCCGGCTTCGCCGCCGCCGAGCGCGCGCTCGGCATTCCCAAGTCGCGGCTGAGTCGTCGCATCAGTCAGCTCGAAACCGATCTCGGCGTGCGCCTGCTGCAACGATCCACGCGCCGCTTCGCGGTGACGGACGTGGGACAGAGCGTGTACCGCCATGCGCAGTCGATGCTGGCCGAGGCCCAGGCCGCGCGCGAGGTCGTCGACCGGCTCAGCGCCGAGCCGCGCGGCGTCATCCGGGTGAGCGTACCGGTCGGCATCGCGCAGCAGCACATGGCCAAGCTGCTGCCGGACTTCCTCGCGCGCTACCCGCAGGTGCGCGTGCAGATGCACATCAGCAACCGCCGCGTGGACGTGATCAACGAAGGTTTCGACGTCGCCCTGCGCGTGCGCACGCGGCTCGACGACGACGGCAGCCTGGTCATGCGCAGCTTCGGCCAGATCCAGGAGCTGCTGGTCGCGAGCCCCGGCTATCTCAAGCGCATGGGCCGGCCGCAGGCGCCCGACGAGCTGGCCCAGCACACGACCATGAGCATGAGCGAGGACGAGGCGCGCCAGCGCTGGGAACTGCACGGCCCCAGCGGCGAAGTGAAGCGCATGGAGCTGAAGCCGCGGATCATGGGCTTCGATTTCCCCATGCTCATGCAGCTGGCGAAGCAGGGCATCGGCATTACCCTGCTGCCCGAGACGATCTGCGCGGAGGCCGTGCGCACCGGCGACCTGGAAGTCGTGCTACCCGACTGGCGCCTCCCGCAGGGCATTTTCCATGCGGTCTTCGCGTCGCGTCGCGGCATGTTGCCGGCGGTGCGCGTCTTCATCGACTACCTGGCCGAGCGCGCGCCTACGCTGGTCGAAGCCGCGCGGCTGCAGTGCTCGGAGATCCACGGCCGCACCTGCCCGGAGGAGGATGTGTCCAACGGCGCTCGCGAAGCGGTGTCCGCGCAGGCGGCGTGAGACAAT
>CAZNRZ010000047.1:0-14306 GCA_964575535.1 uncultured Lysobacter sp. | reverse complement strand
TGAAGCTCGTGCCGGGCAATACGGTGCATGTCACCGTCGCGGCGAAGGGCGGCGGGTCGGAGGCGAAGTCGAAGTTCGCGATGCTCAACCCGTCGGACTCGATCGTCGACTGGGTGCTCAAGACCGTGCCGACGATGGGCGCGGGCTGGTGCCCGCCGGGCATGCTCGGCATCGGCATCGGCGGCACCGCCGAGAAGGCGATGCAGCTCGCGAAGGAAGTGCTGATGGAGCCCGTCGACATCCAGGACCTCATCGCGCGCGGCCCGTCCAGCCGCATCGAGGAGATGCGCCTGGAGCTCTACGAGAAGGTCAACGCGCTCGGCATCGGCGCACAGGGTCTCGGTGGCCTGACCACCGTGCTGGACGTCAAGATCAAGGACTATCCGACCCACGCGGCGAACCTGCCGGTGGCGATCATCCCGAACTGCGCGGCCACGCGGCATGCGCACTTCACCCTCGACGGCAGCGGCCCGGTGATGCTCGATCCGCCTTCGCTGGAAGACTGGCCGAAGCTGACCTACGACGCATCCGCTGGCCGTCGCGTCGATCTCGACAGCCTGACGCGCGAGGACGTGGCCAGCTGGAAGCCGGGCGAGGTGCTGCTGCTCAACGGCCGGCTGCTGACGGGCCGCGACGCCGCGCACAAGCGCATCGTCGACATGCTCAATCGGGGCGAGCCGCTTCCGGTCGACCTCGCCGGGCGCTTCATCTACTACGTCGGCCCGGTCGATCCGGTGCGCGACGAGGTCGTCGGCCCCGCGGGCCCGACCACCGCCACGCGCATGGACAAGTTCACCGGGCAGGTGCTGGAACAGACCGGCCTGCTGGGCATGGTCGGCAAGGCCGAGCGCGGGCCGGTGGCGATCGAGGCGATCCGCCGGCATCGCTCGGCCTACCTGATGGCGGTCGGCGGCGCGGCGTATCTGGTGTCCAAGGCGATCAAGGCTTCGCGCGTGGTCGGCTTCGAAGACCTGGGCATGGAGGCGATCTACGAGTTCACCGTGCAGGACATGCCGGTGACCGTGGCGGTGGATTCGAACGGCACGTCGGTGCACGAGACCGGCCCGCGCGAGTGGAAGGCGCGGATCGGCGGGATTCCGGTGGTGGTGGAGGGCTGATCGCGGGGTTTGATCGTCCCGCGGTCGGTTACCGGGATTTCTGCGACCTCCGCGTAGCCCGGATAAGCGAAGCGCACCCCGGGCCTCGCAGGTCACGCTCCCGCGTCTGCTTCGCTTACACGGGCTGCGGGCCGTCGTATGTCGTCGAGCAATCGGGCATCGGCGTACCGCCCGCCGACGCGGGCAACCTCCGTCAAACCCGTCGCGACAGCTCCGCCAGCATCCGCTGAGTCGCCGGCGACCGCAGATAGCCGTCCGCCAGCGCCTCCAGCGCCTGTATGTTCGTGTCGCTCACGTCGTCGAGATCGTCCAGGCCCACCGTCAGTGGCGTCTGCATGCGGAAATAGCCGTCGCCGACGATATGGCGGGCGATGTAGTCGACCGACTCCGCGTTGCCGTCGAAGAGCACGTCGATGATCGGCACCGCCCATTCCAGCGCGCCCCATTCGCGGGCGGCGCGCAGGTCGATCGGGCGGATGCGCTCGCCGCTGCCCACGGAGAGCACGACGAGGTCCCGGGTGCGGTCGACGGCGGGATCCTTGCGCAGCGCTTCGGCGATCGCGCAGGCGGTGGGGTTGTTGGCGACGATGCCGCCGTCGATGAGGGCGCGGTCGGCGCCTTCCACGTGCAGCGGGTGCGCGGGGAAGTACGTCGGCGCGGCACAGGTGGCGCGGCAGACGTCACGCACGCGCAGGTCGGCATGCGCGGGCTTGAAGCTCTTGAACACCACGGGCTTGCGGCTGATGGTGTCGTAGGCGGTCACCAGTGTCGGTACGCGCAGGTCGCCCAGCCGCGCATCGCCGAAGACGTCGGCCAGTACGGCTTCCAGGCCGCGCCCGTCGTAGCGCGGCGCCGACGGCCCCTGGCTCAGCAGCCGCGTGGTGCGTGACCACAGCCGCCGCGCAATCCCCGGAAAGATGTCGTGACGACGCGTTCGATACAGCCCGGCCAGCTCCTGCGGCGAGCGTCCCAACGCGAGCCCGCAGGCGATCAGCGCTCCCGTCGAGCTGCCGGCGAGCAGGTCGAAACTCGCGGGGATTTCCGGCCTGCCTGCGACCGAAAGCGCGCCGTCCACGCCCTCCAGCCAGCGGCACGTCACCAGGCCGCGAATGCCGCCGCCGTCCAACGAAAGAATGCGTCGTACCTGCATGGCCGTCCTCCGTGATGGCCCGTGATCATGCGCCCACGGGGTCGCACGACGCGCGAACTGGGCTCGCGCGGAGCTCGCGTTCCCGCGGCGCTGCCTCGCCCCGTGAACGCGCTGCCGTGGGCGACGGCGGTGCCTCAAGAATCGGAGATGAGGTTCTCGTCGTCGTGCGCGCGGCGCTCGGCACGCAGTTGCCCGTCGATGTCCCGGTTGACCGAGGTATCGCCGCAGGCCTCGGGCTCCACCGCCTTCTTCGGCGCCGTCTCAACGCCGATCCGTTCGGCGACGGTGTCGGGCAGCGTCGTGCTGAAGACGTACTGCACGGGGCGCGGCCCGTCGATGCTCGCCTTCCCGAAGGCCGACTTCACCGCCCGGATCGCCTCGCTGCGCACTTTGCCCAGGTCGCTCTCGCGCTGGTTCACCCAGCCGTAGAACTTGAGTTGCACGCCCCCGCCGAGGTAGCCGTCGACCACCGAGGAAGGCGCGGGATCGGCGAGCACGCCGTCCACTCCCGCGATCGCGCCCACCGCGAGCTCCTGCGATTCGCCCGCCGACTCGTTGACGTCGATCACCGTGGTGAACTCGAAGCGGCGGTTCGCGTTCTGCGAGAAGTTGGTGACCACGGACTTGAAGATCAGCGCGTTCGGCAGGGAGACCTGGTTGCCGTCGAAGGTCATGAGCAGCGTCGAGCGGGCGGTCAGCGCGACGACCTTGCCCTCGTACTTGTCGACGAGGATGTGGTCGCCCGGCGAGAACCAGCGGCGCAGGCTCAGCAGGATGCCGGCGACGTAGTTCTCGGCGATGTCGCGGAAGGCGAAGCCGACCGCGATGCCCACCACGCCGGCCGAGCCGAGCAGCGCACCGACCACGGCGGTGGCCTCGAGCAGGTCCAGCGCGACCAGCAGCCCGACCAGCAGGACCAGCCAGCGCACGATGCGCGCGACCAGCGCATCGATGTAGGGATTCTTCGCAGAGAAGCGCGAGAGATGGATACGGCGGCTGATCGCTCGGCCGATCCACCAGGCCAGCAGCACGATGACGCCTGCCACCAGCAGCAGCGGCGCCTTCGCCACGACCCCGATGAGCTTGGCGTAGACCTGCCCGAGCGCCGCCTGCAGGCGGTCGGCCAGCCGCGTGCTCAGCTCGATGCGGTTGTCGACGGCGACTACACCGGCCTGCTGCCGTGCGATCTGCTCGGCATGGCTGCGGTCTTCGGGGCCGGTGACCTGGCCGTCCAGGCGCACGACGTTCGCCGTAGCGGTGACGGTGACGTCGCGAAGGTCGGGCACGCGGGCGATGCGTTGCGCCACCGCGCCCGCCAGGCGGGAATCGGTGGCAGTGGGCGTACGGCCGCGCGTGAGCTCCGCCGGGTCGGCCGGTACTGCGGCCTCCTGTGCGAAGGCCGCGACGGGAGGCAGCGCGACCACGCAGGCCAGCACCACGCCGACGATCCATTTCAACGGCACACGTACCTCAGAGCTGGGATTTGATCGGCAGGATGAGTATCTCCGACATGCGCTCGATCCACGGCCGCTTCTTCCACATGGCGTAGCTGTAGGGCTTGGCCGACCGCAGGTCGTTCTCGAACACCGCGGTCATCTGGCGGGCGAAGTCGTGGTTGTAGACGTTGAGGCTGGCCTCGTCGTTGAGGCGGAACGAGCGGATGTCGAGATTGGTCGAGCCGACCGACACCATGTAGTCGTCCACCACCAGCAGTTTCACGTGCAGCATCGTGGGCTGGTAGACGTGGATCTCGACGCCGGCCAGCAGCAGCTCGCCCCATTCGCGCTTGGACGCGATGCGCACGGTTTCGGAATCGATGTGCGGCCCGGGCAGCAGGATGCGCACGCGCACGCCACGCTGGCGCGCCGCGATGATGGCCTTGCTCACCAGCGCATCGGGCACGAAGTAGGACGCCGCGATGTCGATCGTGCGTTCCGCCGACGCGATGGACATCAGGTACATCAGGTGCATGCTCTCGCTGCCGCCGGCGGGCGAGGCGATGAACAGGTGCGCGTCCATGTCGCCGACCCGCTCGAGCGCGGGGAAATGGTCGGCGCCATTGAGCACGGTGCCGGTGCTCTTGATCCAGTTGTCGTTGAACGCGGCCTGCAGCTGCGCGACCACTGGGCCCTCGATGCGGAAGTGCATTTCGCGCCAGTGGTCCGGATCCTGCGCGTGGCCCATCCACTGGTCGGCGATGCCGACGCCGCCGGTGAAGCCGATCCGCCCATCCACCACCAGCAGCTTGCGGTGGGTGCGGTTGTTCATGCGGCCGAGGTTGTACCAGTGCAGCGGGCGATAGCGCTTGACCTCGACGCCGGCCTTTTCCATGCGCTCGAGCAGGTCGGCATCCATCTTGATGCTGCCGGCCCAGTCGATGGTCATGCTGACCTTGACGCCGGCGCGCGCGCGCTCGGCCAGCGCCTCGCTGAACTTCCTGCCGATCTCCCCCGACCAGTAGATGTAGGTCTCGAAGGTGATGGTGCGCTGCGCGCCGCCGATCGCCTCGAGCATGGCGGGGAAGATCTCGTCGCCGTCGTGCAGTGCGGTGACGTGGTTCCCGCCGAGGATGGTCGGCCCCAGCATCACCGCCATCTCGCGCCGGAACTGCGGGTCTTCCGCCGCATACGTATGGTTGATGCGGCGCTCGAGTTTTTTCTCCGGCGTAGCGAAGTTCATCCAGACCACCACGGTCAGCAGTGTCGCCAGCGCCGTCAAAGCGATAGTCCAGATCATCCTGCGGCGGCTCCAGCGGGGTTTGGGAATCATCGGCGAGCGACTTTCCCCGAAGCGGCTGCAAGCGGGCGTGAAGCGGCTGTCAGGCGATCGTCCAGGCGAGTGCGAAGAGCCCGAGCATCATGAAGACCAGCCCGAGCTTGAGCACGGTGCCGACGACGATGCCCACCCACGTGCCGATACCGACCTTCGCCGCCTGGCCCATGTCCTCGCGCCCGAGCGCGCGGCGATGCGCCAGCTCGCCCAGGAGCGCGCCCACGAACGGCCCGATGAAGACCCCGACGATGCCCATCGCAAGCCCGGCAAACGTGCCGATCACCGCACCCAGAAGGGCCAGTCGGCTCGCGCCGACACGCTTGGCGCCCATCGCCGTCGCGAGGAAGTCGATCGCGAAGGACAGCACGGTGAGCAGGCCGAGGACGCTCAACCATCCCCAGCCCACCTGCTCGAAATCGCCGGCCCAGGCGGCGAGCAGCATGCCCGCGAAGACGAGCGGAATGCCCGGCAGCGCGGGCAGGATCGTGCCCGCGATGCCGACCAGCACGAGCACGACGGCGAGGATGTACCAGAGGGTCGAAAGATCGGTCACGGGGGCGTCCGGAAGGGGAGGGCGATGTCGTTGAATTCCCGTTCAGCGCGCGTTACCGTTCGGGCGCTGCGCTGCGGGGTCAGCGTGGATCGTGGGCCGATGAGGATACGGCTGCATAGCGGGCCGGTCGTCATCGTCGCAACCGCTCCCTGCAGGCAGCACGCGCCAACGCGCGTCCCCAACAGTAACGATCCAGGGAGCAAGCCAGTCATGAGTCGTGAGACCGGTACGGTCAAGTGGTTCAACGATGCCAAGGGTTTCGGCTTCATCAGCCGGGAAAGCGGCGAGGACGTGTTCGTCCACTTCCGTGCCATCCAGATGCAGGGCTTCAAGAGCCTGAAGGAAGGCCAGCGAGTGAGTTTCACTGTCGTGCAGGGCCAGAAGGGACTGCAGGCGGATGCGGTGCAGGCCGCCTGATCCGCTCCGCCACGCGATACGGAAAAAGCCCGGCACGAGCCGGGCTTTTTTCATGTAGGACGAACGCTCGCAGCACGCGACGCGCAATGGCGCATGCGGGGCGAGCCGACCGCGAAGGAAGCAGCGCGAAGGCGGGCAGGCGCCCGTCGTCGCGCTTGCCATCGAACCTCAGCGCACCCAGGCGCGACCGTTGTAGACGCGCACGTAGGAGCCTTCGCGGATTCCGTCGAGGCTGTTCTGCGTGACGACCGTGGTGCGCCCGTCGTTCATGCGCACGTGGACGTTGTAGGCCGTGCCTGCACCCGAGACGTTGCGCTGGATCGCGGCGCCTGCAGCGGCACCTGCCACCGCGCCTGCGACGGTAGCGGTGTTCTGCCGGCCGCGGCTTTCGTCGTCTGTCAGTTCCCGGCCCGCCGCCGCGCCGACGAGGCCGCCGATCACCGCGCCCGTGGCGCCCGAGCTGCCACCGGTGCCGGCGACGGTCTCGACCCTCAGCACCGTGCCGCAGTCGTAGCAGGCCCCGGCGCTCGCGGGTGGGGGCGCGCCGGCATAGCCGGGCGAAGTCGTGGCGCAGCCGGCCATCGCCAGCAGGGAAGCCGTCGCAACGGCCATGAGTTTGATCGGGGTATTCATGCGCGGACTCCCGGAATGCGTCGTGGGTCGATGGCTGGTCGCCATGCGGTCCGGATGCTGGAAGCGCGGTCGTGAATGACCGATCAAGCGCCGCGCCTGCGGTTCAGGCGCCGGCGCTGCGGCGAACTACTGCCGGTAGTCGTTGTGGCAGGCCTTGCAGCCGTCGCCGAGATTGGCGGCCATCGCCCGCACGCCCGCGCAGTTGAGCGGCGGGCTGGCCAGCGCCGCGTCCACCGCCGCGCGCATGCCGCTGGCGTGCTGGGCGAAGGGGCCTTCGTCGCGCAGGCCGGGGAAGGCGGGCTCTAGATCGTTGGCGAGATGGCGCAGCGTGTTGAGGTGCGGGATGGTGTCGGTGGCGGCGCAGCGGTTGCCGGCGACGTTGTTCTTCAGCGCCACCATGTGCGCCTGCATCACCGTCATCACCGCGCCCGGGTAGTGGTCGCGCCGCGCTTCGATCGCGCGCATCGCCATCACCGTGGCCACCACGCCGATCACCAGCCCGAGAAGCAGCATGAAGAAGTAGCGCCCGGCGCGGTTGCCGCTCAGGCGAGTGGCAGGGGAGGGCGGCTTGGCATCGACCATCGGGGCGGCTCCGTTCAAAGCCTGAACATAGCATGCAGCATCGCGCGGGCCGGCCATGGCGGACGCCTTCTAGAATGCGCGCATGACCGATTCCCATCGCACCGCAAACGCAGTCGATCCTGCCTGGCTGGAGCGCTTCGCCGGCATCGATCGCCTCTACGGCGCGGGCAGCGTGCAGCGCCTTTCGACAAAGCGCGTCGCCATCGTCGGGCTGGGCGGCGTGGGCTCGTGGATCGCCGAGGCGCTGGCGCGTTCGGCGGTCGGGCACCTTCGCCTGATCGACGCCGACGACATCTGCGTCTCCAACACCAACCGCCAACTGCCCGCGCTCGATGGCCATTACGGCCAGGCCAAGGTGGATGCGATGGCGGCGCGCTGCCGGGCGATCAATCCCGCCATGCGGGTCGACGCGGTGCCGGCGTTCGTGACCGGCGCGAGCCTGGAGGCGCATCTGGACGACGCCTTCGACCTCGTGCTCGACGCCTGCGACAGCTTCCGAAGCAAGGTGGAGATGATCGCCTGGTGCCGCCGGCGCAAGCTCCCGCTGGTGGTCAGTGGCTCGGCGGGCGGGCGCATCGATCCGACGCTGGTGCGCGTGCGCGATCTCTCGCGGACGGAGCACGACGCCATGCTGGCGCTGGTGCGCAAGAAGCTGCGCGCCGAGTTCAATTTCCCGCGCAATGCCGACCGCTACTTCGGCATTCCCGCGGTGTATTCGCTGGAGAACGTGCGCTATCCGCAGGCCGACGGCAGCGTCTGCGGCCTGCGCCCGCAGGGCGGCGACGCGATGAAGCTCGACTGCGGCGGCGGCCTGGGTGCGGCCACGCACATCACCGGTGCGTTCGCTTTCGCGATGGCGGGCAAGGCGATCGAGCTTCTTTTGCGCGCACCTAGGCCGTAGAGAGTCGAAGGCCGAACAGTCGGGCGGCGTTCGCGCTGGTAGCTGCGGCGATCCCGGCGGGCGACGTGCCGCGCAGCTGCGCCACGGTGTCGAGAACGTGGACCAGCCGCGCCGGCTCGTTGCGCTGCCCGCGATGCGCGCAGTCGGGCTGGTCCGGCGAATCGGTTTCGAGCAGCAGGTATTCGACCGGCATGCTCGCGACCAGGCCACGCAGGCGGTTGGCGCGGGGGTAGGTCACCGGCCCGCCGATCCCGAGCAGGAAACCCTCGCGCCACAGTGTCTCGGCCTGCTGCGTACTTCCCGGAAAGCTGTGGACCACGCCGCGCAGCCCGCCGACGCGGCGGATGGCCGCGATCACCGCGTCCACCGCGCGTCGCGCGTGCACGATCACCGGGAGGTCGAAGTCGCGCGCGAGGCGCAGCTGCGCATCGAACAGGGTTCGCTGGCGCTCCGGGTCGAGGCCCTCGACGAAGAAGTCGAGCCCGCATTCGCCGACGGCCACGGGCCGCTCCCTCTCGAGCCACGTCCGCAGTTCGTCGACGTGCGACTCGCGGTGTGCATCGAGATACATCGGGTGCAGGCCATAGGCTGCATGCAGGCCCGGGAAGGCGGTACAGGTGTCGCGCAGTGCGGGCCATCCGGCGGCGTCGATCGCGGGCACGATCTGGTGGACCACGCCCGCGTCGCGCGCCCGTTCGACGACCGCTGCGCGATCGTCGGCGAACCCGCACACATCGATGTGCGAATGCGTGTCGACCAGCGCGATCATCGGGTGTCGCGGGGCGGCGTACCGCGGATCTTCCAGTTCGCGAGAAGAAGCGTGCCGAGGCCGAGCAGGATCTCGTCGATGAAGGGGATCGGGTCGAACGGCCAGAGCACGCTCAGCGCGAACGCCGCGGCGGTGAGCTTGAACAGGGTCGGATGCCGGAGGCGGCCGGCCCAACGCAGGAAGGGTGCGAGCAGCAGATGTTTCATCGAGTCGTCCGGAAGCCCGCAGCGACGCTAGCACGCTGGAATGCACAGGCCGGTTGCGGGCTGAACGGAAACCGCGCACGCGGAAAACGCTCCCGGGCCGTTCAGCCGGGCGGTGATCGAATCCAGTCGCGCCGGGATGTCGCCGGTCCGCATCAATTCGGAGAACGCCATGGACAAGAACATTCTCGCGGTCGCACTGGGCTCCATGCTTCTCGGCGGGGTCGCGGTCGCGGCCTACCAGAGCTTCGCATCGGACGACGAAGCCGCGTCCTTCAAGCCCCTGCGGGTGGCGCCGGCGGCCGACGCTACTCAGCTCGACGCCTCCGGTGATGTGCGGATCGGGCCGGCTTCGCTGGTCGCCGCGCCGGTGAGCCGCGCCGCCGAGTACGCCGAAGTCGTCGATGTCGATCCGGTCACGAAGAAGACGCCGCTCTATGCCACGGTCATCGGTACCGAGCCCGTCCGCGAAACGTCCAGCACATCGGTTCCGCGCGAGGTCTGCGAAGACGTGCTCGTGCAGGAGCGCATGCCGGAGCGCGACGGCAACGTCGGCGGCACTGTCGCGGGCGCGATCATCGGTGGCCTGGTCGGCAGCCGCGTGGGCGATGGCAACGGCCGCAAGGTCGCCACCGCGGCGGGTGCCACGGCGGGCGGCTTCATCGGCAACCGCATGGATCGCAGGCACGTGGGCGGGCAGGTGGTGACGCGCACCGATCGCCAGTGCCGCACCGTCACCGATACCGCGCAGTCCTCGCGCACCGTCGCCTACAACGTGACCTATCGCAATCCGGACGGAACGGTCGGCAGCATGCGCACCGAAAGCCGGCCGGGCAGCCGCATCCGCATGGGCAGCGACACCGAGACCATCGGCTACGACGTGACCTATCGCTACAACGGCAGCGAGCAGACCGTGCGCATGGGCGAACGCCCCGGCGCGCGACTGCCGGTGGTGGACGGTCAGGTGATGACCGTTGCCGCCGGAACCGTCGCCAGCCGCGGATAAGCGCCGCTGCGGTCAGGCGTGCACGGAAGGGCCGGGAAACCGGCCCTTTTCGCGTGCGTGGCCCGCGCGGGTGTCGGGAACCGGTGGCGACGCCTACAATGCGCGGCTCCCGCCGCCCGAACCTCCACCGCCCGCATGGCCCTGAATCCCTACGACCTCTACGACGTCCGCTCGCTGCTGTCCGAGGAAGAGCGGGCCGTGCAGGACACCGTCGCCCGTTTCACCGACGAGCGCGTGCTGCCGATCATCGGCGACGCCTTCGACCAGGCGCGCTTCCCGCGCGAGCTGGTGCCGGAAATCGCCGAACTCGGCCTGCTCGGTTCGTCGCTGCCCGAGAAGTACGGCTGCGCCGGCCTCAATGCGGTGAGCTACGGCCTGATCTGCCAGGAACTCGAACGCGGCGACAGCGGCATCCGCAGCTTCGTCTCCGTGCAGAGCTCGCTGTGCATGTACCCGATCTACGCCTACGGCAGCGAGGAGCAGCGCATGCGCTGGCTGCCGGACATGGCCGCCGGCAAGGTGATCGGCTGTTTCGGCCTGACCGAACCGCACGGTGGCTCCGATCCGGCCAACATGAAGACGCATGCGAAGCGCGACGGGGACGACTGGATCCTCAACGGCTCGAAGATGTGGATCACCAACGGCAACGTCGCCGACATCGCCATCGTCTGGGCCCAGACCGACGATGGCATCCAGGGCTTCGTGGTCGAGAAGGGCATGGCCGGTTTCGCCGCGCAGGAGATCAAGCACAAGATGTCGCTGCGCGCGTCGGTCACCAGCGCGCTGTACTTCGACAACGTGCGCGTGCCGGAGGCGAACCGCCTGCCGAACGTCAAGGGCCTCAAGGGCCCGCTCGGCTGCCTGACGCAGGCGCGCTATGGCATCACCTGGGGCCCGGTGGGCGCTGCCATCGCCTGTCTGTCGGAAGCGGTCGACTACACGAAGGAGCGCATCCTGTTCGGCCGTCCGGTGGCCGCCACGCAGAGCGCGCAGATCAAGATGGCCGACATGGCGCGCCGCATCACGCTGGCGCAGATGCTGGTGCTGCAGCTCGGACGCCTGAAGGACGCCGGCACCATGCAGCCCACGCAGGTGTCGCTGGCGAAGTGGAACAACTGCCGCATGGCCATCGACATCGCGCGCGAATGCCGCGATCTGCTCGGCGGTGCCGGCATCACCACGGAGCACTCGGCCATCCGCCACGCGCTGAACCTCGAATCGGTCATCACCTACGAAGGCACGGAGACCGTGCACCAGCTGGTGGTGGGCCGCGAGCTCACGGGAATCAACGCGTTCTGATGCGCGCTTCGTGCCGGCCGACGGCTTGCCGGTCGGCCGGTGGGAAGATGCGCGATGCGCGTCGTCGAGCATCGTCGCAGCGTCGGCTGGAAGACCGGCCGGCGATTGGCATAGGCGAGGAAACCTGGTTGTGTCCATCGGCCCGCAACTCGAAACCGACCGCCTGATCCTGCGCCAGTGGCGCGCGGACGACTTCCCGCGCTACGCCGGGATGTTCGAGGCGCCCGAAACGCATTTCATCGGCGGCCCGCTGGTGCTTGGCGACGCCTGGCGACGCTTCCTGCAGATGCCGGGCGCCTGGGCGCTGCAGGGCTTCGCGATGTTCGCGATCGAGGAAAAGGCCAGCGGCCTGTTCATGGGTCAGGCCGGGCCCTGGCAGCCCGCCGGCTGGCCGGGCACCGAGGTCGGTTACGGCCTGCACCCGGAAGCCTGGGGCAAGGGTTACGCGACGGAAGCCTGCACGGCCGCCATCGACTGGGCGTTCGACGCGCTCGGCTGGGACGAGGTCATCCATTCGATCGACGTGAGCAACGTCGCTTCGCAGAACGTCGCACGCCGTCTCGGCGCGACCAACCGCGGCCGTGGCGTATTCCAGCCGCCGCACGACCGCTTCGACATCGACATCTGGGGCCAGACGCGCGCGCAGTGGCGAGCGCGCCGCGGCACCGCGGGATGAGCCGCGCGCGACCGCGTTGGGCCACGCCCCCGATCCCTCACACCTTGCACGACTGACAACGGGCCTCGTGCCCGTCCTGGACACCGCATGTCGACCACGCTGCCCAACCCCATTCCGGCCCGCATGAAGGGCCTCAACCGCGCCGAGATCTGCGACGTCAACTTCGTCGAGTTCGTGCAGGCATGGAACGGCCGCGCCGATGCGCGACCCGCGCCGGGCGAGGCGATCCTCGAGGGTAGCGCGCTCGATGCGCAGGGCTTTCGCGAGCTGTTCGAGTCGCAGCTGATCAGCCGCCACCTCGACCTGATGGCGCGCGTGCTGCGCGTGCAGAACAAGGTCTTCTACACGATCGGAAGTTCGGGGCACGAAGGCAATGCGATGGTTGCGCGGCTCGCGCGCCATACCGATCCTGCCTTCCTGCACTACCGCTCCGGCGGCTTCATGGCCGAGCGCTTCCGCAAGCTGCCGGGCATGGATCCGGTGATGGATTCGGCGCTGAGCTTCGCGGCGAGCGCCGAGGATCCCGCCAGCGGCGGGCGCCACAAGGTCTGGGGCAGCAAGCCGTTGTGGGTGCTGCCGCAGACGTCCACGATCGCCTCGCACCTGCCCAAGGCGTTGGGCACGGCGGTCGCGATCGAGACCGCGCGGCGCATCGGCCACGCGCTGCCCATTCCCGACGACTCGATCGCGATCTGCTCGTTCGGCGACGCCTCGGCCAACCACGCAACCGCGCAAACAGCGTTCAACGCGGCCGCCTGGACCGCCTACCAGAAGCTGCCCGCGCCCGTGCTGTTCGTCTGCGAGGACAACGGCATCGGCATTTCGGTGAAGACGCCCACGGGCTGGATCGCCAACCGCTTCCGGCAGATGCCCGGGCTCGACTACTTCTTCGCCGACGGCCTGGATCTCGCGAACGGCTATGGCGACGTGCAACGCGCGGTCGAGCATTGCCGCCGCACGCGCCGGCCGACGTTCCTGCACCTGCGCACGACGCGGATCATGGGCCATGCGGGCACCGACTTCGAGATCGAATGGCGCCCGATCGAGGAGCTGTGTGCGGTCGAGGCGACCGACCCGCTGCTGCGCTCGGCGGCGATCGCGCTCGAATCGGGGCTGATGTCGAAGGACGAGATCGTCGATCTCTACGAGGCGACGCGGAAGAAGTGTTTCGCGGCGGCGGAAGACGCCGACAGCCGGCCGCGCCTGAAGACGCTCGATGAGGTGGTCGCGCCGCTCGCGCCTTACACGCCCGATGCAGTGCACACGGAAGCCGCGCGCGCGCCCGACGCGCAGCGGCGCGTCGAGGTCTTCGGCAGCGAGGCGAAACTGCCGGAGAACCAGCCACCGCGGCATCTGGCGATCCAGATCAACAACGCACTGCACGACCTGTTCGCCAAGTATCCGGAGACGCTGCTGTTCGGCGAGGACGTGGCGCAGAAGGGCGGCGTCTACACGGTCACCCGCGGCCTGCACAAGGCCTTCGGCGCGCGTCGCGTGTTCAACACCCTGCTCGACGAAACCATGATCTTCGGCCTGGCGCAGGGCTTCGCGAACATGGGCATGCTGCCGGTGCCCGAGATCCAGTACCTCGCCTACTTCCACAACGCCGGCGACCAGATCCGCGGCGAGGCGTCGAGCCTGCAGTTCTTCAGCAACGACCAGTTCCGCAACCCCATGGTCGTGCGCATGGCGGGCCTCGGCTACCAGCGCGGATTCGGTGGCCATTTCCACAACGACAATTCGATCACCGCGCTGCGCGACATTCCAGGCCTGGTCGTCGGCTGTCCGTCGCGCGGCGACGACGCGGCGACGATGCTGCGCACGTTGACCGCGCTGGCGAAGGTGGACGGCCGCGTGAGCATCTTCCTCGAGCCGATCGCGCTGTACATGACCAAGGATCTGTACGAGCCGGGCGACGGCCTGTGGCTGACGTCGTATCCCGCGCAGGGCGAGGCGATGACGCTGGGCGAAGGGCGTGCCTACGGCGAGGGCGACGACCTCGTCATCGTCACCTACGGTAATGGCGTGCCGATGAGCCTGCGTGCGGCGCGGCGCATCGAAGAGCAGCACGGGTGGAAGGTGCGCGTGCTCGACCTGCGCTGGCTGGTGCCACTCAACGATGCATGGATCGTCGCGCAGGCGGGCGATGCGAAGCGGATCATCGTGGTCGATGAGGGCCGCCGCAGCGCCGGCGTGGGCGAGGGCGTCATCACCGCGCTGGCCGAAG
>CAZNRZ010000046.1:6628-14828 GCA_964575535.1 uncultured Lysobacter sp. | reverse complement strand
CCGAATCCCGAATCCCGTGCCCTCCAAGAGCTTCCACCGCACCGACCGCGTTTCCGCCCAGCTCCGTCGCGAGCTGGGTACGCTCGTGCACGAAGCGGTGCGTGAACTCGCGCTGCCCTCGGTCAGCGTTTCCGACGTCGAGGTCACCCGCGACATGGCCCATGCGAAGGTCTTCGTGACCGCGCTGCAGCCGGAGCGTGCGGCGGAAGCGCTCAAGGGCCTGAAGGACGCCGCCAAGCAGATCCGCTACGAACTCGCGCGGGCCATGAAGCTGCGCCACGTGCCGGAACTGCACTTCCACTACGACGCCTCCTTCGATCGCGGCGAGCGCATCGAGCAGTTGCTGCAGGAAAATCCGCGGCTCGACGGGGACGACGAGCCCGGCGCCAACTGAGCGGCGCCACGCGGTGAAGAAGACCAGGACGACGTTCCGGCCGCTCCACGGCATCCTGCTGCTGGACAAGCCGCCGGGCATGAGTTCGAACCAGGCGCTGCAACGGGTACGGCATCTCTACCGCGCCGAGAAGGCCGGCCACACCGGCAGCCTCGATCCACTGGCGACGGGCCTGCTGCCGGTCTGCTTCGGCGAGGCGACCAAGATCGCCGGGCTGCTGCTGGGTTCGCGCAAGGCCTACGAGACGGTCGCGCGCCTGGGCCTCACCACCGACACCGACGATGCCGACGGCGCCCCGTTGCGCGAGCGGTCGGTTCCGGCCATCGACGACGCCGCGCTCGAGTCCGCGCTCCAGCCGCTGCGCGGGCGGATCCTGCAGCGCGCGCCCGTCTACTCGGCGCTGAAGCAGGGCGGCGAGCGGCTCTACGCCCTGGCGCGCAGGGGCCTGCCGGTGGAAGCGCCTGAGCGCGAAGTCGACGTCCACCAGCTGCGCGTGCTGGATCGATCGGGCGACATGGTGCGTCTGCATGTCGAGTGCGGCTCGGGAACCTACGTCCGCAGCCTCGTGCGCGACATGGGCGAGGCGCTCGGCTGCGGCGCGCATGTCGTGTCGCTGCGGCGGCTCTGGGTCGACCCCTTCCGCGAACCGGCCATGGTCACGCTCGACGAACTCCAGGCCGAAGCCGGCGACGGCGACCCTCCGCTGGAGCGGCTGCTGCCGATCGCGGCAGGGCTGACCGGCTTCACTGCCGTTCACCTCGATGCCGAGGCGACGCGCCGTTTCGGTCACGGGCAGACGGTCGAGGTAATGGCCGCGGCGGCGGATGACGGCACGGTCGCCGTCTATGGGCCCGACGCGCTGCCGCTCGGCCTTGCCCGCATGGACGCGGGGCGCCTGCTCCCGCAGCGGCTCTTCGTCCTGGCGCCAGCGACCGCCTAGCGGCCGGCCGCTTCCTCGCCTTGTTGGAAGGGGGGTGCGCCGCTACACTACGCGCGCCTTTTCGGCACCCTTCAAGCAACCCGGCGGACCATGCGGTACGCCAGCACGGCGATTTGCGTGCTGCGGCGTTTCTGCAGGCTCCGCGACTCAAGGAAACCTGATGTCCATCGATACCGCAAAAGTCATCGGCGAACACGCCCGTGGCACCAACGACACCGGCTCGCCCGAAGTACAGGTCGCCCTGCTGACCGCCCGCATCGAGCAGCTCACCGGACACTTCAAGCTGCACAAGCACGACCACCACAGCCGTCGCGGCCTGTTGCAGATGGTCAACCGCCGCCGCAGCCTGCTCGACTACCTCAAGCGCAAGGACAACGAGCGCTACAAGGCCCTGATCGAGAAGCTCGGTCTGCGCCGCTAAGAGAGATACCCGCCGCGGCGCAGTGATGCGCCGCGGTTTGTTTTTGGACATGCAGATGCACCGGCCGGGGCAGGGGCTCCGGACGAAACCAAGCGATACAAGGGATCACACAACGTGGCGAAAATTACCAAGACCTTCCAGTACGGCGCCCATCAGGTCACGCTCGAGACTGGCGAAATTGCCCGCCAGGCGGGCGGCGCGGTTCTCGTGCGGATCGAAGACACCGTAGTGCTCGTTTCGGCCGTCGCGGCCCGCACGGCACGTGAAGGCCAGGACTTCTTCCCGCTCACCGTCGACTACCAGGAGCGTTTCTACGCCGGTGGCCGCATTCCGGGCGGTTTCTTCAAGCGCGAAGGCCGGCAGACCGAGAAGGAGACGCTGATCTCGCGCCTCATCGATCGCCCGATCCGTCCGCTCTTCCCGGAAGAGTTCAAGAACGAAGTCCAGATCATCGCCACGGTGGTCTCGCTGAACCCGGAAATCGATGGCGACATCCCGGCGCTGCTGGGCGCGTCCGCGGCGATGGCGCTCACCGGCGCCCCGTTCCAGGGCCCGATCGGCGCGGCCAAGGTCGGCTACGCGAACGGCCAGTACATCCTCAACCCGACGGCCGCACAGCTGAAGGAATCGGACCTCGAGCTCGTCGTCGCAGGTACGCGCGACGCGGTGCTGATGGTCGAATCCGAAGCCAACGTGCTCTCTGAAGACGTGATGCTCGGCGCGGTGATGTTCGGCCACCAGCAGATGCAGGTCGCGATCGCCGCGATCAACGAGCTGGTCGCCGAAGCCGGCACGCAGTCGTGGAACTGGGAAGCTCCTGCGAAGAACGAGTCGATGATCGGCGCGCTGCGCGACGCCATCGGCGAGCGCCTGGGCGCGGCCTACCAGATCGTCAACAAGGCCGAGCGCCGCACGTCCATCCAGACGCTGAAGAAGGCGGCGATGGAGATGCTGCAGCCGCATACCGAAGCCAACGGCTGGAACAGCGCCGAGATGGCCAAGGAGTTCGGCGAGCAGGAATACCAGACCATGCGCGAGTCGGTGCTGCGCACCCGCAAGCGCATCGATGGGCGCGACCTGACCACTGTCCGCGCGATCAGCTCGAAGGTCGGCGTGCTGCCGCGCACCCACGGCTCGTCGCTGTTCACCCGTGGCGAGACGCAGGCGCTCGTGGTGGCCACGCTCGGCACGGCGCGCGACGGCCAGATCATCGACGCCGTCTCGGGCGAGTACAAGGAACACTTCCTGTTCCACTACAACTTCCCTCCGTACTCGGTGGGCGAGACGGGCCGCATGATGGGCCCGAAGCGTCGCGAGATCGGCCACGGCCGCCTCGCCAAGCGCGGCATCCTCGCCGTCATGCCGACGATGGAGGAGTTCCCGTACACCATCCGCGTCGTGTCGGAGATCACCGAGTCGAACGGATCGTCGTCGATGGCGTCGGTCTGCGGTTCGTCGCTGGCGCTGATGGACGCGGGCGTGCCGATCAAGGCACCGGTCGCGGGCATCGCGATGGGCCTGATCAAGGAAGGCAACGACTTCGCCGTGCTCTCCGACATCCTCGGTGACGAGGATCACCTCGGCGACATGGACTTCAAGGTGGCCGGCACCGCGGAAGGCATCACCGCGCTGCAGATGGACATCAAGATCCAGGGCATCACCGAGGAGATCATGCGCATCGCGCTGGCGCAGGCGAAGGAAGGCCGCCTGCACATCCTCGGCGAGATGGCGAACGCGATGTCCGCGCCGCGCACCGAGCTGTCCGAGTACGCGCCGCGCCTGCTCACGATGAAGATCCACCCGGACAAGATCCGCGAAGTCATCGGCAAGGGTGGCGCGACCATCCAGTCGATCACCAAGGAGACGGGAACGCAGATCGACATCCAGGACGACGGCACGATCGTCATCGCCTCGGTCAACGCCGCCGCCGCGCAGGCCGCGAAGGCGCGCATCGACCAGATCGTTTCGGACGTCGAGCCGGGCCGCATCTACGAGGGCAAGGTCGCCAAGATCATGGACTTCGGTGCGTTCGTGACGATCCTGCCGGGCAAGGACGGCCTCGTGCACGTTTCGCAGATTTCCAACGAGCGCGTCGAGAAGGTCTCCGACAAGCTCAAGGAAGGCGACGTGGTCAAGGTCAAGGTGCTGGAAGTCGACAAGCAGGGCCGCATCCGCCTGTCGATGAAGGCCGTGGAAGAAGGCGAGGGCACGCCGGCCGAGTAACGCCGCGTCGCTCATGCCGCATACGGAAAGCGGGCCGAAAGGCCCGCTTTTTGTTTGCGCGCAGCAAATGGGGATGCGTCAGAAGTGGCGGCGCAGCACCTGGTCGCGGAAGGAGCCGCGCGCGCGCAGCTGCCGTTCCATCGCGAGATCCTCGGCGGTCTGCACCGGCGTGCCACTCTCGTTCGACGCCGCGGCAGACATCGCCATCGCGCCCGCGGCCGCCGCGCCCTGCATCAGCCCCAGCGGCGAGTACGCGAGTTGCGGGAACACCGCGTCGATGTTCGCCACGCCCATGCGCTTGACGAGGATTTCGGAGAGCACGCGGCGGTAGTCCGTTGTCACCGGCACGTCGCCGTTGGCGGCGGCGAGCGCGGCAGGCGCGAGGCCCGGCCACGTGCCATAGAAGCGCCGGCCGACCACGCTGCCGCCCATCACCAGCATCGGGCCGCCGTAGCCATGGTCGGTACCGCCGGCGGAGTTCTGCTTCACCCGCCTCCCGAATTCCGACTGCACGATCGTCGTCACGCGCCCGCCCAGCCCGCTGGCCTCGAGCTCGGCCTGGAAGGCCGACAGCGCCTGCGAGAGCTCCGCGATCTTGTTCTGGTAGTAGTGATAGCCAGAGCCTGCAGTGCCCTGGCCGTCGTGCGTGTCCCAGCCGCCGAGATCGACCGTGGCATAGCGCAGGCCGATGCCGAACCGGATCGACTGCGCGACTGTCCACAACTGGCGCGCGATGGTGGTGGCCGGCCATCCTGCGGGCACCGGCGAATAGGCCTGGCGCGCGATCACGCGAAGCGCTTCATCGGTTCGCGCACCGGCCATTTCGAGGCCCGTGCCGCCATTCCACAGGCTGTCCAGCGTCTCGTTGAGGCCGACGTGGCCGACGGGCGAATCGGCCTTCGTCGTCTGCCAGGCCCAGGCGCCGTGGTTGAGGCGGAAGTCGGCCGGATTGTCCATCGCGATCGGCGCGGACGAGCCGGCAAACGAGGTGGGCGGGTTATAGCCGGCCGACAGCGCCGGCATGACGCCGCCGGCCGCGCCGTCCTGCGCCATCGCGCGGGCCAGCCAGCCCGACGTGGTGCCGGCGGCGAGGCCGCGCTCGATCGCCATCTGCGCGTCGAAGTGGCTGCGCGACGCGGAGCCGAGGATGCCGCTGGCATGCACGATCGCGAGGCGTCCGGACTGCCACAGATCGCGCAGGCCCGTCGCCGACGGATGCAGGCCGAAGCCGCTGGCCGTATCGCCGGCGAGCGTGAGCGGGAGCGCGCCATAGGCGCCGCTCGCGGCGATCGAAAGAGTCGGCCGCGCGGTTTCGTAGTGCGTGCGATCGGCGCCCGCGATCGGCACGACGAAATTGAGCCCGTCCATGGCGCCGCGCAGGAACAGCACGACGACGGTGTCGGACGTGCCGGCGGACTGCGCGTGCGCGTCGGGGCCGAAGAGCAGCCTGGGGCCGACCGCGGCGGTCGCGGCGGCGGCGCTGCAGCCCTTGAGGAACTGGCGGCGGGTGATGCGGGGCATGTGCATGGACGTCACCGGCTCATGAATTCGGGCGAGAGCAGGATCAGCGTGACCATGCTGCGCAGTCGTTGATGGTTGTAGTGACGCTTGAGGTCGTTGGCGGCCCAGGCATCGGTGTCCTCGATCCGGTAGTTGGCCGGATCGCCGTTCTGCGCGAGGAACTTCGCCAGCGTCTGCCGGCGCTCGGCACTCGGCAGGTAGCCGAGCAGGCGCGTGCACCAGTAGTCGACCAGTGCATTGGCGGTCCAGGCCGGCACGTTCGCGCGGCTGAGCTGCATGATCGGCAACAGCGGCGCGCCGTTGTCGTTGGTCTCCGTGAGCCAGTTGAGCATCTTCCACGTCATGCCCATCGAGCTCGAGCCCGACCACGCACCCGCCACGTCGGGAAATCCATTCGGCGGCGCCCAGTTGAAGGGCGTGTGGCCGGTGAGGCCGGCGAGCCAGACGAAATGGCTCGACCTGTCGCCGTCCGTGCCCATGCGCAGCGTCCAGTCCGAGCCACCCGCGCGCAGCGCCGCGACCAGCGCGTCGAACGGGCGGCGTACCTTCTGCCCCCACGTGTTGTACATCGCCGTGGAATTGAGGATGTGGCGCAGCACGCGCTCGATCTGGTCGGGCGCCTGCCAGTTCTGGCGGAACACCTGCGCGGCGCTGGCGACGAGCGAGGCCGGCGGCGTGTCGGTGACGAAGCGGCGGATCAGCTTGCCGCAGACGAAGCGCGCGGTGGCCGGGTGGCTGGCGAGCCGGTCGAGCACGTCGCGCCCGTCCTTCATCGCGGCCTGGTTCGCGGGTATCGATACGCCGAGCACCGCCTTGGCGGCGGTGTCATGCCATGTCGGACGGTAGACGAAGGTGCCGTCGTATTCGGCCGGAAACTGCCAGTGGCCTTCCTTGAGCGTCCAACCGGTGAACGCGCGGGCGACTTCGTAGACGTCGATGTCGGTGTAGCCGGCGGGGAAGGCCGGGTCGACGGGGTCGCGCGGCAGCGTGGCCGGGTCGGCGAAGCCGTGATAGTGGATCGCACCGAGCGTGTGCAGTTCCATCAGCTCGCGCGCCCAGTTCTCGTTCGGGCCCTGCTTCGTGTTCGAGTTGTTGTTGAGATAGAACAGCATCGACGGGCTGGTCGCCACCGCTTCGAGCATCGTGCGGAAGTTGCCCAGCGCGTTCGGACGGATCACGTCGCGGTCGTAGTGCACGAACAGCGGGCCGGCCGACCAGTGCGTGGCCTGCACGTTGAAGTGGTTGTGCCAGAACGCCACCACCATCTCGCGCAGCTGGCGCTTGGAGAACGTGGCGCGCACCCATTGCAGGCGCTGGATCTCGAAGGCCGGGCGCAGGCGCACCAGATAATCCGGGTTCGGGACGATGTGGTCGGCCCAGAGCTGCTGGATCGACTTCGAGAGCGTGCCGTAGTCCTGCGCGGCGATGCGCGCATCGAGCGCGCCGTCGTCGACGTTGCGCCAGTCGAGCTGCCAGTCCACCCAGTTCGCGAGCCGCTGCGCGTCGGTCGAACCCAGCGCGTTGAACTCGGCGATGGCGCCGGGAGTCGGCCCGAAGCTGAGGTTGCGCAGCATGCGCACCGCGAACGGCGCGGGCGCGAGCGTCAGCACATCAGCCGTCGAGATCCGGCCCGTGCCGGCGCTGTCCTGCGAGGCCTCGTCGACGACGCTGCGCTGGAACGGCTGCGCCAGGATGCGACGCCCGTCGCCATAGCGCTGCGCCAGCGTGGTGCCTGCGTGTACCGGACGGCTGCGTGCCCAGAAAACCGCACGCGGGAGGGCGCGCGCACGGCGCACCGCATACATCGAACGCTTCATGTCCTTCCTCTGGATCCCCCTCCAGTGGGCGGCATGGTCGCGTGACGCTGCAGGTCAAACCGGGGCCGCGATCACGGGTGACGCGATGCGTCACCGGCCCCCCTGTTCGGGTTCGTGGCGCAGTGTTGCCTGCTTCACAGTTTGTTTGGCAGGCTGGCCGCGCACGCACCGGAGCGCAGCCGCATGAAACGCCACTTTTCGATGATCCGCGACTTCCATCTTGCGGACTGGTTCACGCTTGCCAACGCGTTCTGCGGCACTGGCGCGGTATTCGCGGCGATGCGCTTCCTGCAGGACGGCAACGTGCGCCACCTGCTCGTCGGAATGTCGCTCATTCCACTGGCCTTCATTTTCGACGCACTGGATGGTCGCGTCGCGCGGTGGCGCAAGTCGGCATCGACGCTGGGGCGCGAACTCGACTCGCTGGCCGACGTCATCTCCTTCGGTGTCGCGCCTGCCGCGCTCGCCTATGCGTGCGGGCTGCAGGGCGGCTGGGACTGGATCGTGCTGAGCTATTTCGTCGGCTGCGGCGTGAGCCGTCTCGCCCGCTATAACGTCACCGCCGAACAGCTGGCGGGCGAGGGCGACAAGGTGCCGTATTTCGAGGGCACGCCGATTCCGACGAGCCTGGTGCTGGTTGGCGTGCTCGCCGCCGCCGCGATGACAGGCCGCATCGGCGACGCGGTCTGGTTAGGCGTGATCCGCCTCGGGCCCTGGGAGCTGCATCCGCTGGTGCTGCTGTTCGCGGTCTCGGGCTCGCTGATGATCAGCAAGACGGTGCGCATCCCCAAACCCTGACGAGGCGTCACCGCGGCCATTGCTATCATCCGCGTTCCGCAGGAGAAGCCCATGTCGACAGCGCCTTTCGGAGCCGCGGGCTTCGG
>CAZNRZ010000046.1:1597-6528 GCA_964575535.1 uncultured Lysobacter sp. | reverse complement strand
ATCGCGCTGGGCGAGCGCTTCCAGCGCGCGTTCGGCGACTACGTCAACGCGCAGATGCGCCTGCGTGCGGCGACACAGCAGGAAGTCGAGCTGGCCTGCGCGCAGTGGGGTATTCCCGGGCGCGGCGAGGTCGATGCCGCGCATCGCAAGATCGCCGAGCTGCAGCGCGAGCTGCGCCGCCTGCGCGAACGGCTCGATGCGACGCCGGCGAAAGCCGCGACGCCCGAAGCCGATGCGGATCCGGCGGCCGCGGCGTCGGCGTCGACCGGGTCGCGAGGCAAGGCCGGCACGCCGGACAAGCCTGCAAAGACGTCGAGGAAGCGCTGATGGCCGCCTTCAATCCTTCACCGCTGCAGATGGGCCTGGAAGCGCTCACGCGCGAGGCGCTGCAGACGCAGGCCAAGCTGCAGGCGGGCATGGAAACGCTGCGCTCGCTCGACCGCGTGGACATCGGCGCCAGCCAGCGCGAGGAAGTCTGGCGCGACGGCAAGGTCGCGGTGTACCGCTTCCGCAGCGAGAACGCGGAGGCGCGCGAGAAGGTGCCGCTGCTGATCTGCTACGCACTGGTCAACCGCCCGTACATGGTCGACCTGCAGAGCGACAAGTCGATCGTGCGCGGGCTGCTCGAGCGCGGGCAGGACGTCTACATCATCGACTGGGGCTATACCGACCGCTCGGATCGCTATCTCACGCTCGAGGACTACATCGAGCGCTTCCTGGGCGGCGCGGTCGACTTTCTCCGCGAACGCCACGGCGTCGACGCGGTGAACCTGCTCGGCATCTGCCAGGGCGGCACGTTCTCGCTCTGCTATTCGGCGCTGAATCCCGCCAAGGTGCGCAACCTCGTCACCATGGTCACGCCGGTGGACTTCCACACCCCGGACAACATGCTCGCCGGCTGGGCGCGCCAGCTCGATGTCGACCTGATGGTCGACACGCTGGGCAACGTGCCGGCCGACGTCATGAACTGGTGTTACCTCACGCTCAAGCCGTGGCGACTGCTGGTGCAGAAGTACGTCGGGCTGGTGGACATCCTCGACGACAAGCGCGCGCTGGAAGATTTCCTGCGCATGGAAACGTGGATCTTCGACTCGCCCGACCTCGCCGGCGAAGCTTTTCGCGAGTTCATCAAGCAGTTCTACCAGGACAACGGGCTGGTGAAGGGCAGCGTGCGCATCGGCGAGCGCGCCGTAGACCTGCGCAACGTCGCCATGCCAGTGCTGAACGTCCACGCCACGCAGGATCACCTGGTGCCGCCTTCGGCATCGAAGCCGATGAAGGAACTCGTCGGCACGCGCGACTACACCGAGTTCGCCTTCCGCGGCGGCCACATCGGCATCTATGTTTCGGGGCGTGCGCAGCGCGACGTGCCGCAGACCGTCCACGACTGGCTCGCCGAGCGCTCGCGCGAGGGCCGCTGACCGCGTATGGCCGACCCCGCGCGTCGCGTAGAGGAACTGCGCCGCCTCCTCCACGAGGCCAACCATCGCTACTACGTGCTCGACGATCCCTCGATCACGGATGCCGAGTACGACGGGCTGCTGCGCGAGCTCGAAGCGCTCGAAGCCGCGCATCCCGAGCTCGCCAGCGAAACCTCACCCACGCAGCGCGTCGGCGCCACGCCCGCGTCCGCGTTCGCGCCGGTGCCGCATGCGGTGCCGATGCTGTCGCTCGCCAATGCCTTCGCCGATGACGAAGTCGCCGATTTCGTGCGTCGCATCGAGCAGGTGCTGGACCAGCGCGAGCCGGCGTTCTCGGTGGAGCCCAAGCTCGATGGCCTTGCCGTAAGCCTGCGTTACGAGCACGGCCGACTGGTCACCGCCGCCACGCGTGGCGACGGCGCCACCGGCGAGGACGTGACCGCCAACGTGCGCACGATCCGCAGTATTCCGCTCGAGTTGCACGGCAACGACTGGCCACGCGTCCTCGAAGTGCGCGGCGAGGTGTTCATGCCTGTCGCGGCCTTCAGTACCTACAACGAGCGCGCACTGGCCGAGGGCGCCCGGCCGCTGGCGAATCCGCGCAATGGCGCGGCCGGATCGCTGCGCCAGCTCGATCCGCGTATCACCGCGCAGCGCCCGCTCGCGTTCTTCGCCTACGCCGTGGGTGCGGTCGAAGGCGCGCTGCCGCCGACGCATTCGCGTACGCTCGGCCAGCTGCGCGACTGGGGCCTTCCGGTCAGCCCGCAGAACGCGGTCGTGCGCGGGCTGGACGGGCTGCTGGGCTATTACCGGGAAACCGGTGCCCACCGCGCGTCGCTGCCTTTCGACATCGACGGCGTCGTCTACAAGCTCGACGACTACGCCGCGCAGCGCGAGATGGGTTTCGTCTCGCGCGCCCCGCGCTGGGCGCTCGCGCACAAGTTCCCCGCGCAGGAACAGAGCACGGTGCTGGACGCCATCGACATCCAGATCGGCCGCACCGGCGCGGCGACGCCGGTGGCGCGCCTGCAGCCGGTGCAGGTGGCGGGCGTCGTCGTCGCAAGTGCGACGTTGCATAACGCCGACCAGATCGAGCGTCTCGACGTGCGTATCGGCGACACCGTGATCGTGCGCCGCGCCGGCGACGTGATCCCCGAGATCGTGCGCGTGGTGGAGGAGCGGCGGCCCGCGGGCACATCGCGCTGGGTCATGCCGACGGCCTGTCCGGCCTGCGGCTCGGAGATCGTGCGCGACGAAGGCGGCGTGGTCTGGCGGTGTTCGGGCGAACTCGCGTGTCCCGCGCAGCGCAAGGAGGCCGTGCGTCATTTCGCCTCGCGCCGCGCGATGGACATCGAGGGCCTCGGCGACCGGCTCATCGAGGACCTGTGCGACCTCGGTTACGTCGAGCAGGTCGGCGACCTGTACGCGCTGACGCTCGAGAACCTGTTGGAGATGAAACAGCGCGCGGACGCGCGCGAACCCGAGGCCACGGGTGAGCCGACGGCGAAAGGCAAGGGCAAGGTCGCCACGCGCTGGGCGGAGAATCTTCTGGCTGCGATCGATCGCAGCCGCGCCACCACGCTCGAGCGTTTCCTGTTCGCGCTCGGCATCGAGCACGTGGGCGAGAGCACGGCGAAGGCGCTGGCCACGTGGTTCGGCTCGCTGGCTACCATCCGCCGCCTGCCGTGGCCGCTGTTCAAGCGCGTGCCCGACGTGGGCGGCGAAGTCGCGCGCGCGTTGGGGCACTTCTTCGACCAGCCGGGCAATCAGCAGGTGATCGACGTGCTGCTGCAGCGGGGCGTCGCGCCGGCCGAACCGGGCGCACCATCGCCGCGTGCGCGCGAAGGCCTCGACCTGCCGACGCTGCTGGTCGATCTGGAGATTCCGAAAGTCACGCGCATCCGCGCCGAGCAGATCGCGACCGCCTGCGGCGATGGCGATTCGCTGGCGACGGTCGACGCCGCCACGCTCGAAGCGGCCGCCATTCCGGCCGCAGTCGCTGCATCGCTGATCGAATGGCGTGCGGTCGACGCGAATGCGGCGTTGTTGGTCGACGCCCTGCGTGCGCAACGCGAGCTGCTCGCGCGCATCCCGGACGCAGCGGCCCTCGCGGCACGCCCGCTGGACGGCCGCACCGTGGTGCTCACCGGCTCGCTGGCCGCGATGACGCGCGAGCAGGCCGGCGAACGGCTGGAAGCGCTGGGTGCCAAGGTGGCGTCGAGCGTCTCGAAGAAGACAGGCTTCGTCGTGGCAGGCGAGGCCGCCGGATCGAAGCTGGAGAAGGCGCAGCAGCTGGGGATCGAGATCTGGGATGAGACGGCGCTGCTCGCATTTCTCGATGCGCACGGTGGTTGACGTGCCGCGCACCCACGAGCGAATGGCGCCCTGCTCGTGACGCCGCCGGAAGCCGGCCTCTGGCGGCCCAGCGCGACGATCGATGCATTGCGCCTGCGCGCGCGCGTCAACGCCACCATCCGTGATTTCTTCGCGCGGCGCGGCGTGCTCGAGGTCGAGACGCCGGTGATGTCGCGCGCCGGCAACACCGAGCCGAACATCGCCTCGTTCCATCTCGAATTCGGCGGCCGCGTCGACGGCGCGCCGCGCACGCGGTGGCTGCGTACGTCGCCGGAATTCGCGCTCAAGCGGTTGCTCGCCGCCGGCGTGGGCGATTGCTACGAGCTGGGCCGCGTCTTTCGCGACGGCGAGGCGGGTGGTCGCCACAATCCCGAATTCACGATGCTGGAGTGGTACCGGCTCGGCATCGACCACCGCGCACTGGCGCGGGAAACGGCCGGGCTCGTGGCCGATTGCCTCGCACTCGTCGGCCGCTGCGCGACGGTTCGCGAGACGACGTACGCCGACGTCTATCGCGATGCGCTCGGCCTCGATCCGCATCGCGCACCGGTCGACGAACTGCGCGCGGCACTAGGCGAGGTGGCCATCGACCCCGAAGGCCTGACGCGCGACGACTGGCTGGACCTGCTGATGACGCATCGCATCCAGCCGGGCTTCGATGTGGATGCACTGACGATCGTGCACGACTATCCCGCGTCGCAATGCGCACTCGCGCGCGTGCGCACGGGCGACCCGCCGGTCGCGGAGCGATTCGAGCTTTACCTCGGCCCGCTGGAGCTCGCCAACGGCTACCACGAGCTCACCGACGCCGCCGAGCAGGCCGGTCGCTTCATGCGCGACAACACGGTTCGGCGCACGCGCGGCGATCCGGAATTGCCGGTCGATGAGCGCCTGCTTGCCGCGCTCGGGGCCGGGCTTCCGGCATGCGCGGGCGTCGCGATGGGCGTCGATCGGCTGCTGATGGCGATGACGGGTACCTCGCGCATCGCCGACGTGCTGGCATTCGATTTCGCACGGGCCTGAGGGCTGAATCCTTCGCAACTGCAGCATGCGCACGACGCACCGAGCCACGCGCGAGCGCCGCTACGTTCATCCGCCGCGGATACAGTCGCTTCGACACCGGAGCCCGCCATGAAATCCATTGCAGCAGCGATC
>CAZNRZ010000046.1:0-1497 GCA_964575535.1 uncultured Lysobacter sp. | reverse complement strand
CGCGACCGCGACTCGCGTGGCCGCGACGAGTTCGTCCGCTGCGAGTCCGATAACGGCCGCTGGAACCATTGCCCGACGCGTGGCGGCCGCGCGGAGCTGGTGCGCCAGCTCTCGCGCAGCGCCTGCGTGCGCGGGCAGTCCTGGGGCGTGGACGGGCGCGGCATCTGGGTCAGCGGCGGCTGTCGCGGCGAGTTCCGCGTCGACGGCCGGGGCGGATACGGGCCGCCGGCCTCCGGGCGCTTCACCTGCGAGTCGTCGAATGGCGCCCATCGCGTCTGCGACAGCGGCTCGCGTGGCGACGTGCGGCTGGTACGGCAACTGTCGCGCTCGGCCTGCATCGAGGGCCGCAGCTGGGGCCGCGAGCGCGGACGCGTGTGGGTCGACCGGGGTTGCCGCGCGGAGTTCGAAGTTGTGGCGCGCGGCGGCCGCTACGACTGAGCAGCGCGAGCCGTCCCGCTAGAATCGGGCGATGACCTCGACCGATCTCGATTTCGACCGCTACGACCGCGTCCGCCCGATCCGCTGGACGGGCGACGCCCTCGAACTGCTCGACCAGCGCCGCCTGCCGTTCGAGGTGGGCTACATACGCTGCGATACGTACCAGGCGGTCGCCGCGGCGATCGCCAACCTCACGGTGCGTGGCGCGCCGGCCATCGGCATCGCCGCGGCATGGGGCGCCGTACTGGCCTCGCGCACCGTGGACGCGCCCGACGGCCGCGCTGCGCTCGACCGTCTCGAGCCCGCATTCGCGCATCTCAACGCGGCGCGTCCGACGGCCGTCAACCTCGCCTGGGCACTCGCGCGCATGCGCCGCGTGCTGCTGGACGCCGGCGCTGGATGGCGCGACGCGCTGGTGCGGGAAGCCGAGGCGATCTCGACGGAGGACCTCGCCGCGAACCGTCGCATGGGAGCGCTCGGCGCCGCGTTGATCGAGCCGGGCAGCCATGTGCTCACGCACTGCAATACGGGTTCGCTCGCCACGGCAGGCTTCGGCACGGCGCTGGGCGTGATCCGCGCGGGCGTCGCGCAGGGGCGCATCGACAAGGTCTACGCCGGCGAGACGCGCCCGTGGTTGCAGGGCGCGCGCCTGACTGTCTGGGAGCTCCAGCAGGACGGCATCACGCCGACGCTCATCGCCGACGCCGCGGCCGCGCACCTGATGCGCACGGGCGCGGTGCAGTGGGTGATCGTCGGTGCCGATCGCATCTGCGCCAATGGCGACACCGCCAACAAGATCGGCACCTACCAGCTCGCGATCGCCGCGCGCCACCACGGGCTGAAGTTCATGGTCGCCGCGCCGTCATCCACGGTGGATCTGGAAACCCCCGACGGCGACGCCATCCACATCGAGGAACGCGAGCCGACCGAACTGTTCTCGCTTGGCGGTGTGCGCACGGCGGCGGAGCTGGTCGAGGCCTGGAACCCGGTGTTCGACGTGACCCCGCACGAGCTGATCGACGTGATCGTGACCGAGCGGGGCGTGATCGAGCGGCCCGA
>CAZNRZ010000045.1:0-15053 GCA_964575535.1 uncultured Lysobacter sp. | reverse complement strand
AGCTTCGAGCGCATCCACCGCTCGAACCTGGTCGGCATGGGCGTGCTGCCGCTGCAGTTCAACCCGGGCGAGAACGCGCAGACGCACGGCCTCGATGGCTCCGAAACGATCGCCATCGAAGGCCTGCAGGACGGTGCAAGCAGGACGGCGACGGTGATCGCGCGTCGCGCCGACGGCAGCGAGAAGCGTTTCGAGGTCCGCGTGCTGCTGCTGACGCCGAAGGAAGTCGAGTACTTCCGCCACGGCGGGATCCTGCATTACGTGCTTCGCCAGCTGGCTGCGCGCAAGGCCGCCTGACGCCGGGCGCGACATCCGGAAGGACGATCAAGGGGCGCTCCGGCGCCCCTTTTTTGTGCGTTGCGACAACCCATTCCACGCAGCCCGTCGCCTTGATAGTGCGCGAGGCGCTATGGTCCAATCCGGTGCACTGTACGGGCCCGCATACGGCGGTCACGACGGACGCGATGAAAAGGGGAATCGCATGACGCAAGAACGCCCGTGGCTCGCCAGCTATCCCGCCGGCGTGCCGGCCGAGATCGACCTGGACGAATATCCGTCGATCGTTTCCGTGCTGGAAAACGCGATCGACAGGTATCGCGACCGCCCGGCGTTCTCCAATCTCGGCCGCACGATCACCTACGGCGACGTCGACCGGCTCAGCGCGCAGTTCGCCGCGTACCTGCTCGAGGAGCTCAAGCTCAAGCGCGGCGATCGCGTCGCGATCATGATGCCGAACTGCCTGCAGTACCCGATCGCGACGTTCGGCATCCTGCGCGCAGGCCTGACGGTGGTGAACACCAACCCGATGTACACCGCGCGCGAGCTGCGCCACCAGCTCGTCGACTCCGGCGCCGTCGCGATCCTCGTGCTCGACAACTTCGCGCACACCGTGCAGGACGTGCTGGCCGATACGCAGGTCAAGACCGTCATCACCACGGGCCTCGGCGACTGCCTGCCCTTCCCCAAGCGCGCCATCGTCAACTTCGTGGTGAAGTACATCAAGAAGATGGTGCCCGACTACGACATCGCGGGCGCCATACGCTTCAACGACGTGCTCGCGCGCGGCGCGCAGCTGCGCTTCACGCCGACGCAGATCGGCCCCGAGGATCTCGCCTTCCTGCAGTACACGGGCGGCACCACCGGCGTAGCGAAGGGCGCGATGCTCACGCACCGCAATCTCGTGGCGAACATGCAGCAGGCTTCGGCATGGATCGGCACGAACGTGCGCTACGGCGAGGAGACGATCATCACCGCGCTCCCGCTGTACCACATCTTCGCACTGACGGCGAACGGGCTCGTCTTCATGAAGTTCGGCGGCCTGAACCACATGATCACCAACCCGCGTGACATGCCGGCCTTCATCAAGGAACTGCAGAAGACCAAGTTCACGGCGATCACGGGCGTCAACACGCTGTTCAACGGCCTGCTCAACCAGCCCGGCTTCGACAGGATCGACTTCTCCCGCCTGCACCTCACCCTGGGCGGAGGCATGGCCGTGCAGCGCGCGGTGGCCGACCGCTGGAAGCAGGCCACGGGCTGCACGCTCATCGAGGCCTACGGGCTCACCGAGACGTCGCCCGCCGCGTGCATCAATCCGATGGACCTCGCGGATTACAACGGCTCCATCGGGCTTCCGATTCCTTCGACCGATGCCTGCATCAAGGACGAGGATGGCAACCCGCTGCCGATGGGCGAGATCGGCGAGCTGTGCATCCGCGGCCCGCAGGTGATGCGCGGCTACTGGCGCCGCCCCGACGAGACCGACAAGGTGCTCGACGCCGACGGCTGGCTGCACACCGGCGACATGGCGCGCATGGACGAGAAGGGTTTCTTCTACATCGTCGATCGCAAGAAGGACATGATCCTGGTCTCCGGCTTCAACGTGTATCCGAACGAGATCGAGGACGTGATCGCGATGATGCCCGGCGTGCTCGAAGTGGCCGCGGTCGGTGTCGCGAGCGAGAAGTCGGGCGAGGCGGTGAAGGTCGTGATCGTCAAGAAGGATGCATCGCTGACGGCCGAGCAGGTGATCGCGCATGCGCGCGAGAACCTCACCAGCTACAAGGTGCCGCGCGAGGTGGAATTCCGCACCGAGCTGCCGAAGACCAACGTCGGCAAGATCCTGCGACGCGAGCTCCGGGACCAGACGCCCGCCTGATGCGGCGCGGCGCCACGGCGGCGCCGGCAATCCGACGGATCCACACGACAGGCCCCGCGATGCGGGGCCTGTCTTTTGCATATGCGGGCGCGGTGTAGGATCGCCCGGTGGGCACCATCCGACCGCCCGCGCCCACCAGCTCCCGCGGACGGTCCACTTTCGAGGACCCGCAACATGAGCATCATCGAGTCGCTGCATCGCGCACGCGTCCATCCCACCGTACGCATCGAAGCGGATGCGTCGGGCGCGAGCCACTGGCTGTACATGCATGCCGATCACGCCAGCGGCGTGCGGCCATGCTTCCGTCCCGAACTGATGCACGACATGTGGTCGATGCTGTCGGCGGTGGCGACGCCGGGCCCGCAGGCCGTCGCCCATCCGCTGCGGCACGTCGTCCTCGCGTCCGATGCGCGCGGCGCGTTCAACCTCGGCGGCGACCTCGCGCTGTTCTCGCGGCTGATCCGCGCGGGCGATCGCGACGGCCTGCTCGACTACGCCACGAAATGCATCGACGGCGTGCACCTGCTGCACGATGGACTCGGCGGTGGCATGCGCACCATCGCGCTGGTGCAGGGCGACGCGCTGGGCGGCGGCATGGAGCTCGCGCTGGCCTGCCAGGTGATCGTCGCGGAGGAAGGCGCCGAACTGGGCCTGCCCGAAGTGCTGTTCGGCCTCTTCCCCGGCATGGGCGCGTACTCGTTCCTGAGCCGGCGCATGTCGCCGCAGGCGGCCGAACGCCTGATCCTCGAGGGCCGGATCCTGCCCGCCGACGAACTTCACCGCATGGGTGTCGTCGACATCCTCGCGCCGAAGGGCGAAGGCGAGCGCGTGGTGCGCGAGCTGGTGCAGCAGGAGCAACGCGCGCCGCATGCGCATCTCGCGTTCAACCGCGTGCGCCGCGTGGCCAACCCGGTGACGCGCGAGGAGCTGATGGCGATCACCGGGATCTGGGTGGATGCGGCCCTCAACCTCGGCGAGCGCTCGCTGAGGACGATGGAACGCATCGTGCGCGCGCAGATCCGGCGCGCCGCCGGCTGAAGGCTAGTCGCCGCGGCGACCCGCCCCGTTGCGATCGGCTTCGGCCGAAAGCCGGGCCGCGAGGATCCCGCGTCCCTGCGCCAGGCGCTCCCGCAGCGCCTCGACGCGCGGACGCCATTCGCCGGAGAGTTGCCAGTCGGGCATGCGCATCATTTCCCCCGACAGCGACGACAGGCGCGTCAGCCCGACGTTGCCCGCCACGCCCTTGACGGCGTGCGCATGCTCGCGAAGCGCGGTCCAGTTGGAGCTGGCGGCCGCGCGCGCGATCTCGGCGATGCCCTGTTCGGCATCGCCCAGGCACTGGCCTATGAACTCGCGCTCGAAGACTTCGCCCATGCCGAGCGCGGCGAGCTCGTCGAGTACGCCCGGATCGAACGCACCCTGCGGCGGGGCCGATTCGGCCGCTGGCATGACACGCAGCCCGCGCCCTGCGCCGCGGTCCTGATCGGCGATCTGCGCGAGCGTGTCGAGCAGGCGCGCGGTGGAGACCGGCTTGGCGAGGAAGCCCCAGGCGCCCGCGTCCTGGCAGGCCTGGATCGCGGTGGGCGTGACGTCGGCGCTCAGGATCACCACGGGCGTGCGACCGTCCGTGCCCGCTTCCATCAGGCGCAGCTGGCGCAGCATGTCGACGCCGCTCATGCCCGGCATGTGCAGGTCGGCGATGACGAGGTCGTAGCGCTCGTCGACCAGCGCTTCGAGCACCTCTTCCGCACCGTCCACGCAGCTCGCGCGGTGGCCGGCCTTGTGCAGCAGGCGCTGCAGCACCATGCGGTTGGCGGCGTGGTCGTCGGCGACGAGCACGCTCATCGGGCGCACGCGCGCACGGTGGCGCAGGAAGGGATTGGAGAACTCGATGATGTTCTCGGCGCGCGCGACGCCGGGGACGCTGGCAGTGGCCGGCACGTCGGCATCGGTAGGCGCTTGCGCGGCGTCCGCGGTGCGCGCCACCGGTACGGCAGACAGGAACGGCAGCTGCACCCAGAAGCGCGAGCCACGCCCCTCGCTGCTCTCGAAGCCGATGGAGCCGCCCATCGCCTCGGTGAGCCCCTTGGCGATGGTCGTGCCCAGGCCGGTGCCGCCATGGCGCCGTGCGAGGCCCATGTCGGCCTGTTCGAAGGCATCGAACAGGCGCTGGCGCATGTCGTCGGGGATGCCGATGCCGGTGTCCGTAACGGTGAAGCGCAGGCAGGTGCGGTGCTCGTCGTGCTGCACGCGCTCGATGTCGAGCCGCACGGAACCGGCATCGGTGAACTTCACCGCATTGCCGAGCAGGTTGATGAGGATCTGACGGACATGGCCGGCGTCGCCGCGCAGGGCGGCGGGCACGTCGTCGCCGATGCGTACGCGGTAGTCGAGGCCGCGCGCGCGCGCCTGCGGTTCCAGGATGAGGCCCACGCCATCGACCAGTTCGCGCAGGCCGAACTCGGCGCTGTGCAGCCGCAGCTTGCCGGCCTCGATCGCGGAGATGTCGAGCACGTCCTCGACCAAGCCCATCAGCGTGCGCGTGGACGCCTGGATGGTGTCCAGGCATTCACGCTGCTCGGGATCGAGCCGCGTCGCCGACAGCAGTTCGGTCATGCCGGCGAGTCCGTTGAGCGGCGTGCGGAACTCGTGGCTCATGTTCGCGAGGAAGCGGCTCTTCGCCTCGTTCGCGCGACGCGCCTCGTCCGTGGCGCGCGTGAGGTCGCGCAGCAGGCCGGTCAGGTACATCGGGATCGCGAACAGGCCGATCAGCAGGCCCATGCCAAGGCTCAGGTTCTGCTGCCAGTACGGGGACTGCCACAGCACCAGGCCGAACGCCGACATCGCCGCGAACACCGCACCCGCGAGGTAGCGGCTGCCGAAGCGCAGGCCGTTGCCGACCGTCACCCACATGATGATCACGTAGACCCAGGCGATGGGATCGCCCATGCGGATCATCGCGGCGGCCATGAGGCCGTAGTCGGCGGCCATGCCGAGCAGGCGCCGCGGGTGGCTGCGGCGCGGGTCGACCAGGATCCAGGCGAGGATCACGCTGCCGATGACGAAGCCCAGCGCGACCATGCCCATGACGTCGTGCCAGGCATCCGAAGCGCGGCCGCCGCCTGCAACCAGATAAAGCAGCACGACGGCCAGCACCGCCATGCGCACCGCCGCCTGGCCGTGTTCACTGTCCGGCCGCGTCGCCAGCCGCGCACGCAGCCAGGTGACGCCGGCGTTCACGACAGCGCCCCCGGCACCACCGCCCCTGCGCAGATCGCCTCGAGCTGGCGCCGGCTCGACAGCAGCGCCTGCACGCAATGCGGGTCGAACAGCCGGCCCCGCTGCGCGTACAGGTGCGCGAGCGCCGCATCGACCTCCCATGCGTGCTTGTAGGGCTGTTCGGAAATGAGTGCGTCGAAGACGTCGGCCACCGCCACGATCCGCGCTTCGAGCGGAATCTGGTTGCCCCGCAGGCCGTCCGGATAGCCGCTGCCGTCGAAGCGCTCGTGGTGGCGCAGCGCGATCGTCGCGGCAAGTTCGAGAAACGCGCTGCCGCCGCCGGCCAGCAGGTCGTGGCCGATCTGCGGATGGCTGCGCACCAGCGCACGCTCGTCGTCGGACAGCGGCCCCGCCTTCTGCAGCACCGCATCCGGCAGCGCGATCTTGCCCAGGTCGTGCAGCGGCGTGGCCAGCTCGATCAGGCGCGCCTCGTCCTCGAACAGGCCCACGCCACGTGCGATCAGGCCGGCGATCGCGGCCATGCGCCGCAGGTCGCCATGCGTGCCGCCGTCGCGGTACTGCACGGCCCGGGCCAGCCGGGTCAGGGTCTCGCGCTCGCGCTCCTCGATCTGCTGCAGCGTGGCCTGCAGGCGATGCTCCAGCGACAGCGCGCGCTGCTTCACCGTTTCCGACTGCTGGCGCAGCTGCAGCAGGTTGCGGCAGCGCGCGCGCAGTTCGCGCGGGCGCACGGGCTTGACGAGGAAATCGATGACGCCGGCATCGAGCGCGGCCTGGCGCACCGGCTCGTCGCCGACCACGGTCACCAGGATGATC
Source organism: uncultured Lysobacter sp. (assembly GCA_964575535.1). Classification (GTDB taxonomy): domain Bacteria; phylum Pseudomonadota; class Gammaproteobacteria; order Xanthomonadales; family Xanthomonadaceae; genus Cognatilysobacter. Next base: position 8,842 of record CAZNRZ010000045.1, on the reverse strand, counting down.
GGAATGTCGCGATGGCGCGGCAGCCGACGGAAGCGGCGCGCGAACTCCAGCCCGTCGATGCCCGGCATGCGGTAGTCGAGCAGGAGAAGATCCGGATCGTGCGACGCGCACCAGTCCAGCGCGGTCTGCGAATCCGCGAAGTCATGCACATCGAGCTCGGAGCCGATGTCCTCGATGATGTGGCGCAGCATGGTGCGTGCGCTGGTCTGGTCATCGACGATGACGACGTTCATGCGACCTTCCGTTGGCGGGCGCCCCGACGTCGGGTTCGGGGCGAGGATAGCGCGGCTGGCCGGCGCGCGTTGCACCGGGCTGATCCGGTTATCGGCGGCGTCCATGCCGGTCTTGAGCCGAGGGTCAGCCGCCCTGCCCGGGCCGCATGTACGGGAACAGCAGCACGTCGCGGATCGAAGCGCGATCCGTCAGCAGCATGACCAGGCGGTCGATGCCGATGCCCAGGCCTCCGGTCGGCGGCATGCCCACTTCCAGCGCGCGGATGTAGTCGGCGTCGAAATGCATGGCCTCGTCGTCGCCGCCCTCCTTCGCCTCGACCTGCGCGAGGAAGCGCGCGGCCTGGTCCTCGGGGTCGTTGAGCTCGGAGAAGCCGTTCGCAAGCTCCTTGCCGCCGACGAACAGCTCGAAGCGATCGGTGAGCTCGGGATCGAGGTCGTTGGCGCGGGCGAGCGGGCTCACCTCCACCGGATGATCGGTGATGAAGGTCGGCTGGATGAGCGTGTGTTCGACCGTCTTCTCGAAGACTTCCAGCAGGATCTTGCCCCAGCCATAGCCGGCCTTGACGGGAATCCGCAGTCGCTCGCAGTGCGCGCGCATCCTGGCGAGGTCGCGCAGGTCGTCGCGCGCGATCTCGGGATTGTGCTCGAGCACCGCATCGGTCATCGACCAGCGCCGGAAACGCGGGCGCAGCTCGATGGGCGCGCCGTCCCATTCGAGCGACGTCGTGCCCAGCACCTCCTGCGCGCAGTGGCGGATCACATCCTCGGTGAGGTCCATGATCTCCGTGTACGTGGCATAGGCCTCGTACAGCTCGAGCATCGTGAACTCCGGGTTGTGGCGCGTCGACACGCCCTCGTTGCGGAAGTTGCGGTTGATCTCGTAGACCCGCTCCAGTCCACCGACCACCAGGCGCTTCAGGTACAGCTCCGGCGCCACGCGCAGGTAGAGCTCCAGATCGAGCGCGTTGTGATGCGTCACGAACGGCTTGGCCGTCGCGCCGCCGGGGATGTAATGCATCATCGGCGTCTCGACCTCGAGGAAGCGCCGCGCATCGAGCCATTCGCGCATGGCGCGCACGATGCGGCTGCGCTTGACGAAGACGTCGCGCGATTCCGGCGAGACGATCAGGTCGACATAGCGCTGGCGATAGCGCTGCTCGATATCGGCCAGGCCGTGGAACTTGTCGGGCAGCGGGCGCAACGACTTAGTGAGCAGGCGCAGCGCGTCGACGCGCACCGAGAGCTCGCCGGTCTTCGTGCGCGTCAGCACGCCCGTGGCGCCCACGATGTCGCCGGCGTCCCAGCCCTTGAACGCCTCGTAGGTTTCGCCGAGCGCGTTGGCCTGCAGGAACAGCTGGATGCGGCCGGACTCGTCCTGCACCTGCACGAAGCTGGCCTTGCCCATCACCCGCTTGAGCAGGATGCGGCCCGCCACCGTCACGCGCTCGGCATGGGCATCGAGCGCTTCCGTCGTCCACGCTTCGCGGTCCTCGAACCGCGCCTGCAGATCGCCGGCGTAATGCTCGCGCCTGAAGTCGTTCGGGAAGGCGATGCCCTGCCCGCGCAGCTCGGCGAGTTTCGCCCGGCGCTCGGCGATGAGATGGTTTTCGTCGGCGGGCGGCGGCGTCGCGGTATCGGTCATGGCTGCGGGTTCGCGGGGTTGTCGATGCGATGCGCTCGCGCGGGCGGTGCGCATCGGTTGCCGCCGGTCACTCCGGCTCTGCTGGAATGATGGGCGGAAAGGCAGTGTGAAGCGGGATCGGATCGAAAAGCGGAGGGCGGGGTTCGACGCCTAGCGCGTCGCTCAGACCGCGTCCACGCGTTTCGAGCCGGCCTCCAGCCCCGCCTTGAGGCTGGCCTCGACGAACTCGTCGAGATCGCCGTCGAGCACCTTCTGCGTGTCGCTGCGCTCGATGCCGGTACGCAGGTCCTTGATGCGGCTCTGGTCGAGCACGTAGTTGCGGATCTGGCTGCCCCAGCCGATGTCGGACTTGGTGGCCTCCACCGCATCGCGCTCGGCGTTGCGCTTCTGGATCTCGAGTTCGTACAGCTTCGCGGCCAGCATCTTCATCGCGTTGTCGCGGTTCTGGTGCTGGCTGCGGCCGGTCTGGCAGGCCACGACGATGCCGGTGGGCACGTGCGTGATGCGCACCGCCGACTCGGTCTTGTTGACGTGCTGGCCGCCGGCGCCCGACGAGCGATACACGTCCGTCTTGAGGTCGGCGGGATTGATGTCGATGTCGATGTTGTCGTCGACTTCGGGCGACACGAATACCGACGTGAAGCTGGTATGCCGGCGGTTGTCGGAATCGAAGGGCGACTTGCGCACCAGGCGGTGCACGCCGGTCTCGGTCTTGAGCCAGCCGTAGGCGAACTCGCCTTCCACGCGCAGGGTCGCCGATTTCACGCCGGCCACGTCGCCGCCGCTCGCTTCCATCAACTCCGTCTTCCAGCCGCGCGCCTCGCACCAGCGCAGGTACATGCGCAGCAGGATCTCGGCCCAGTCCTGCGCCTCGGTGCCGCCCGCGCCGGCCTGGATGTCGACGAACGCGTTGGCGCCGTCCATCTTGCCGGAGAACATGCGACGGAATTCGAGGGCTTCCACGTCCCTGGCGGAGCGTTCGACGTCCTCGACGACCGCGTTGGCGGTGTCCTCGTCGTCTTCCATCTCGGCCAGCTCGAGCAGTTCGAGCGCGCCGACCAGGCTCTCGGTCAGCGAACGGATGCCGACGACCACCTTCTCGAGCGACGCGCGCTCGCGGCCCAGGGCCTGCGCGTTCTCCGGGTTGTTCCAGATCTCGGGGCTTTCCAGCTCCCGGTTTACTTCTTCGAGACGTTCGACCTTCTGGTCGAAGTCAAAGATACCCCCTGAGCGAATCCAGCCGGCCACGGAGGTCGGCGATTCGCTGGCGGACGGGATTGAGCTCGATCATGTCCGGCGGCCAAAGAAAAACGGAGCCGCGCATTGTAGGGCCGGCGCCGGGCGGCGTCTGCACCGGCCGGTCAGGCGGGCTCGCGATGGGTGACCACCAGCTGGATCGCGTCGCCGCCGCGGTAGTCGTCGGGCTCCAGCCGGTAGGCGATGCGCACGCGCTCGCCGGGCGATTCGCGCTCGGCCCCGCCGAACTCGATCGCGTTCACGCGCGCCGTCCCCAGCAGCAGCTCCAGCCGCAGATGCCGCTGGCCGACGATGCGCGTGCCGGCGACGCGGAATTCGCCGTCGAACTGCGGCTCCGGGAAGGCCTGGCCCCAGGGGCCGCCGTCGCGCAGGGCCTCGGCGCAGGCGCGGCTGAGCTCGTGGGCGGCGAGCTCGCCATCGCTCAGTACCTCGGCCTGCAGCAGCTCCGGCGTGAGCTGGCCGACCGCGCAGTCGTGCAGCGCGTCGCGGAAGGTGTCGACGTTCGCGATATCCAGGCTGAGGCCGGCCGCCATCGCATGACCGCCGAAGCGCTCGATCAGCCCAGGACGCGCGGCGGCGACCGCAGCGAGCGCGTCACGAACGTGGAAGCCCGGGATCGAACGCGCGGAACCGCGCAGCATCGCGGATCCGGGAGCAGCCGGTGCGAACGCCACCACGGGTCGGTGCAGCCGCTCCTTGATCTTCGACGCGACCAGGCCGATGACGCCCGGATGCCAGTCCGGATCGAACAGGCAGATCGTCGGCGGCAGCGCACCGCCGGGAAGCTCGACACGCGCCAGCGCCTGCTCCGCCTCCTCCACCATCTGCTGCTGCACCGCGCGGCGCTCGCCGTTGATCTCGTGGAGCATGCGCGCGATCTCGCGCGCGCGCGAAAGGTCGTCGCTGAGCAGGCATTCGATGCCCAGCGACATGTCCTCGAGACGGCCGGCAGCGTTGATGCGCGGGCCTATCGAGTAGCCGATGCATGAGGTGGTGAGCCGCGCTTCCTCGCGTTGCGACACCTCCGCCAGCGCGCGAATGCCCGCGCATCCCTGGCCCTGCCGGATGCGGCGCAGCCCCGCCGCGACCAGCGCGCGGTTGTTGGCGTCCAGCGGCACGAGGTCGGCCACCGTGCCGACGGCGACGAGATCGAGCAGCGACGAAAGGTCCGGCTCGCCCTCGCCGAAACGGCCCTGCGCGCGCAGGTGGCGGCGAAGCGCCAGCAACACGTAGAAGATCACGCCGACGCCCGCCAGCGCCTTGCTGGCGAAGCGGTCGCCACGCACGTTCGGATCGACGATCGCATCGGCCGGCGGGAGCGTTTCGCCGGGCAGATGGTGGTCGGTGACGAGCACGCGCCAGCCGCGCGCCTTGGCCGCGACGATGCCCGCATGGCAGGCGATGCCGTGGTCGACGGTGACGATGAGATCGGGCGCGAGCGGCGCGAGTTCGTCGACCATCGCCGGCGTCAGCCCGTAGCCGTGCACCATGCGGTTGGGCACCGCATACGAGACGCGGCGCGCGCCCAGCATGCGCAGGCCGCGCACGCCGACCGCGCAGGCGGTCGCGCCATCGCAGTCGAAATCACCGACGACGACGATGTGCGCGTCCGCCGCCATCGCTTCGGCGAGCAGACGCGTGGCCTCGTCGAGCCCGCCCATGCTGTCGGGCGGCTCCAGATGCGCGAGGCGCGGCCGCGCCTGTTCGATGCTCGCGGCACCGCGGAGCGCGTATACGCGCGCGAGCACGGGATGCAGTGCGGACGCCCAGTCGCCGGGGGCGACGGGCGGGCGACGCACGAGTCGGGCGGCGCTGCGGCTCATGCGTCTTCGCGTTCGATCAGGCCGCGCAGTGGACGCCGCCAGAATCTCAGCGACTGCGACCGCCGCAGCAGGTACGTCCCGCCGTCGTCGGACACCAGCCGCAACGCGCGCAGGCGGCCGCGCGCGACGTCGGCGAGCGCCGGCTCGAGCCATCGGCTGCAGAGCAGGTCGAAGCGGCGCGCATGGCGCAGATCGAACGCGACGTCGCTCGCATCGACACCCTCCCATGCGTCCGGCAGCGGCTGGATCGCCGCGCCGGCGAGGCCTGCGAACGCCGCAACGACCTCGTCGTCGCTGGCGATACGCGAATGCAGCGACGCGACGTGGTCCGGCAGACGACCCGCGCCCCAGAACCAGACGGAATTCACCGGCGCCAGCCCACGCGCCGCGCGCTCGGCGTTGAGCGGATGCTGGTGCAGCGTCACCTGCGCATCGCTGAGCAGCGCGCGCCAGCGACGGCCCGCGTCGCCAGGCGGAAGATGATCGAACAGATCGGCGCCCAACGCCTCGTCGGGACTGGCGAAATGCGGAAGCGGAGCACCGGGTTCGATGCGCAGGAACCAGCGCGAGGGCGCGGTCGCCTCGATCGGCATGCCGCAATCGCCGAACACCGGCCGCAGGGCGCGCAGCAGGCTTTCGGCGTCCGCGTCATCGAGCGCCAGCGCCTCGCCGATGGCGAGCAGCCGTGCGCCGTTGATGTCGGGCCGCACGAATGCGGGATCCGCGCGTACCCAGGCGCTGCCCGCCGCATCGCCGCGGTCCCGCTGCCGGGTCACCGCAGCAGCCGGCCAGCCGCGCGGCAGTACGTCGAACAGCGATTCGGCGCCGCCACTGCCCTGCGACACGTCCGCACGGCCAAGCGCCTTCGCGAGCGAGGACGGCAGGGCCTCGCCGGCGAAACGGCTTCGCGCCGGGAGCAGCAGCGTGGCGGACGCCATCGTCAGTCGATGTAACGCACGCCCACGATCTCGTATTCGCGCGTGCCGCCGGGCGCCTCGATCGTGATCGCATCGCCTTCGTGCTTGCCGATCACAGCGCGCGCGACGGGCGAGGAAATCGCGATGAGGCCCTGCTTGATGTCGGCTTCGAGGTCGCCCACGATCTGGTAGGTCTTCTGCTCGTCGGTGTCGACGTCGGCCAGCTCAACCGTCGCGCCGAACACCACGCGGGAGCCGGCGTTGAGCTTGCTCACGTCGATGACCTCGGCATGCGACAGCTCGCCTTCGAGCTGCTTGATGCGGCCCTCGATGAAGCCCTGCTGTTCGCGGGCGGCGTGGTATTCGGCGTTCTCCTTGAGATCCCCGTGGGCACGCGCCTCGGAGATCGCATTGATCACTGCCGGGCGCTGCACCGACTTCAGGTTCTCGAGTTCGGCGCGCAGGCGCTGCGCGCCCTTCGCCGTGATGGGAGCTCTCATGGATGTCCTCTGGAGGGCCGGCGCGTGGGCCGGCCAGTCTTCGGCGATTGTGCCGCGTCCGCCGGGATAATTGCGCGACCGGGCGCACGTCGCGTCCGGTCGCATGGAGGGCTCAGCCCGCGCGGAGGCTCGCGTGCAGTTCCTGCAGCGACCACACCGGGCCGGTGTCGCGATACGGAAGCGACTGCAGCAGCGCGCGCGCGCCGGCGATCGTCGTCGAGTACGTCACGCGATGCTGCAGGGCCTCGCGGCGGATCGAGAACGAGTCCGATATCGCCTGGCGGCCCTCGGTCGTGTTCACGATGTAGGCGATCTCGCCGTTCTTGATCAGGTCGACGACGTGCGGCCGCCCTTCGATCACCTTGTTGACGATCTCGCACTCCACGCCGTTGTCGCCCAGGAACGCCGCGGTGCCGCGCGTGGCGACCAGCGTGTAGCCGAGCGACACGAGGTCGCGCGCGACGGGGAGCAGCCGCTGCTTGTCCGGATCACGCACCGACACGAACACCTTGCCGGCCGGCGCCAGCGCACGGATGCCGCCGGCCTCGTGCGCGCGCGCCATCGCCGCGCCGAAGCTGCGGCCCACGCCCATCACCTCGCCGGTGGAGCGCATCTCCGGGCCGAGGATGGGATCGACGCCCTGGAACTTGGCGAACGGGAAGATCGCTTCCTTGACCGAGTAGTAGTCCGGAATGATCTCCTTCGTTGCGCCCTGCTCCGCCAGCGTCATGCCGGCCATGCAGCGCGCGGCGATCTTCGCCAGCGGCAGGCCGATGGCCTTCGAGACGAACGGCACCGTGCGCGAAGCACGCGGGTTCACTTCGAGCAGGAAGATCGTGTCCGCGCCGTCGGCTTCCTGCTGGATCGCGAACTGCGTGTTCATAAGGCCGACGACCTTCAGCGCACGCGCCAGCGCGACCACCTGCTCGCGCAGGCGGCGCTGCGTGTCGGCCGACAGCGAGTACGGCGGCAGCGAGCAGGACGAATCGCCCGAATGCACGCCCGCTTCCTCGATGTGCTCCATCACGCCGCCGATCAGCACGTTGCCCTCGCGGTCGGCGATCACGTCCACGTCGACCTCGACCGCGTGGTCGAGGAAGCGGTCGAGCAGCACCGGCGAATCGTTCGACACCTTCACCGCGTCGCGCATGTAGCGCGACAGGTCCGCCTCGGCGTGCACCACTTCCATCGCGCGGCCGCCGAGCACGTAGCTCGGGCGCACGACCAGCGGATAGCCGATCTCGCGCGCCAGCAAAAGCGCCTCTTCCGGCGTGCGCGCGGTGCGGTTCGGCGGCTGCCGCAGGCCGATCGCGTCGACCAGCTTCTGGAAGCGCTCGCGGTCCTCGGCGAGGTCGATGCTGTCGGGCGTCGTGCCGATGATCGGAACGCCGTTGGCTTCCAGCGCCTGCGCGAGCTTCAGCGGCGTCTGTCCGCCGTACTGCACGATCACGCCGGCGGGCTTTTCCAGCTCCACGATCTCCAGCACGTCCTCGAGCGTCACCGGCTCGAAGTAGAGGCGATCGGAGGTGTCGTAATCCGTCGACACCGTCTCGGGATTGCAGTTGACCATGATGGTTTCATAGCCGTCCTCGCGCATGGCGAGGGCGGCGTGGACGCAGCAGTAGTCGAACTCGATGCCCTGCCCGATGCGGTTGGGGCCGCCGCCGAGCACCATGATCTTGCGGCGGTCGCTCGGGTTCGCCTCGCACTCGTCCTCGTAGGTCGAGTACATGTAGGCGGTCGGCGTGGCGAACTCGCCGGCGCAGGAGTCCACGCGCTTGTAGACGGGGCGCACGCCGAAAGCGCGGCGCAGCGCACGCACGGCGGCTTCGTCGGTGCCGGTGAGCTGCGCGAGGCGCGCATCGGAGAAGCCCAGGCGCTTGAGCGCGCGCATGCGGCGCGCGTCCAGCGACGCGAGCCCGCCCGTGGCGACGTCCGCTTCCGCGGCGACGATCTCCTCGATCTGGTCCAGGAACCAGGTATCGACATGCGAGAGCGCATGGATGTCTTCCACGCTCATGCCGGCGCGGAACGCGTCGCCGATGTGGAACATGCGCTCCGGGCCGGGCTCCTTCAGCTCGCGGCGCAGCTTCGCGAGGTCTTCGTCATCCGAGAGGTCCAGGCCGGTGGGATCGAGGCCGACCTTGCCGGTTTCCAGCCCGCGCAGCGCCTTCTGCAGCGACTCGTGGAAGGTGCGGCCCATGGCCATCACCTCGCCCACCGACTTCATCTGCGTGGTCAGGCGCGCGTCCGCCTGCGGAAACTTCTCGAAGGCGAAGCGCGGAATCTTGGTGACGACGTAGTCGATCGAAGGCTCGAACGAGGCCGGCGTGGCGCCGCCGGTGATGTCGTTGCGCAGCTCGTCCAGCGTGTAGCCGACGGCGAGCTTGGCCGCGATCTTCGCGATCGGAAAGCCCGTCGCCTTCGACGCGAGCGCCGACGAGCGCGAGACACGCGGATTCATTTCGAT
>CAZNRZ010000044.1:0-15127 GCA_964575535.1 uncultured Lysobacter sp. | reverse complement strand
ACCGGCGGGCTCGCTCGCCTACCTCCTCGGCAAGACCGGTGCGCATGACCCGAGCATCCGCGTGCTCGACGACCGGGCACTCGGCGCACGGCCGGACCACTTCGCGTGGATGCGCTCGCCCGATGCCGTCGCGCGGGCCCTCGCCGCGCGGGTTTGAACCGAGACGACAGGCATAGCGCGGGCGATGCTTTCGCGCGCGCCGCATGCGCGGTGCAGGCGGTCGACATGGCGGGACCGCACGAATACCGATGCACCCGCGGCGCGCATCTCCAATCCGCGCGACGTGCAACGACGCGGGATTCCTGTCGCCGAAAAACAAAAAAGGCCGACGGCATATGCACGTCGACCTCTTTCATATCTGGCGCGCCCGGAAGGATTCGAACCTCCGACCCCCAAGTTCGTAGCCTGGTGCTCTATCCAGCTGAGCTACGGGCGCGTAGTCGGAAAATTATGACGTCGATGCACCGATGCGTCAATGCTTTTCCCATGTCCGGATCGCGTTGCCGCTTCGATCCGGGACCGCCTTTCGGCGGGTACAACAACGACTGGCGGAGACGGAGGGATTCGAACCCTCGATGGAGCTTTTGACCCCATACTCCCTTAGCAGGGGAGCCCCTTCGGCCTCTCGGGCACGTCTCCGGGAACACACTCGCTTACGGCGTGCGAGCCGGCAATGGTACCGGCTCGACCGTTTCACGGCAACGCGTCAGCCTTCGGTGCCCTCGGCCGACTCCTCGCGCCCGTCGCCGCGCTGGATGCGGTGGTAGATCTCCTCGCGATGAACCGCGACATCCTTGGGTGCGTTGATTCCGATCCGCACCTGGTTGCCTTTGACGCCAAGCACCGTGACCGAAACCGAATCACCGATCATCAGGGTTTCGCCCACGCGGCGCGTCAGGATAAGCATTACAACCTCCTCGATCCGGCAGCCCGCCGGGTGCGCGCGATCAGTCGAGCATCGCGCCTCAAATTAGACATAAACGCCCGCCATGGTAGCGGGCGGCGAGACAGCACGCGTGGGAAGAAAGTCACACTCCCGCAGCGTTCGTACGTTCCTTCACCATATCGACGACGCCCGCCAGCGCCGCAGGCAACGTGGGGCCGTCCTCGCCCCCGCCCTGCGCCATGTCGGGACGACCGCCGCCCTTTCCGTTGATCTGTCGGGCCACGTGGCCGAGCAGGTCGCCCGCCTTGACCCGGCCGAGCGCACTGCCGCCGACACCGGCCACCAGCGACGCCTTGCCATCCTGGACGCCGGCAAGGACAACAACGGCATCAACCAGCTGTTGCTTTAGCCTGTCGACCGCATCGCGCAGCGCCTTGGCATCGAAGCCTTCCAGGCGCGCGGTGACGACCTTGATGCCGTCCACGTCGATGGCCGTGGAGCCGAGGTCGGATGTGGCGCCGCTCGCGGCCTTCGCCCTGAGCGACTCGAGCTCGCGCTCGAGGCGACGCTGCCGGTCCATCAGCGTACGCAGCTTGTCGGCCACCTCCGCGCGCGGCGCGCCGACCAGGCGCGCGGCCTCGTCGAGCCGCTGCAGTTCGGCCGCGACGTGATCCAGCGCGGCCTGCCCGGTGACCGCCTCGATGCGTCGGACGCCGGCGGAAACGCCGCCTTCCGAAAGAATCTTGAACAGCCCGATGTCGCCCGTGCGCGACACGTGCGTGCCTCCGCACAGCTCGGTGGACGTCCCGCCCATGCGTAGCACGCGTACGCGGTCGCCGTACTTCTCGCCGAACAGCGCGAGGGCGCCGAACTCGAGCGCTTCCTGCATGTCCATGTGGTGGATCTCGGCGCCGTGGTTGGCGCGGATCTCGGCATTGACGATGCGCTCGATCGTGGCTAGCTCGGCCGCGGTGACGGGCTGGAAGTGCGAGAAGTCGAAACGCAGCCGGTCAGGCGCGACCAGCGAGCCCTTCTGCACGACGTGCTCGCCGATCACGCTGCGCAGGGCCGCGTGCAGCAGGTGCGTCGCCGAGTGGTTGAGCACGGTGGCGCGCCGGCGCGACTCGTCGACCGAACCGAGCAGGCGATCGCCGCGTGCGATGCGCCCGCTTTCCAACCGGCCCAGATGACCATGGAACTGGCCGGCGAACTTCTGCGTGTCGCGCACGACGAAGCGCGTGCCCTGCTCCGCGAGTTCGCCGGCATCGCCCACCTGCCCGCCACTCTCGGCATAGAACGGCGTGCGATCGAAAATGACCACGGCCTCGTCGCCGGACTCGATCGAGTCGACGGGACGACCGTCCTTCAGGAGCGCGAGCACTTCGAGCCCGCCTTCGACCAGGGCGTCGTAGCCGAGGAATTCCGAGGGCGGCAACTGCGCGGCCAGCTCGGCCGGCAGCGTCGTCGCATTGCCGAACCGGCCCGAGGCGCGCGCGGTTTCGCGCTGCTGGTTCATCGCGGCTTCGAAGCCGTCCATGTCCACCGACAGCCCGCGCTCGCGCGCGATGTCGGCGGTCAGGTCAACCGGAAATCCGTAGGTGTCGTAAAGCCGGAACGCTTCGGCACCGGGGATCACGCCCTGAGCGCGCGCCGCGACGTCGTCGAAGATGCGCATGCCGGATTCGAGCGTCTCGGCGAAGCGCTCCTCCTCACCCAGCAGCGCCTTCTCCACCAGTTCGCGCTTGGCGACCAGTTCCGGATAGGCATCGCCCATCAGCTCGACCAGCGGCGCGACCAGCCGGTGGAAGAACGGCCCTTTCTGGCCGAGCTTCCAGCCGTGGCGCAGCGCACGCCGGATGATGCGACGGAGCACGTAGCCGCGGCCTTCGTTGGACGGCAGCACGCCGTCTACGATCAGGAATGCGCAGGCGCGGATGTGGTCGGCGATCACCCGCAGCGACTTGTTCTCGAGATCCGCCGTGCCGGTGGCGGCGGCCGCCTCGGAGATGAGGCGCTGGAAGATGTCGATCTCGTAGTTGCCGTGCACGCCCTGCAGCACGGCGGCCAGGCGCTCCAGGCCCATGCCCGTGTCGACGCAGGGCGCCGGCAGCGGCACCAGCGTACCGTCGGGCTGGCGGTCGAACTGCATGAAGACGTTGTTCCAGATCTCGATGTAGCGGTCGCCGTCCTCGTCGGGCGAGCCCGGCGGGCCGCCGGCGATGTGCGCGCCGTGGTCGTAGAAGATCTCGGTGCACGGGCCGCAGGGGCCGGTGTCGGCCATCTGCCAGAAGTTGTCGGAGGCGAACGGCGCGCCCTTGTTGTCGCCGATGCGGATGATGCGCTCGGGCGGCAGGCCGATGTCGTTGTGCCAGATGTCGAAGGCTTCGTCGTCGGTGTGGTAGATCGTGACGAGCAGGCGCTCGGGCGCGAGCTTCCAGACCTGCGTCAGCAGCTCCCAGGCCCAGGCGATCGCGTCCTTCTTGAAGTAGTCACCGAAGGACCAGTTGCCCAGCATCTCGAAGAAGGTGTGGTGGCGCGCGGTGTAGCCGACCTGGTCGAGGTCGTTGTGCTTGCCGCCGGCGCGCAGGCAGCGCTGCACGTCGGCCGCGCGCACGTAGCCGGGCTTCTCGCTGCCGAGGAACACGTTCTTGAACTGCACCATGCCCGAGTTGGTGAACAGCAGCGTCGGGTCGTTCGCCGGCACGAGCGGCGCCGAGGGGACGATGGTGTGCCCCTTGCCGCGGAAGAATTCAAGGAAATCGCTGCGGATTTCGGACGTGGTTTTCATGCGGGGCCGCGGTCGGGTTGGGGCCGGCAGCCGATGCCCGCCGCCGGGCGGTAATCGACTGGAATGGACCGCGAAGAGTAACAGGCGCGGCGGCAGTCAATGCGGCCGCGGATGGACCGGTCAGTCCCCGGAAGGAAACCGCGCGGCGGCGCGCGCAATGTCGGCGGGGAAGCCCCGGCGCATGAGGTAGTCCGCCGCCTTGCGCTCGCGCTCACGGACATCGTCGATCCGGCCGAACCGGCGCTCGACGGCGTCACGCGCGATCTGCGCCCAGTCGCCGTCGAAATCGTCCAGCGCCGCCTGGCGGACCTCGGCCGGGAGATCGTGCGTGCCGAGTTCGGCGCGGATGTGGAGCGGCCCGTAGCCGTTCGCGGCGCGGCTGCGGACGAGGCTCCCGGCGAAGCGGCGGTCGTCCTGCCAGCCGGCACCGGTCAGTTTGTCGACGGCGGCCTCGACCTCGGTCGCATCCACCCCACGCGAGACCAGCTTAAGGACGAGTTCCTTGCGCGAGTGCTCACGGCGCGTCAGAAGGCCAAGCGCGCGTTGCAGGGCCGTGGCGGGCTTGCGCTCGCGCCTGGGGCGGCGCCGCGTATCGCCGTCATCGCCGAAGAGACTCTCGTACGCGGGGCCCGCGTCGGGTTCGACATCCCGGGCGACGGGAGACCCCGTTCCGGTCTCCGGAGCGGGGTCGGCGTCGTATGCACCACCGGATCCGATGGGAGACTGCGCACGACGCGTCTTCCGCGGGTCCCGCGCATGCTCGGGGACGCGCTCTGCACCCGACGACGGTCCGATCCCTCCGCCCTGCCCGGCGGCGTCGGATGCTCCCACCTTCGCCGGCGACTTCCCCTCACCCGTCGCCGCGCTGCCCTTGAATCCAGCCAGATCCGACAGCCGCACGATTCCCTGCGGTGGCGTGGCCTCGCGGCGGCGCGCAAACGACTCGGCCCCGGGCAGTTCGCCCGGGGCCGATCCGATATCACGCGGTGGACGCGGCCCAGCCATCGCCCCGATCAGGCGTCGGCTTCAGCTTCCGCCGGATTGATCTCCTGCGGAACGAACTTCTCGCGCAGCGCCGCCTCGAGCTTGGCCGCCATCGCCGGGTTCTCCTTGAGGTACTGGCGGGCGTTCTCCTTGCCCTGCCCGATGCGCTCGCCGTCGCAGCTGTACCAGGCACCCGCCTTTTCGACGAGCTTGGCATCCACGCCCATGTCGATCAGCTCACCCTCGCGGGAGATGCCCTCGCCGTACAGGATCTCGGTGACGACCTGCTTGAACGGAGGCGCCAGCTTGTTCTTGACGACCTTGATGCGGGTCTGGTTGCCGATGATCTCGTCGCCCTTCTTGATCGAGCCGATACGACGGATGTCGAGGCGGACCGAGGCATAGAACTTGAGCGCGTTACCGCCGGTGGTCGTCTCCGGGCTCTGGCCCGGCATCATGATGCCGATCTTCATGCGCAGCTGGTTGATGAAGATCACCAGCGTGTTGCTGCGCTTGATGTTGCCGGTGAGCTTGCGCAGCGCCTGCGACATCAGGCGGGCCTGCAGGCCGGGCAGCTGGTCGCCCATCTCGCCTTCGATTTCCGCCCTGGGCGTGAGCGCGGCAACGGAGTCGATGACGACCATGTCGACAGCGTTCGAGCGCACCAGCATGTCGGCGATCTCGAGCGCCTGCTCGCCGGTGTCCGGCTGCGAGAGCAGCAGGTCGTCGACGTTGACGCCAAGCTTGGCCGCGTAGATCGGGTCGAGCGCGTGCTCCGCGTCGATGAAGGCCGCGGTGCCGCCCTTCTTCTGGCATTCGGCGATCGCCTGCAGCGTCAGCGTGGTCTTGCCCGAGGATTCCGGGCCGTAGATTTCCACCACGCGGCCGCGCGGCAGGCCGCCGATGCCGAGCGCGATGTCGAGCATCAGGGAACCCGTGCCGACGATCTCGACGGCTTCCACGGCGCGGTCGCCCATGCGCATGACCGACCCCTTGCCGAACTGCTTCTCGATCTGCCCGAGGGCTGCCGAGAGAGCGCGCTTCTTGTTCTCGTCCATTGATGGGTTCCTGGTGTTCATTGGTGAGCTGGGATTCTGGAGGCCGGACATCGCATGCGTTGAGACGACGGCATCGGCAGCTGAACTCTGCAGTGAGCGGCCGATGCGATCCGTCGGACGAACGTCCCGGCGGCTGTGGGAAAAGACCGGAATCCGGTCAGCGATTGGGCCGCATCAGGCCGCAGTAGAGGCCTTCGATCGCGAAGTCCTGGTCGGGCGTCACTTCGATGGGATCGAAATCGGGATTGCGCGGCAGCAGACGGATCCGGTCCTTGGCGATCTTCAGAAGCTTCACCGTGATCGCGTCATCCACGCGCGCGACGACGATCTGGCCCGACCGCGCTTCGTTCGTGCGATGCACGCCGATGAGGTCGCCATCGAAGATGCCTTCGTCACGCATCGAGTCGCCCTTGACGCGCAGCAGGTAGTCGGGCGCCGGTGCGAACAGGTTCTTGTCGAGCAGGACCATGTCGTCCGACCCGATGTCGGCGCCGATGGGCAGGCCCGCGGCGACCTGGCCGAGTACCGGCAGGCGCAGCATGTCCGAGGCATTGGCGGCGGGCGCATTGGGCGGCGCGACGAGGCGGATGCCGCGCGCCTGGCCGGGCACCCGGCGGATCGCGCCGGCCTGTTCGAGCGCCTGCAGGTGGTACTGCGCTGCGCGCACGCTGCTGAAACCGAAGACCTGGGCGATCTCCGTCTGCGACGGGGGCACGCCATCGGCCTCGATGCGCTCGGCGATCATTTCGAGGATCGCCTGCTGGGTGTCGGTCAGGTTCATTAGTAGCAATACTACTAACCGTGCCGCAGGACGCAATACCGTTCGTCAGACCGCGTGCTCGATGAGGCCCTGCAGGGCGATGGCGACGGTCTGGCGGCGGACCGCCTCGCGATCGCCCGCGAAGTGATGCAGGGCCGCATGCGGATAGCCGCCTCGGCGCTTCCAGGCGATCCACACGGTGCCGACGGGCTTGTCGGCCATGCCGCCGCCCGGCCCCGCGATGCCGGTGACCGCGACGGCCAGCGACGCCGCCGAATGCACCAGAGCGCCGGACACCATCTCCACCACCGTTTCGCGGCTGACCGCGCCGTGGTGCTCCAGCGTGTGCGGGTTCACGCCCAGCATCGCCTGCTTGGCCTCGTAGCTGTAGACGACCATGCCGCAGTCGAACCAGGCGGACGAGCCGGGAACGTCGGTGAGGAGCTTGGCGATCCAGCCACCGGTGCAGCTCTCGGCGGTGGCGATGCTCAGGTGATGGGCCTTCGCCGCCCCGCCGAGTTCAACGGCGAGGCGGCCCAGCTCGATGTCGGACGGCGTGCTCATCCCGCCATCATAGACAGCGCCGGCATCAGAACCTGAAGCGGACGGTCGCCCCGTACGTACGCGGTGCGCCGAGGAAGGCGTTGTACGAATTGAAGGGATTGCCCGGCGCCGGCGAGACGTTCTGCAGCGGCGCGTCGAAGCCGACCTGCACGTACTCCTCGTCGAACAGGTTCTGCGCCCAGAACTCGACGGCCCAGGCCCGGTCCTTCGCACCGATCGCCAGACGCGCGTTGACTACCGTGTAAGCCGGCTCGTACTTCTCGACGTCGAGATCCGAGCCGGTGTTGTGGTCGGACATGTACTTGGCGCCGATGTTGAAGCGGCCCACGAGGTCGGACCCGAGGTCGTGTTCGTAGGTGATCGAGGCCGAGCCGGACCAGTACGGCGCGAAGCTGATGCGGTTGCCGGGCAGCTTGTAGAGGTTGCCGGCCGGCGCGACGAAATCGCCACCGGGTACTTCGTCGCCGTAGCGCGTATCCGCATACGTCAGGCCGCCCTGCAGCAGCAGGCCGCGGACCGGCTGCCAGAGCATGTCGGCATCCACGCCCTTGGAGATCACCTCGGGGATCGACCTCACCACGAAGCTCGTGCCGAGGAAGCTGTTGAGCTGGAAGCCCGAGTAGGTCTGGTGGAACAGCGTGGCGTTGAGCAGCAGGTCGCCGCCCGCCCAGGTGGTCTTGGCGCCGAGCTCGAAGCTGTCGACGAACTCGCCCGGGAAGGACGTGTCGTTGACCGGCACGATGCCCTGCCCGCCGCTCGACAGCCCGGTATTGGACTGCACGCGGTCGAGGTTGAAGCCGCCGCCCTTGTAGCCGCGCGCGGCCGAGGCGTAGGTCATCACGTTCTCGTTCCAGCGGTAGGCCGCCTTGAGCGTGCCCGACCACTCCTTCTCCTCGCGCTCCTGGTGCGTGACCCGTCCGTTGTGCAGCGGGTTCGCCCAGGGCAGGCAGCTGAAGCCGACGATGTTGCTGATGATCGCCTGCTGCTGCGCGGCCGGCAGCGCGGTGAACGGCAGACCGCGCGTGGTGAGTGCGGTGGCGATGCGGCCGAGCGCGGCGGGGCTGATCTGGCCGTTGGCGCCGAAGTACGAAGCGCAGCCGGCGCTGCCGTTCGGATTCGAGTACATCGAATCGAGTTCCTTGTCCTCGATCGTGTAGCGCGCGCCGACGGTGATATCGAGCGCGTCGGTGGCGTGCCAGGTGTTGTTGGTGAACAGCGCGGTGGTCTTGGAATTCTGCTTGTAGCGGTCGTTGGCGCCGAACCCCGCGAAGCCGGTGCCGAACGGGCGGCCCGTCACCTGCGAGAGGAACAGCGGCGCATCCGGACGCGTACCGAGTGCGGGGTTGACCAGCGAGAGCAGCGCGATCGACAGGTAGGGCTCGTAGGCCGAGCCGATGCGGTAGGTCTCGTTACGGCGCAGGTCCTCGTCCGAATAGAACGCACCGACCATCCAGTCGACGGAATCGGTCGCACCGGTCAGGCGGAATTCCTGGCTGAAGGTGTCGAAGGCGGTGAGGGACTCGTCCTCGTCGGCATTGCGGTAGAGCAGGTCGGCGCTGGAGAAGTCGAAGTCCAGCCCGTTGATCACCTGCCACTCGCGCTGCGCGGTGATCGAGGTCAGCGTGGCGCCGCCGAGCCAGGGGGTCGTCCAGTTCACTTCGCCGGAGACGCCCTTGTCCTTGATGTCCTGCTCGGTGCTGCGGTTGCTGTAGGCCACGCGCGCGAATGGATCGGCGACGGAAACCACGCCGCTGTCGGGCGACAGCGCATCGATGATCGCGCCGGTGGCGCCGCGGACGGTGGTGAGGCCGACGCAGCAGTTCTCCTCGCGGCTGGTGAAGTCGGCGATGAAGTTGATCCTGAGCGTGTCCGTCGGATCGAGCTGCAGCTGCCCGCGCAGCGTGTGCACGTTCTGGTCGCCGTCCTGCGTCTCGGTGCGCGGGCCGGCGCCCGTGCGCACCTCGGTGAAGCCGTCGCGCGAGCGCTTGGCGGCGTAGACGCGCATCGCGGCGTTCTCGCCCAGTGCGGTATTGAACGAGCCGGCGACGCCGATCGCGTTGTAGTTGCCGACGCTCACCTCGCCCTCGACGCGGGTGTCGTAGCTGGGGCGCCGCGTGATCACGTTGATCACGCCGGCGGACGTGTTCTTGCCGAAGACGGTGCCCTGCGGGCCCTTGAGCACCTCGATGCGGTCGATCTCGCCGAGGTCGCCGAAGCCCACGCCGTTGCGCGGACGGTAGACGCCGTCGATGACGATGCCGACCGAAGACTCCAGGCCCGCGTTGTCGCCGACCGTGCCGATGCCGCGGATGCGCGCGGTGGTCTGCGCCTCGCTCTGGGTGCTCGTCACCGTGAGGCCGGGAACGAGGATCTGCATGTCCTTGATGTCGCGCACGCCGGTGTCGCGCAGCAGGCGCTCGGGCAGCGCGGTCAGCGAGATCGGCACGTCCTGCAGGGCCTCCTCGCGCTTCTGCGCGGTGACCGTGATCGAGGCCAGCGTGCCCGTGTCCTCGTCGCTGGCGGCGTCCGTCGCGGCATCGGTGGACGCCTCCTGTGACCAGGCGGGCCCGGCGACCAGTGCGGCGGCCACGGCGAGCGTCAGCACCCTGCGATACGGCGGTTTCGGCGTCATCGATATTCCCCTAGTGGAAGGCCCGGATCCCCATCCGCAGCCGTATCGCAACGCTAACACCGTGTTGCGCTGCAAAAAGACCCTCGGGCGCGGATCGGCCCGCTGGCATACTTGCCCGTCCGCCGACCGGCCGAGGGCCGCTGGCCCCGCAGTAGCCGCATCGCCGTGACCGACACCCGCGCGCAGCCCGCCGCCGACGCCCACACCCCGCTCATGCGCCAGTTCTTCGCCTGCAAGGCGGAGCACCCCGACGTGCTGCTGTTCTTCCGCATGGGCGACTTCTACGAGCTGTTCTACGACGACGCCCGCAAGGCGGCGAAGCTGCTCGACATCACGCTGACCCAGCGCGGTTCCTCCGCGGGCCAGCCGATCCCGATGGCCGGCGTTCCCCATCACGCGGCCGAAAGCTACCTGGCGCGGCTGGTCGCGCTGGGCGAGTCGGTGGCGATCTGCGAGCAGATCGGTGATCCCGCAGCGTCGAAGGGCATCGTCGAGCGCAAGGTGGTGCGCATCGTCACGCCGGGCACGGTGACGGACGAAGCGCTGCTCGACCAGCGTCGCGACACGCTGCTGCTGGCGGTCGCGCGCGCGAAGAACGGCTGGGGCCTGGCCTGGGCGGACCTCGCGGCGGGGCGTTTCCTCTGCAACGAAGTGGCGAGCGACGAACTGCTCGAAGCCGAGATCGCGCGCCTCGATCCCGCCGAGGTGCTGTTCCCGGACGAGCACGAGCCTCCGCCCTGCATCGCCACGCGCACCGGCATGCGCCGTCGCGCGCCCTGGCTGTTCGACGTGGACAGCGGCCGCCGCCAGCTGCTGCGTTTTTTCGAGGTGCATGACCTCACCGGTTTCGGCATTGACGACCGCCCGCTCGCGATCGCCGCGGCGGCCGCGCTGCTGGGCTATGTGGAGGAAACGCAGAAGCAGCGCCTGCCGCACCTGACGTCGATCGCGCTCGAGTCCGGCGACGCCGCGATCGCGATGAACGCCGCCACGCGCCGTCACCTGGAGCTCGACACGCGAGTCGACGGCGAAAGCCGCCACACGCTGCTGGGCGTGCTCGATTCGACGGTGACGCCGATGGGCGGGCGCCTGCTGCGCCGCTGGCTGCATCGCCCGCTGCGCGACCGCCCCGCGCTGCGCCTGCGGCACCAGGCGGTCGCCACGCTGGGCGATACCCGCACCGCGGATGACGTGCGGGAGCAGTTGCGCGCAGTCGGCGATGTCGAGCGCATCCTCGCCCGCGTCGCGTTGCGCAGCGCGCGTCCGCGCGACCTCTCGACCCTGCGCGATGCCCTCGCCCGCCTCCCGGCGCTGCGCGCCACGCTCGCCACGCTCGACGCGCCACGCCTGCAGGCACTCGGCGATTCGCTGGGCGAGCACGGCGCGATCGCCGCGCACCTGCGCGACGCGGTGGTCGAGCATCCACCCGTGCTGGCCCGCGACGGCGGCGTCTTCGCCGAGGGCTTCGACGCGGAGCTCGACGAGTTGCGGCGGCTGTCGACGAATGCCGACCAGTTCCTCGTCGACCTCGAGGCGCGCGAGCGCGAAGCCACCGGCATCGCCACGCTCAAGGTGGGATACAACCGCGTCCACGGCTACTTCATCGAGATCAGCAAGGCGCAGGCCGCACGCGCGCCGACGCACTATTCGCGCAGGCAGACGCTGACCGGCGCCGAGCGCTACATCACCGAGGAACTCAAGCAGTTCGAGGACAAGGTGCTGAGCGCACGCGAGCGCGCGCTGGCCCGCGAACGGCTGCTCTACGACCTTCTGCTCGATGCGCTCAACGGCGTGGTCGAACCACTCAAGCGCTGCGCGGCGGCGCTGTCCGAGCTGGACGTGCTGGCCGCCTTCGCCGAACGCGCACATGCACTGGACTGGACGCGCCCCGAACTCACCGACCACGCCGGCATCCGCATCGAGCGCGGGCGCCATCCGGTGGTCGAGGCCGTGCGCGATGCGCCGTTCGAGCCCAACGACCTGATTCTGGACTGCGCGCCGGACCACGCCGGCCGCCGCATGCTCGTCATCACCGGCCCGAACATGGGCGGCAAGTCGACCTACATGCGGCAGAACGCGCTGATCGTGCTGCTCGCGCACATCGGCAGCTTCGTGCCGGCGTCGATGGCGGTGATCGGCCCGATCGACCGCATCCTCACCCGCATCGGCGCCGGCGACGACCTCGCGCGCGGGCAGTCGACCTTCATGGTCGAGATGGCCGAGACGAGCTACATCCTCCACCACGCCACCGACGAGTCCCTGGTGCTGATGGACGAGATCGGTCGGGGCACTTCGACCTATGACGGCCTCGCGCTCGCGGACGCGTGCGCGCGCCACCTCGCGCAGGTCAATCGCGCGTACACGCTGTTCGCCACGCACTATTTCGAACTGACGCGTCTGGCCGAGCCGGGCAGCGGTATCGCCAACGTGCATCTCGACGCGGTGGAGCACGGCGAGAAGCTGGTCTTCATGCACGCGGTCAAGGACGGCCCGGCGGACCGCAGCTTCGGGCTGCAGGTAGCGGCGCTCGCCGGCCTGCCGAAGACCGTCGTCTCGCACGCTCGCGCACGCCTGGCCGAGCTCGAGCAGCAGAGCCGCGACACATCCGCGCCGGCGTTCTCCCCCTCCGCGCTCGATGCCCCGCAGCAGTTCGGCCTGTTCCCACCGAGCAGCGCCGCGCTCGACGCGCTGGCGGGCATGGATCCGGACGAGCTGACGCCGCGACAGGCGCTCGAGGCGCTGTACCGGCTCAAGCGGCTGGTCTGACACTCGTGCCCAACGACGGGTGCGTTGCGAAACGCGGGCGGGTGGACGTCGTCGGCGGTGCGAAGCACTCCGGGGAACAACGCGCGCCTGCACGCAGCCGCGCCGCACCGCAATGTCGATTGCGCATGAGTCGAACCAGCGGCTTTCGGTATCCGGCGCAGCCGTCGTCTTGCCCCGCTTCGCTTCGTTCGCGCTGCAATCCGGCGAAAGGAGCGCCATGAGCGATCGCCGCACTCCAAAGACGCCACCCGCGTCGGCATCGATCACGACGACGAAATGCGCTACGGGTGCGACGCGTTCGGCCGCACGTCGGGGCAGTTGCGCGAGGCGGTGAGCGCCGCCGCGCAGGAAATCGACAACGTACGCGCGCATCTTTCGCAGCCGAACGCCTGAATGCACGCGCGGGCGCCCTCACGGTGCGTCGATCCACCGGACCCGAGCATCGGCGGGCACCGGAGGAGAACCCCATGAATGCACCGCTTTCCGACGACCTGCTCCAGCAACTGCGCGCCGACGGCCTGCCGCGCATGGCCGCGCAACTGGGCCTGCCGCAGCATCAGGTCGACGATGCCGTCGCCGCCGCGCTTCCGCTGCTGCTCGGCGCGATGGGCCGCAACGCCAGCCAGCCTGCGGGTGCCGAGGCGCTGTTCGGCGCGCTCGCGCGCGACCATCGCGGACTCGATCCCGGCAACGTGCTGGGCACCGTGCTCTCCGGCGGTGCAGCCGGCGACGGTGCTGGAATCCTCGGACACGTGCTGGGCAACCGCACGCCGGCAGCGGCGCAGGCGCTGGGCGGCATCGGCGGCATCGGCCAGGACCGCGCCGGCATGCTGCTGCGCATGCTCGCACCCGTCGTACTGGCCTACCTCGCCCGCCGCATGTTCGCGCCGCCGGAGGCCAAGGCCGCGACGATGCCCCCGCCCTCGCCGCAGGGCCTGGGCGAGATTCTCGCGGGCGAGCGCGAGCAGATACGCGACCGTCCGGGGGCCGGCGGCCTGCTGTCCATCCTCGATCGCGACCACGATGGGGATGTCGACCTGCAGGACTTCCTGCGCCGCAACGATGCGGGCCTCGGCGTGCAGAGCGCGGAGATGCGGAGCCCGCGGCCGCTGCTTTGAGGCGTTCCAATACAGGCGCAGGCGTCCGTATCGCCGGGCGCCGTAGCGCCGAGTAACGCATGCAGTCGGCATGACCTCAGGGGCGTCTTGCGCGCCGCAACCGGAACCCGACCTCGCGATCTGGCGTCGTCACGCGTCGCTTGGGTCACGCGGAGGCCAGACAGCAGCGCGCCCCGCTCCGCGCAGCCCCCTCAACTTGCGTCGATATCGCCGAGCGCACGGATCAGGCGGCGCGCGCGCTTGTCGGGGCGCTGCTCGGGCGCGCGGTAGCCGTCGCGCATCGCCGCGCGCTCCGCACGTGCCTGTTCGCGGCGCTCGCGCGAGCCCGGCGTTTCCGCGTACAGCGCCTGCGCAGCCGGCGCGGGCCCGCGCACCGTGCTCACGCCGAGCACGTCCAGCTCGAAGCGCTCGTCGCCGCGGCTCACGTCCAGCCGGTCGCCCACGCGCACCGCGCGCGAGGGCTTGGGGCGCTCCCCGCCCACTTCGACGCGCCCGGTTTCGATGGCCTGGCGCGCCAGCGGGCGCGTCTTGAAGAAACGCGCGGCCCAGAGCCACTGGTCGAGGCGGACGGTGTCGGCAGGTTCTGTCATTGGTTCGCGCAGCGTGGTCACAGGCGCCGGATGGGGGCGGACAGGCGCGCGCAAAAGGCCACCGCCGGGGTGCCTTCAGCCATCGTGTTCCCACGCCTGCGGCCACCGCGCGAGGCGGCCGATGGACTATCGATGGCCACAAACGCGAACGGCCGCCCGGAGGCGGCCGTCCATGCGACGCGGAACGCGATTAACCGGCGGCGTTCGCGGCGGCAGCGGCCGCGGCGGCCTTGGCCTTCGCGTTGCCCGCCAGGTCTTCCTTGATGCGCGCCTTCTTGCCCTGCAGGCCACGCAGGTAGTACAGCTTGCCGGCGCGGACCTTGCCGCGGCGCTTCACGTCGACCGAGTCGATCGTGGCGCTGTGGGTCTGGAACACGCGCTCGACGCCGAACCCGTGCGAGATCTTGCGGACGGTGAACGACGAGTTCAGGCCGCCGTTCTTGATGCCGATGACCACGCCTTCGTAGGCCTGGACGCGCTCGCGGTTGCCTTCCTTGACCTTCACGTTGACGACGACGGTGTCGCCCTGGCTGAAGTCGGGAAGCTGGCGGGTGATCTGCTCGGCTTCGAAGTTCTGGAGCAGCGTATTCAGGGACGGCTTGTTCATGGGCTTGGGCCTGTTGGTGTCGTTGTAGAGCCGCGAGTGCGCGTGGACCCGCGTGCCGGCGTTGCGAAGCCGCGCATTGTAGCGGCTTTTTTCCTTGCGCGGCTAGGGGTTAGCTGCGCCGAGCCGGGCGCCCGGCGACCCGGTGACCGGACGAGTCGAGCCCGTAGCCCGAGTGAGCGCAGCGCACCCGGGACATCGACATCCCCAAGCCCGTCCCGCGCCAGTCCCACACCCGAAACGTCCGCGCCGCTGACCGCCGTCGCCGTCCCGGGTGCGCTGCGCCTACCCGGGCTACGGGCGGGTCACGGCGAGGCGTCGCGTGCGGCGCCGAGCTCGCGATAGTCGTCCAGCAGCTTCCGGTCGGCCTTCGACAA
>CAZNRZ010000043.1:5008-15205 GCA_964575535.1 uncultured Lysobacter sp. | reverse complement strand
CGCGACATCCGCGAGGCGCGCGGTGCGCTGGCCGGCGACGGGCTCGCCGTCGGCGGGCTGGTGCTGGGCTACCTGCACGTGGCGACGATCATCATTGGCCTCCTGGTGGCCATCCTCTTCCTCGGTGGGCTCGCCGCGCTGCTCGCCCTGATCGGCCTGTCCTCGGCCTGATGTACGGGCTCCTGCGTTCCCTGCTGTTCCGTCTCGAGGCCGAGCGCGCGCACGGCGCGGGGCTGCGCGGGCTGGACCTGCTCGAGCGCATGGGCATGCTCGGGCTGGTGGCGCGGCCACCGGCGGCGTCGCCCTTTCCGGTCCCGGTGTTCGGCCTGGATTTTCCCAATCCTGTCGGCCTGGCCGCGGGCCTGGACAAGAACGGCGCGCACATCGACGCGCTGTTCGGCCTGGGCTTCGGCTTCGTCGAGATCGGCACCACCACGCCGCGCGCGCAGTCGGGCAATCCGCAGCCGCGCATGTTCCGCGTGCCGCGCCACCGGGCGCTGATCAATCGCCTCGGCTTCAACAACGAGGGCGTGGACGCGCTGGTGCGCAACGTGGAGCGCGCGAAGCCACGCACGGGCGTGCTCGGCATCAACATCGGCAAGAACAGGGACACACCCAACGAGTCGGCGCACGAGGACTACCTGCACTGCCTCGAGCGCGTGTATCCGCTGGCCGACTACATCACGATCAACATCTCCTCGCCGAATACCGCGGGCCTGCGCGAGCTGCAGGAAGAGCAGTCGCTGCGCCGGCTGGTCGGCACCCTGCGCGAGGCACAGGAGAAGCTCGCCGCGCAGCACGGTCGTCGCGTGCCGATGCTGGTGAAGGTCGCACCGGACCTGTCGGACGAGGACATCGAAGCCGCCGCGCGCGTGCTCGCGGACCTGCAGGTGGACGGCGTGGTCGCGACGAACACCACCGTCTCGCGGCTGGGCATCGAGGACTCCATGCACGTCGACCAGGCGGGCGGGCTGTCCGGGCAACCGCTGATGGCGCAGTCGACCTACGTGCTGCGCCGCATGCGCACGCGGTTGCCCGAATCGATTCCGCTGATCGGCGTCGGCGGCATCCTCTCCGGCGCGGACGCGGTGACGAAGATGGCCGCGGGCGCGAGCCTGGTGCAGTGCTACACCGGCTTCATCTACCGCGGGCCGGTGCTCGTGCGCGAATGCGTGGAGGCGATCCGGCGTCGCAAGGAAGCCCCGAGCCGCGGGCACGTGCCGCCGGCATGACGCCCTCGCCCGCTGCCGGCATCCGCATCCATCGCGACGCCGACCTCACCGCCCTCAATACCTTCGGCGTGCGCGTGCGTGCGCCGTGGCTGGTGGAGGTCGCGCATGCGGGCGCATTGCGGGCCGCGTTCTCGAGTGAGCCGCTGGCGGGCACCACGCCGCTCGTGCTCGGCAGCGGCAGCAACATGCTGTTCGTCGACGCGCCGGACGTGCCGGTACTGCGGCTGACCGGCGACGGAATCCGCATCACCGCGGACGACGGCGAGCGCGTGCTGCTGTATGCGGACGCCGGCGTCGAATGGCATCGCCTCGTCATGCACAGCCTCGAGCTCGGCCTGACCGGCCTGGAGAACCTCGCGCTGATTCCGGGCACCGCGGGCGCCGCGCCGATCCAGAACATCGGTGCCTACGGGGTGGAAGTGGCCCAGCGCATCGCCGCCGTGCACGTGTTCGAGCCAGCCACCGGCGCATTTGCCGCCCTCGAAGCGGCCGACTGCGACTTCGCCTACCGCGACAGCCTGTTCAAGCAGCAGCCCGACCGCTGGCTGGTCACGGGCGTCGAGTTCGCTTTGCATCGCGATGCAGCGCCGACGCTCGGCTATTCCGGCATCACGGAGGAATTGCAGGCGCGCGGCGTCGCCGCGCCGGGTGCGCGCGACGTGGCCGAGGCGGTGATCGCGATCCGCCGACGCAAGCTTCCCGATCCCGCCGTGATCGGTAATGCCGGCAGCTTCTTCAAGAACCCGATCGTGCCCGCGGCATTCGCCGCGGAGCTGCAGGCCCGGCATCCGGCGTTGCCGGTGTTCGCTGCAGGCGACGGCCGGAGCAAGCTGTCGGCGGCGTGGCTGATCGACAGCCTCGGCTTCAAGGGCCTGCGCGACGGCGATGCAGGCATCGCGGCCTCGCATGCGCTGGTGCTGGTGAATCACGGCGGCGCCAGCGGCCGCGAGCTGCTCGCGGTCGCGCTGGAGGTCGCGCGCGCGGTGCGCGAGGCCTATGGCGTGGCGCTGGAACCCGAGCCGCGGTTGATCGGCGCGACGTGGCCGGCGGAGTGAACCCGCGGGCTCCGGCAGAAGGTCTGCGGCCCTCGACGCACGGATCGCCGGTTTCGCCCGGCGCAAGCCACGCCACGCGAGCGCCGCAGCGGTCAACGCCGCGGCGGTCATGGAGCGATCACCCGCACATGCGGCCGCGGGCGGGCATCACTCCCTCCGCGCGACGCAGCGGAGAGCATCCCGCGCCATGAACGCCGCCTCCGCCGCCCACAACACCATGCTTCGCGCCGCCCTGCTGATGCTGGGGAGCACGGTGTTCTTCGGCCTGATGGCGGTGGCGATCCGGCTTGCGTCGCATACGCTGCACGCGTTCGAGATCGCCTTCTTCCGCAACGTCTTCGGCGTGGTCGCCGCGCTGCCGTTGCTGATCCGCCACGGGCCGGGACTGCTGCGCACGCAGCACCTGCCGCGCTACGTCGTGCGCTGCCTGGTCGGCGTGGTGTCGATGCTCTGCGGCTTCTGGGCGATCGCCCACCTGCCTCTGGCGCAGGCGGTATCGCTCTCGTATTCGACGCCGCTGTTCGTCACCATCCTGGCCGTCTGGCTGCTGGGGGAACAGGTACGCGCGCGGCGCTGGGCGGCAGTGGTGGCGGGTTTCATCGGCGTGCTGGTGATCGTGCGGCCGGGCATGGAAGGCTTCACGCTGGCCTCGCTGGTGGCCCTCACCGCGGCAGTGATGAGCGGCATCGTCTCGATCCAGATCAAGCAGCTCTCGGCGCTGGAGCCGGCCGACCGCATCGTGCTGTGGACCACGATGCTGTGGGTGCCGATGTCGCTGCTGCCGGCGCTCATGGTCTGGGAATGGCCGCGCGGGATCACCTGGCTCTGGGTCGCGGCCGCGGGCCTGCTCGGCACCGGCGGGCACATGCTGTGGACGCGCGCGCTGACGCTGGGCGACGTCTCGGCGCTCACTCCGATCAGCTTCATGCAGCTGCCGGTGGTCGCGGTCGCGGGCTGGTTCCTGTTCGACGAACCGCTGGATCGCTGGACGGTGACCGGCGCGCTCATCATCTTCGGCGCGAACGCATACATCGCGCATCGCGAGGCGCGGCTTTCGCGGCGGGCCGCGACGACCGCGCCGGTGGAGGCCGCGAAGCCGGGCGAGTGAGCCCGGAACGAAGACGGGGCGACTCCGCCGGAGCCGCCCCTCGAGGTAGTCGCGGCGCACCGGAGTGCGCCGCTTGCATTCAACGTTACGGAGTGACCGTCAATGCCACCGGCGTCGCGATCCGCGGCTGGCCGGGGTCGTTGGTCGACAGGCAGGCATAGGCGTCGTAGCGGCCCGCGGCGAGGCCGCGTGCGTCGATGCGGACGCGCAGGGTCTGCGACTCGCCCGGCTGCAGGTCACCGGCGGCCGGCGTGATCGCACCGATCCAGGGCGCGCCGCAGGTCACCTGCGCACCGACGCGCCACGCAAGGCCCGGGAAGCCGGCATTCGCCGCCCAGCCACCCGCCGCCGGCGTGATCGTCGCGAAGCCCGGCAGACTGTCGCGCGCGCCCGCGTCGGCGGCGTACCAGACCCAACGGTTGGCGAAGGTGGTCCGCGCGCTCACGACCAGCCAGTAGCGCCCGGCCGGCAGCGTGACGTTCTGCGCCGCGGCCGCGAGATCGAGCGAGATCGTCGAGTTCGCGGTACCCACACCCGCCGCGGTCGGCGGCGCCGTGTACGACCACACCGCCGTACCCGGCGCCGTCTCCGGATTGCCCGCGGGCGCGCCGCCGGCGTCCGGATACACGCTCCAGGTGATGGCCTGGGTGGCGCTGGCCAGCGGCGTCGTGGTGAGCAGGAAGCCGTGCGCGACCAGCGACGTCAGCTGCGTATTGCCGTGCAGCAGGAAATCGTCGGCCGCGTACTGGCCCGGCGGGTTCGTGGTGTCGGTGTAGCGCGAGCTGCGGAAGCCCGAGCCACTGGCCGTGGGCACGGTGTTGGCGATCTCCAGCGCCGCGGTGCCGGAGTTGTCGGCCGCATAGCGCAGCCGCGAGCCACCGGTATTGCCGAGGGTCACGTCGACGCGCGCCTGTCCGCCCGCGGGCACGGAGACCTCGACCTGCGCCGGTAGTACCGCCTTGGCCGGCTGTACCGCGACCGCCACCGGCATCCGCAGTTCCGGCTGGTTCGGATTGCCCACGCCGTTGGGAACCAGCCGGGCTTCGCCGAAGTTGTAGCGCCCGTCCGCTGCGAGGTGGTTGGTCAGCACGGTGAACGTCACCGAGACCGACTCGCCCGGCTCGATGCGGAACGCCGCCGGCCGCACCGCGCCACGCACGCCCTCCAGCCGCACGCTCCACCCCTGGCGATGGCTCAGCGTGTTGCGGAAGGTGCGGGTGAAGCTGCAGCGCTCGAAGCAGCCCGCGTTGGTCATGCTGGCGAGGTTGAGGCTGGCCGGATCGCCGCCCGTGGCGGGGTTCGCCGCGAGGTAGCGCGCCTTCGTCTCGTCCAGCACCAGGCCCGCGCGGATCGCCTGGTCGACGCGGATGCGCCCGGCACCGCGTGCGAACGGATGCGCGGGGGTGGTGCCGTCCTCGAGCAGCACGTCGCGCAGCGCCGTCATCATCAGGGCCGACTTGATCTCGCCCGGCGTCCAGCCCGGACGCGCCTGCTTCATGAGCGCAGCGGCGCCCGCGTTGTGCGGCGAGGCCATCGACGTGCCGCTGAGCAGGCCGATCACGTTCTCCGAGCCCGGCGCCAGCGTGGTGCCGGCGATGACCGCCAGGATGGACACGCCCGGAGCCGTGAGGTCCGGCTTCAGCACCGAGCCGCCCGGGCCGCGCGAGCTGAAGCCCGCCAGCTGGTCAGGCGTGTTCGACAGCGGGATCGCGCCCTTGGGGATGGTGGCCGCGACCGTGCCGCCTGGCCCACCCGCGAAGTCGCGGATGGCGTCGCCGGCCGCCTGCGTGACGCCGAAGACCGGCAGGGTGACGCCCGGAACCGACGGCGTGATCGGGCCCGCCGCGTTGTTGGCGACGACCACCGTCACCGCGCCCGCCGCGGCCGCGTTGGCCGCCTTGATCGTGAAGGCGCAGGTGCCACGACGCACCAGTGCGATCGAGCCGCTGAAGGTGCCGGCCGGATACGCGGCGCAGCCGTCGTCCGCCGCGTCGATGCCCGGGCTCACGCGCAGCGGCGTGCCCGGCGGAAGCGTCGCGGCCAGCGGCGGCGAGCCACCGCCTTCGCTGAGTTCGAGCCCGCGCAGCGCCTCGGGCACCGGCGCGGGGCCGGTGATGTCCATGGTGAAGACGAAATCGCCGCGGCCGTGCTGCGACGCGGCCGTCGTCGATACCCACGGCTGGTGGTGGCCCAGCGTCGACTCGCCCGGGCCGCTGTTGCCCGCCGAGGCGGCCACGTAGATGCCCGAGTCCACCGCGTTGAGGAAGGCCTGCGAGAGCGCATCGCCCCAGGGATTGGTGCCGCCGCCGATCGAGAAATTGAGCACGTCGACCACGCCGTCGGCCACCGCCTGGTTCACCGCGGCGACGGTCGCGACGTTCGGGCACAGCCCCTGCCCGGTCGAGATGTTGGTGTAGCAGGTGTCGTAGGCCACGATGTTCGCGCGCGGCGCCACGCCCGAAATGCGCAGCGGCGTGCCGCGGAAGACCACGTCGCGGCGGTTGCCGGCAGCGGTCGACGCGGTGTGGCTGCCATGGCTGTTGGTATCGCCGAAGCCCGGCTCCTCGCGGTACAGCGCCGGCTGCGAGCAGATGGTCTGGGTGGCGCTGGTGGGAATGGCGCAGACGAAGTCGTAGCCGCCGATCAGCTTGTCGTTGCAGCGGCCGGCATCCGCACCGCCGGGTGCGCAGGTGCCGAGGTAGTTGCCGGCGCCGAGTTCGTTGACGTGCCGGTACCCATCCACGGGATCCACCGCAGCGAAGGACGGGCTGCCGAAATTGATGCCGGTGTCGATGATGCCGACGACCACGCCTTCGCCCTGGAAGCGCCCGCTCTCGCCGGGAACGCCGCCGGTCCAGACCGGCACGGCGCCGATGAGCGCGGGGCCGACATCGGTATTCAGCGGATCCTCGCGGTAGGGCTCGACCAGGGCGACGCCCGCCTCGGCCTCAAGCCGCTGCGCCTCGTCGGGCGTGAGGTCGGCCACGATCGCGTTGAGCGCGTGCTGCATGCGCTGGCGCACCTGCAGCGGGCGGCCGATCGCGCGGCCGAGGTCGGCAGTGCGCGTGGTCTGCACCTGCTCGAGGAACTGCACGTAGCGTTTCGCGGCCGCCCCGCGCACGTCGACGCGTCCGGCGCCGCGGCCCGTCTTCATGCGCGCCGGCGCCGCCAGCCCGGCGATGCCGCCGCGGTAGCTGGCCAGCGGGGCTTCGCTGAGCACGACGATGTGCGGCCGGGTGAGCCGGTCCATCGTGCTGCCGCCGGGCGCTGCAGGCAGCGAACCGGCCGGGCCGCCGGCCTGCACGGGCGCCGAAGGCGCGCCGCTTCCGGAACCGGACTGCTGGAGGTGGATCACGGTCGCGCCGGCGGCGCCGAGGGCGGCGGCGATGGATACCGCCAGCCATTTGCGTTGCATCGACATTGGAATCGTCCTTGCGGGTGGCCCGTGGGCCGCGGGGGAAGGGTCGTACCTCGGACGTGGCCGCGTGATGCCAGTCACGTTTCCTTAAGGTACGGCCCACCGCTGCTGCACGGATGTGCTGCGGCCACCGTTCGTCGGCGCGGCTGACGCGTTAAGGGCGGGAGTGGCGGCCCGGTCGTACAGCCGCATGGACTGCCAGTGTCCACGCCACCGCCGCCGACCAGCCCGCCAGGATGTCGGACGGGTAATGCACGCCCAGATAGACGCGCGACAGCCCCACCCCGAGCACGAACAACACGGCCCCCGCGAGCACGAGCCGGCGCTGCGGCAAGCGCCAGCACAGCAGCACGACCACGCAGGCCAGCGTCGCCGAGCCCATGGCGTGGCCGCTGGGGAAGCTGTACGTCGTTTCGGGCGCGATGGAGTCCCAGGACGTCGGCCGGTCGCGGCGGAACGTGTGCTTGGCCAGCACGTTGAGCAGCCCCGACCCGCCGAGCGCGGCCGCCGCGAAGATCGCCTCGCGCACGCGCCGGCGCACGGCCAGCCCGATCACCAGCGCGATGTCGGCCGGGATCACGCCCCAGGCGAAGCCGATCGCGGACAGGAACAGGAAGACCGCGTCGGCCGCGGGACTGGAAGCGGACTGCGCGAAGCGCAGCAAGGGCCCGTCGAAGGCGAAGGACTCGGCGTCGACGACCTCGTCGGCGAGCTCCCCGAACAGCCACAACGACGACGCGAGGCAGGCGAAGGCGACGATCAGGCCGGGGCCCGCGCGCCGCACCAGCCCGCGTACCACGCCCGCCGCGCCCGCCAGCGCGCGGCCACTACGCTCAGGCCGCGCGGCCGGCTCCATAGTGCCGCTCGACATAGGCGTCGATCAGGCCGACGAACTCCTGCGCGATGTTCTCCCCGCGCAGCGTCACCGTCTTCTCGCCATCCTCGAACACCGGTGCGGATGGCGCCTCGCCCGTGCCCGGCAACGAGATGCCGATGTTGGCGTGGCGCGACTCGCCGGGCCCGTTGACGATGCAGCCCATCACCGCGAGCGTCAGGTTTTCCGCGCCCGGATGGGTGATCTTCCACTCCGGCATCTTCGCCCGCACGTGCTCCTGCACGGTCTGCGCGAGTTCCTGGAAGAAGGTGCTGGTGGTGCGGCCGCAGCCCGGGCAGGCGGTGACCATCGGCGTGAACGCGCGCAGGCCCATGGTCTGCAGCAGTTCCTGCGCGACGATCACTTCGTTCGTGCGTGACTGTCCCGGCTCGGGCGTGAGCGAGATGCGGATGGTGTCGCCGATGCCTTCCTGCAGCAGCACGCCCAGCGCCGCGCTCGACGCCACGATGCCCTTGCTGCCGATGCCGGCTTCGGTCAGACCGAGATGCAGCGCGTAGTCGGCGCGCGTGGCGAGTTCGCGATAGACGGCGATCAGCTCCTGCACCCCGCTCACCTTCGCGCTGAGCACGATTCGGTCGGCCGGCAGGCCGAGTTCGACGGCGCGATCGGCCGAATCCAGCGCGCTGCGGATCAGCGCCTCGCGCAGCACGCGGCCGGCGTCCCACGGATTCGCGCGGCGCGCGTTCTCGTCCATCAGCGTGGCGGCGAGCGCCTGGTCCAGCGAGCCCCAGTTCGCGCCGATGCGTACCGGCTTGCCGTACTGGATCGCGAACTCGATCAGCTGCGCGAACTGCGTGTCCTTCTTGCGGCCGAAGCCGACGTTGCCGGGGTTGATGCGGTACTTGGCCAGCGCCTCGGCGCAGGCGGGCTCGCCCGCGAGCAGCTGGTGGCCGTTGTAGTGGAAGTCGCCGATCAGCGGCACTTCGACGCCCATCATCGCCAGCCGGTCGCGGATGCGCGGCACCGCGGCCGCGGCCTCGGCATTGTTGACCGTGAGGCGCACGAGCTCCGACCCCGCGCGCCACAGTTCCGCCACCTGTCTGGTGGTGGACTGCACGTCGGCGGTGTCGGTATTGGTCATCGACTGCACCACCACCGGCGCGCCGCCGCCGACCTGCACGCCTCCGATCACCACGCCACGCGTGCGACCGCGGGGAAGCGGCCCGAAGGACGGGGCGGTGGCGGGCGGGGTCAGGGCATCGAGCACGGCGTTCATGCCGCGAATTCTACGGGCTCGCGCTGAACGCGCTTGCCCCGGAGCGGCCGGCCGCCGCATTCGCTTTCCCTTCGCGGTCGCCGGCGCTACCGTGACCGGCCGTCGCCGCCCGCCCCGCATGGAACCCGAACGCACCGCCCCCGTCTTCTCGCCCAGCCAGCTCAACACGCTGGCGCGCGACATGCTGGAAAGCACGTTCGGCTCGGTGTGGATCGAGGGCGAACTCGGGAACGTGTCGCGCCCGTCCTCGGGCCATCTGTATTTCACGATCAAGGACGCGCGCGCGCAGATCCGCTGCGCGATGTTCAAGCCCAAGAGCACGTGGCTGCAGTTCCAGCCCCGCGAGGGGCTTCGCGTGCTCGGGCGCGGCCGGCTGACGCTGTACGAGGCGCGCGGGGAGTACCAGCTGGTGCTCGACCACATGGAGGAAGCCGGCGAAGGCGCGTTGCGCCGGGCCTTCGACGAACTCAAGGCGCGCCTCGCTGCCGAGGGCCTGTTCGACCCGGACCGCAAGCGCGCGCTGCCGGCATTCCCCGCGCGCATCGGCGTGATCACCTCGCCCAGCGGCGCCGCGATCCGCGACGTGCTCAGCGTGCTCGCACGGCGCTTTCCGCTGGTCGAGGTCGACGTGCTCCCGGTACAGGTACAGGGCGCAGGCTCGGCACCGCAGATCGTCGACATGCTGCAGCGCGCGGCCGCGAGCGGGCGCTACGACGTGCTGATGCTCACGCGCGGCGGCGGTTCGCTGGAAGACCTGTGGTCCTTCAACGAGGAGATCGTCGCGCGCGCGGTCGCGGCCTCCCCCGTGCCGGTGATCTGCGCGGTCGGGCACGAGACCGACTTCTGCCTCGCGGAATTCGCGTCCGACAAACGCGCGCCGACGCCATCCGTCGCCGCAGAGCTGCTGGTGCCGCACCGCGACGACCTCGCGCGGCATCTCGCCGCCCTGCAGCGGCGCCTGCAGGGCGTGCAGATGCAGCGCCTGCGCGCCGCGATGCAACGCGCCGACCGCGCGGCACTGAAGCTGCACGCGCTGCGCCCGCAGGCGCGCGTCGAACTGCTGTGCCGACGGCAGGCCGAGGCCTTCCGCCGTCTCGATGCCGCCTGGAAGCGCCGCCTGGAGCGCGAACACGCGCGGCTGCGCCATGCCGACGCGGTGCTGCGCGCGCGCCATCCCGAGCGGCGGCTCGCCCGCCTGCGCGAGCGCGTGGCCGCCGTCGCGACACGACCGCAGGCCGCCATTGCGCGCCGTCTCGCACACGATGCCCTGCAG
>CAZNRZ010000043.1:0-4908 GCA_964575535.1 uncultured Lysobacter sp. | reverse complement strand
CCGGTCGGCGCCTGCAGCTTCATCACGCCCTTCAACTTTCCGCTCAACCTGGTTGCGCACAAGGTCGCGCCGGCGATCGCAGCGGGCTGCCCCTTCGTGCTGAAGCCGTCGGAGCGCACGCCGCTGGGCGCGCTGGCCATCGCGCGCGTGCTCGCGGAAACCGATCTTCCGCCGGGCGCGTTCTCGGTGCTGCCCTGCGATGCCGCCACCGCGGCGCCGCTGGTCGAGGATGCGCGCATCGCGTTCCTCAGCTTCACGGGCGGGGCGGTCGGCTGGGAGCTTCGTGCGCGCGCCGGACGCAAGAAGGTGGCGCTCGAACTCGGCGGCAACGCCGCCTGCATCGTCGACGCCGATCCAGGCTCCACGCTCGATCACGTCGCGCAGCGGCTGGTCTTCGGCGCCTACTACCAGAGTGGCCAGAGCTGCATCAGCGTGCAGCGCATCCTCGTGCATCGCACCGTCGCGCGCGAGCTGGTGGACGCGCTGGTCACGCGCGTGCGCGCGCTGCGTGCGGGCGATCCGCACGACGAGGCCACCGACATCGGCCCGGTCATCGACGACGCTGCCGCCGACCGCATCGAGGCATGGATCGACGAAGCTCGCGACGCCGGCGCGCGCGTGCTGGTCGAAGGGCGCCGCAGCGGCGCCCTCGTGACGCCGTGGCTGCTCGCCGACGTGCCGGCGGCCTGCCGCCTGCAACGCGAGGAAGTCTTCGGGCCTGTGGCGCTGGTGGAAACCGTGGACTCGTTCGAGCAGGCGATCGAGCGCGCCAACGATTCACGCTACGGCCTGCAGGCGGGCGTGTTCACCGCGCGCCTCGACCACGCGATGCGCGCATGGGACCAGCTCGAAGCCGGCGGCGTGGTGATCGGCGACGTGCCGAGCGTCCGCATCGACTCCATGCCCTACGGCGGTGTGCGCGACTCCGGGCTCGGACGCGAAGGCGTGCGCTACGCCATCGAGGAGATGACCGAGACGCGGTTGCTGGTGATCCGGGATCCGTGAGTCGGCGTGACTGCTGCGCGCGAGTGGCAAGCGCGTTCAGCCGCGCTGACCCAAGGAACTCCGGCAGGTCAGGCGCTACGCTCGCTTGCGATGCAGCCCGTGTTCCGCGTGTCCTGTGTCGATGTCGATGCCAACCATCGCCAAGCGCATGTGGCGCACGGGTCGCCATCACGCACGTCGATCAGCGAACCGCCAAGCCGCGCAGCTGCCGTCCGAGTCCATCCGCGCAATCCGCGACCGGACCCGCCCTAGCCCGCCAGGCTTTCCAGCGCGTCGATGCAGCCCACCAGCTCCGGCAATGGCCGTCCGTACAGATAGCCCTGCCCCAGCGTGCAGCCCAGTTCGCGCACCACCTGCTGCTGCTGCAGGTTCTCGATGCCCTCGGCCACGGTGTGCATGCCGAGCGACCCGGCCAGCGCCTGGATCGCGCGCACCACGGCCTCGCTCTCGTTGCGCGACTCACTGCTCAGGCCGGCGATGAAGCTCTGGTCGATCTTCACGCATTCGATCGGAAAGCGGTGCAGGTAGGAGAGCGCGGAGAAGCCGGTGCCGAAGTCGTCGAGTTGCGCGAGCACGCCATGGCCGCGCAGGGTGCCGAGCATGTTCAGCACGCGCGGCGCCTCGTCGATCAGCGCGCCTTCGGTGATCTCGATGCGCAGCCGGCGCGGGTCGGCCTTCGCGCGCTCGAGCAGGCGCAGCAGGCGATCCGCGAATGTGCCGTCGGTGAAATGCCGCGGGGACACGTTGACGGAGATGTAGCCGCCCTCGGTGTGCGCGATGCGGTCGGCGACCTGCGCGTACACCAGCCAGTCCACTTCCTCGATCAGCGAGCTGTTCTCGCCGACCCCGATGAACGACGCGGGCGTCAGCAGGCCGCTGCTGGCATGGCTCCAGCGCAGCAGCGCCTCGTGGCCGACGACGGAGCGGTCGGAGAGCCGCACGATCGGCTGGTAGAAGGCGACGAAGCCCTCGCCGTTGATCGCGCGGCGCAGGTCCGCTTCCAGGTCGAGAATGCGCAGCGCCTCCTCGCGCATGGCCTCGTCGAACGTGGCCCAGCGGCCGCGGCCGGCGGCCTTGGCGCGGTACATCGCCGCGTCGGCGTCGCGCAGCATCTCGGCGCCGCTGCGGTAGCGCGGATGCCAGAGCGCGATGCCGATGCTGGCCGACGGAAACACCTCGCGCCCGGCCACCCACCATGGCTCGCCCAGCGCCTCGAGCACGCGGCCGGCCATGTCATGGGCCAGGTGCAGGCTGTCGAGGTCGCGCACCAGCACGGCGAATTCATCGCCGCCCAGGCGCGCCACCATGTCGCTCGAACGCACCGCGGCCACGATGCGGCGCGCGGCTTCCACCAGCAGCTCGTCGCCGGCCGAATGGCCCGCGCTGTCGTTGATGAGCTTGAAACGGTCGAGGTCGAGGAACAGCACCGCGAACTGGTGCCGCAGGTCCTGCGTCGATTCGATGGCCTCGCCCAGGCATTCCAGCAGGTGGCTGCGGTTGGGCAGGCCCGTCAGCGCGTCGTGGCGCGCCTGGTGGGTCAGCCGCTGCTCGGCGCGCAGGCGCTCGCCGATCTGCGCCAGCAGTTCGCGGTTGGCGCGGGCCAGCTCGCGGGTGCGCGAGACGACGCGCTGCTCGAGGTCGGAATGCGCCTGCACCAGCTTTTCCTGCGCCAGCTTGCGCGAGAGGCCGATGCCGATGTGGTTCGCGACGAAGGTGAGCAGTTCCTGGTCGCGGTACGTGAAGCGCACGTCCGGCGAATAGCTCTGCACCGCGATCACGCCGACGGCCTGGTCCTCGCGGTACAGCGGCACGCCCAGCCAGCACTGCGCGAGCGAGCCGCGGCTGAGCAGCAGGCCCTCGCGGCTCATGGCGTTGATCTGCTCGCGATCGACGAGCAGCGCGCGCTTCTGCGTCAGCACGTACTCGGTGAGGCCGAAGCCCAGCGGCCGCGGCTGGCGCCGTCCGTCGCGCTCGTCGACGGAATACGGGAAATCAAGATGCTCGCCGTCGGTTGAAATGGTCGCGATGTAGAAATTACGCGCGTACAGCAGCTCGCCGACGATCGCGTGCGCCTCGCGGTAGAAGTCCTCCAGCGACTCGCTGTTCATCGTGAGATCGGCGATCTGCAGCAGCGCGCGCTGCAGGTCCTCGGCGCGCTGGCGCTCCTCGATCTGGCCCTGCAGCTCCTCGTTGGCCTGCTGCAGCGCACGGGTGCGCTCGTGCACGCGGCGCTCGAGGTCCTCGCGCGCGAAGTGGCGGTCCAGCGCGGTGAGGATGTGCTGGGCGACGAACATCAGCAGCGCGCGTTCCTCATCGCCGTAGACGCCCGCGCGGTCGTAGCTCTGCACGACGACGGCGCCGCAGACGCGGTCGTCGCGGCGCATGGGCACGCCGAGCCAGTCCTCGCTGTCGGGGCCGTGCGAGGTGTCGCGCTGGACGCCCAGCCGGCGACGCACCTCGTCGGAGGTGCCGCGCACCGGCGCGCCATGGCGCAGCAGCGCGACGGTCAGGCTGTTGGGCAGATCGCTGGCGAACAGCTCGCGGCCCGCGTCGGGCTGCCAGGGGTCGCGCTCGTCGGCGAAATACAGGAAGCGCACCGCCTCGCGCTCGGGGTCGTAGAGCACGATGTAGAAGTTGGCGGCATACATCAGGCCGCCGATGACGTGGTGCACCATCCGCATCATCTGCGGCAGGTCGAGGTCGGAGCCGGCGAGGTCGGCGATCTCGTAGAGCGCCTGCTGCAGGCGCTCGGACTTCTCCAGCGATTCGGCCCGCTGGTGCGCGCGCTCGGCCTCCAGGTGGGCGACCATCAGCCCGCGCGCCATTTCCGACCAGGTCACGCGGATGTCGGGGTCGACCGGGCCGGACAGCCGCACCGCCACCGCCGCGCGGCGCCCGCCGGCGAGCGGCCAGGAATCGGCGATCAGATCCGGGGCGGCCGGGAACGGCGCGGCGAAGCCGAGCAGGCGCGAGGCCAGCTCGCGCAGTTCGGGGTCGGCGCCGGCGGACGCGGCATCGCCCGTGCCCGGGCGGTCGCGCCAGCTGGCGGCCACCTCCACGTCGACCGGCAGGCCCGATGCGAGCGCGGCGACGAGGTCGCGGCGCAGGGCATGTCGATGGGCGCTCTCCGGCGGTTCGGGCTTCGGCACGCAGCTCCCCCTGGTCCTCGCCGGGAGAATACGTGATCGGGCGTCCGATGGAATCGCCACGCGCATGGCGGCTCCGGCCAGCGGCCGCGCTGTACCGGGCGCGGCGCAGTCCGTACCCTGCCGCCGATGGATGGCCCCGCCGCCCCCGCCGACGACGAACTGATGCAGGCCTGGGCCGGCGGCGACGTCCGCGCCTTCGAGGTGCTGTACGGCCGCCACAAGGGGCCGCTGTACCGCTTCCTGCGCCGCCAGCTGCGCGATCCCGCCCTCGCCGACGAGCTCTTCCAGGACGTCTGGCAGCGCGTGATCGCCGCGCGCGCCGGCTGGAAGCCCGAGGCCGCGTTCAGCACGTGGCTCTTCCGCATCGCCCACAATCGCCTCAACGATCACTGGCGTGCCGCGCGCCACCGCCCGCCCGCCCCGGCTGACGCGGAGCTGAGGCTCGACGCGATCGCGGACCCCGGAACGCCCGAACGGACGTTGAGTGAATTCGAACAGCGCCGCCGATTGCAGCGGGCGCTGGAGGAGCTGCCGGACGAGCAGCGCGAGGTCGTCATCCTCCGGCTCGAGCAGGAGCTCACGCTGGAGCAGATCGGCGAGATCACCGGTGCCGGCCGCGAGACCGTGAAATCGCGCCTTCGATACGCGATGGACAAGCTGCGCACGAGGCTCCGCCCATGACCGCCCGCCCCCCCTTCGACGAGCACGACGCGCTGGACGCCGATGAGCGCGAACTCGCGGCGCGGCTGTCCGC
>CAZNRZ010000042.1:6821-15266 GCA_964575535.1 uncultured Lysobacter sp. | reverse complement strand
TGACCGCGCTCGACGAGCAGTTCGTCGCCATTGCCGAAGCGAACCCGGGGCTGCGGGTGCGCGTGGGCAATCCCGATGAGCTGCGCAGCAACAAGCTCGACCGGACCCTGGACGCGATGAAGCACCGGGTGCACGAGCCCGAGCCCGGCGTCGCCGAATCGCCAACCGGCGCGGTCATCACTGCGCTCAACGAAGAAGCCGTGGTCTGCGCGGCGCTCGGCAACAAGGGCGGGCTAAACCTGGTGGTCACCTACGAGGCGTTTGCACCGAAGATGCTCGGCGCCGTACGTCAGGAACTGATCTTCGCCCGCCACCAGGCCCAGGCCGGGCGCCCACCCGGCTGGCTGGGCGTGCCCCTGGTGCTGACCTCGCACACGTGGGAGAACGCGAAGAACGAACAGTCCCACCAGGATCCGACCATGGCCGAGGCACTCATGGGCGAAATGGCCGACATTTCGCGCGTGGTGTTCCCGCCGGACGCCAATGGCGCTGCCGCCGCCCTCGCCCGCGCCTACGCGCAACGGGGCACGGTCACCACACTGGTCGTTCCCAAGCGTCCGGTGCCTCATGAGCTGACCCCGCAGCAGGCCCAGGCACTGGCCGAGACCGGCGCAACATGCCTCGCCGGCGATCCGGAGACGGCGGCGATCCTGCTGGTGGCCACCGGCGCGTACCAGCTGCAGGAAGTGCGCCGCGCACAGGCGCGTCTGGCCGCACGCGGAATGTCGGCCGCGATCGTCTATCTCGCCGAACCCGGCCGATTTCGCGCCCCGCGCGATCCGGAGGAGGCAAGGTACGTGCACTCCGACAGTGCGGTCCAAGCGCTGTTTCCGGTGGGCCGGCCGCGCGTATTCGTTACCCACACCCGTCCGGAGCCCTTCCTCGGTGCGCTGCGCCGACTCGACACCGGCCCCACCACCACCGCGGCGCTGGGCTTCGTCAACCGGGGCGGCACACTGGACGTGCCGGGCCTGCTGTTCGCCAACCGCAGCACCTGGGCGCACGTGGTTGACGCGGCTGCGGGCGTCCTCGGCGAGTCCCGCGACAACCTGCTGTCCGAAGCGGAGCTGGCGGCCGTGGATGGTCGCGGCGATCCGACCGCCATCCTGCGCGCGGAAGCGGGGCCGGCATCGTGAGCCGGCCGGCCAGGACCTCGCGCTGATGGCGGGCACGGTGCGCCGCGGAGGCCAGATCGCCTGGGCCGGACTGACTCTCGGGGTCGCGGTGTTGCGCCTGCGCCGACGCAGACCCGAACGGCTTCCCGCGTACGTCAGCGCCACCCTGGTGGGGCTGGGTACCACCTTCGTCAAGCTGGGCCAGGGTTTGAGCCTGCGCTGGGACCTGCTGCCGGCGCCCTATCGCGAGGCATTGTCGCGGTTGCACAGCGACGTGCCGGCATTTCCTGCTGACCAGGCCAGACACATGGTCGAGCAGGCGTTCGGCGCCTCCGTCGAAGAGCTTTTCGCCAGCTTCGATGACCATCCGCTGGCCGCCGCGTCGGTGGCTCAGATCCATCCGGCACGCATGCATGACGGTCGCAACGTGGTCGTCAAGGTCACCCGGCCCGGCATCCACGCTCAAGTGCAGGCTGACCTGCGGCTGCTTCGACGCACGCTGCGCGTAGCCCAGTGGATCTGGCCGCCTCTGAAGCGACACCGCCCCCTCGAACTGGTGGACGAGCTGGGCGCATTCCTGCGCGATGAAATCGACATGCGTCACGAGGCGCAGAACATGCGCCGCATGGCGAAGGTGCTCGATGCCCTGCCCGGCATCACACAGCCACATGTCGTTGAGCCCTACGCCACCCGCGACGTGCTGGTCCAGGATCGTAGCCACGGCACCCGCCTGGAAGCCGCTTATGGAACGGCGGCGGCTCCCGCACTGGCAAGGGCGCTGCTCGGTGCCTACGTGCATCAGCTCTTCGGCGCCGGCGTCTTCCATGCCGACCCGCACCCGGGGAATCTGTTCTTCTTTGACGACGGTCGCCTGTGCCTGCATGACTTTGGCTCGATCGGCGTGCTCGACCCTGCATCCCGGCTCGCGCTCGGCGGCATGGTCGAGGCCATTGCGGCCGACGACGCCGAGGGCGTGCTGGATGCAGCGATCGCCATGGGCTTCTTCCCGCCGCAGGTCGACCGCCGCTCGCATGTGCGCGAGATCCACCTGATCCTGGCCGAGATGGCCAGCCGTCCGCTGGCGCAGTGGTCCATTGCCGAGGCAATCTGGCGCGTGGCACGCATTGGGCAGGGCGCTGGCTTCCGGCTTCCGGCCCACCTGCTGTCCCTGATCCGGACGCTGTTCCTGGTCGAGAACACGCTGCGGGCGCTGGATCCGGATCTGGACCTGCTGGGGACGCTGTCCGCGCAGGCGGCCGCGATCGCCGACATTGCCGAAGCCAGCCGCCCCAGCGGCAACAGGCCGCTTGCCATGCGGCTGGCCCGCACTGCGCGCCAATTGCCACAGATCGCCACCGACCTGTTGCGGCAGGCGCAACTGAGCGACGGACGACCCGCCTTCTCCGTACACCACCATGGCCTGAGTTCCACGCAGGAGGCAATCGCGCGCACGGGCAACCGGCTGGCGTTGGCCCTGGTCACCTTGGGCCTGTACGTAAGCGGTGCGCTGTTGAGCCTGCATTCCGACGGCCCGCAAGTGTTCGGTCACATGCCTTTCCTGGCTATGGTGGCTTTCGCTGCTGCGGGATTGCTCTCACTGCGGCTGGTGATGGCCATCGCCAGATCGGGACACTTGTAACAGAACACTGATCTATCTCCCC
Source organism: uncultured Lysobacter sp. (assembly GCA_964575535.1). Classification (GTDB taxonomy): domain Bacteria; phylum Pseudomonadota; class Gammaproteobacteria; order Xanthomonadales; family Xanthomonadaceae; genus Cognatilysobacter. Next base: position 12,490 of record CAZNRZ010000042.1, on the reverse strand, counting down.
GCTGGTGCCCGGCGCATCAGTGCATCCAGGAAGGCAGACCCATGACGCAACACAATCATCATCATCAAGATCATCAGGCGCACGGCGAGCAACCGCCGCATCCCCGCACGGGTGCTGAAGGTGACGTCCATGCCGGGCACGACAAGCACGCCGGCCACAGCGTGGCGAGCTTCCGCGACAAGTTCTGGCTCACGCTGCTGCTGACCATCCCCACTCTGATCTGGAGCGGGATGATCCAGCATTGGTTCGACTACACCGCACCACAGTTCCCGGGGTCGGCGTACATCCCGGCGGTGTTCGGCACGATCGTGTACTTCTACGGCGGCTCGCCGTTCGTCCGCGGCGGATACCACGAGCTGAGAAATCGCCTGCCGGGCATGATGACGCTGATCTCGCTTGCGATCACCGTCGCCTTCCTTTACAGCGCGTTGGTCACGCTCGGCGTTGTCGAGGGCTTGGACCTGTGGTGGGAGCTGGCGACGCTGGTGGCGATCATGTTGCTCGGCCACTGGATCGAGATGCGTTCGATCAACCAGGCACAGGGCGCTCTCAAGGAACTCGCGAAGCTGCTGCCTGATATGGCGGTGCGGTTGGATGAGGCCGGTACCGCGAAGGAAGTCCCTGTCGCGGAACTGAAGCGCGGCGACCTGCTGCTCATCAGGCCCGGCGCGAGCATTCCCGCCGACGGCGTCGTGAAGGAAGGGACCAGCGCCGTCAACGAAGCGATGATCACCGGCGAGTCCAAGCCGATGGACAAGTCGACGGGCGACCGGGTGATCGCCGGCACCGTCAACGGACAGGGCTCGTTGCGTGTCGAGGTGACGGGAACCGGCGACGAGACCGCGCTCGCGGGTATCATGCGGCTCGTCGAGCAGGCCCAGACGTCGCGCTCGCGCGCCCAGGCCCTGGCGGACCGGGCGGCGTTCTACCTCACGATCATCGCCATCGTCTCCGCCGCGGTTACCGCCATTGTCTGGCCACTCCTCGGTCGACCGTGGAGCTTCACGATCGAGCGCGTAGTGACCGTGCTCGTGATCGCCTGTCCCCATGCGCTAGGTTTGGCCATCCCGCTGGTGACCGCCATCTCGACCACGATTGGCGCACGGAACGGCCTGCTCGTGCGCGATCGACGCGGCCTGGAAGAGGCCCGTTTGCTGAACACGGTCGTGTTCGACAAGACAGGCACGCTCACGCTCGGTTCGCACCGCGTCGTGAAGACCACTGCCGCCGATGGACTCACCGACGACGAGGTGCTTCGCGTGGCCGCGTCGGTCCAGCGCGACGCTGAACATCCGATCGCGCAGGCGCTGATGACCAGCGCCAAGGAACATGGCATCGACGTTCCGATGTCGCAGGACTTCGAGTCCATGCCGGGACGCGGCGTGCGCGCAGTCGTCGAGGAGCGCTCGCTTCACGTTGGCGGGCCGGGTCTGTTGAGAATGCTCGCGGTCGAACCGCCGGAGACGCTTCGGCGGGCTGCCGAATCAGCGGCAGCCGATGGTCAATCTGCAACCTACCTGGTGGAAGGCGACCGGGTGCTCGCCGTATTTGCGATCGCGGATGCCATCCGTCCCGAATCGTTCGACGCGGTCAAGCGGCTGCACGACGAAGGACTGGAGGTTGTCCTGCTGACGGGTGATTCCACGGCGGTCGCAAACGCGGTCGCGAAGGAACTCAACATCGACACCGTCTTCGCCGAGGTATTGCCCGAGGACAAGGTGGCAAAGATCGAGGAGCTGCAGGCCCAGGGCAAGCGCGTCGCGATGGTGGGTGACGGTGTCAATGACGCTCCGGCGCTGCTCACGTCCGACGTCGGCATCGCCATCGGCACAGGGACGGACGTCGCGGTCGAGGCCGGCGACGTCGTACTCGTGCGCAGCGACCCGCGCGACGTGCCAGCGATCATTGAACTGAGCAAGGCGACCTATCGCAAGATGATCCAGAACCTGTGGTGGGCCGCCGGCTACAACATCGTCGCCATTCCTCTTGCAGCTGGCGTCCTCGCCCCATGGGGGATGCTGCTGCAACCTGCGCTTGGCGCAGTGCTGATGTCGCTGAGCACCGTCATTGTGGCGATCAATGCGCAGCTGTTGCGGCGGGCGGTACGGTCACGATGAACATGACCTGGCGGCCCCTGTGACCACGTGCCGGCTCCTCGCGCTCAACGTTGGCTCCTCCACCCTCAAGGGCGCGTCTTATCTGCTCCACGCCGAGCAGCCTGGCACGCAGCCTCGCCTGGTCGAGCGCGCCCGGGCCGAGATTCCAGCCGGCATGGATGCGCAGGACCGCCTCGCTGACCTGCTTGAGACATTGTCGGAGCCGGCACACGGCCCCGACGTCGTGGTGCACCGGATCGTGCATGGTGGTGACCTGCGTAAAGCGCGCGAACTCGACGACGATCTGCTCGGAAAATTGGAAACACTGGTGCCGTTCGCACCCTTGCACCAGCCGGTGGCTCTCGCCTTCGCGCGTGCCGCGCGCCTGCGTTGGCCGCAAGCCCGTCAGGGCATTGCCTTCGACACCGACTTCCACAGGTCACTCGCCCCCTGGAGCCGGCGCCTGCCCATTCCCGCAGCATGGGATGCGCTCGGCATCCGTCGCTACGGCTTCCATGGACTCGCCTTTGCCTCCGCGCTGCGAATGGTGGCCGGCCATGACGCCAGCATCCTGAAGGGCCGCGCTGTCTTTGCGCATCTCGGGGGTGGATGCAGCGTCTGCGCCGTCGAGGACGGTCGCAGCCGCGACACCACCATGGCGCTTACTCCGCTGGGTGGAATCCCCAGTCCTACCCGCGCTGGGGATCTTGACCCCGGTGCATTGCTGTATCTGCTCCGGCACGAAGGCTTGGATGCGCAGGCACTTGCAGATGGCCTGTACCGCAGTGCAGGCCTTGCCGGAATCGCCGGGCATGGCGACATGCGCGTGTTGCTGGCCGATCCCGCCCCGCAGTCGCAGCTTGCCGTGGAGGTCTTTGCCGTCCGGATAGCGCAGTCCGTCGCGGCCATGGCCACCGGAATCGGCGGACTCGACCATGTCGTCTTTTCGGGCGGAATCGGGCATCGCGCGCCCGCTTTGCGGGCACGGATCATCGCTCGCCTGGGCTGGCTGGGCCTGGCGCTGGCGCCCGTTGAAAACGATGCCGGCGCCACGCGGATCGACCGCGGAAGTGGGCCCGCAATATGGAACGTCGCGGTCGACGAGGAACGCGAGCTGGCGGAATCCGCGCTGGACTGGATTTAGCACCGGTACAACGGCATGGCTGCTTTACACACGACCTCCCACGCCCGACTCGCACCGCGGAGCCGCGCCGTACCGATTCGCCACTCTTCGGTGCAGTTTTTTCTGCCCTTCGTCGTATCGCTCTATTTTTGCTGCAGCCGGCGTAAGCCGGTTCATACCCGTTGCGGCAGCACTCCGGTGCCCCAGCAACCTCACCGCTGCACTTCCTTTCTCCTGTATTACCGGTCGTTGTTCTGCGCAGCACTGCTCGGCACGCCTGTCGACGTGCCGCTACATGCCAAGCGATAGGCAGGTGGACCACCTGCCGGCATTAAAAAGGTCCCCTGAGCGGCACGACGCTCCCAACCATCGTGCGCCCGTTCGATCCCAACCGTGACCCTTGGAGACCCTCATGAAGTTCCCAACGATGACCCATTCGATGCTCGCACTCGGCGTCGTCCTGGCCCTGGCCGGATGTAGCCAGGATGCAGCGGACGCGTCGGCCCCGACCACTCCCGCGGCGACGGCGCCTGTACAGGCCGACACCGCCACACAGGTGGCCGAGGCACGCGCCAACGGCCACGAGGAAGGCATGGAGATGGAGCGCGACGCACACGAGCGCGGCATGGAGATGACGCAGGACGCGCACCAGGCGGCCGGCGCGCACCCGACGCCGAACTCGGCCACGCCGATGCCGGCGGATCCGGCCATGCCCATGGATCACAAGATGCCCATGAAGGATCCGCCGAAGGCCGAGCCGAAGCCGGATCCCATGCCGATGAGCGACATGTAGCAGGCGCGCGGCGGCCTTGCGCCGCCGCGTTTCCCCGGGGCGCTCATGACGCCTGTTGTTGCGGCCATCGGGACGACTTCGTTGTCGCGGAACGCATCGCAACTGGCGCGGGGCCGCGAGTCGACCCGCATCGCAGCGGGCGCTCGTGGTAGACCTTGTGCAGCATCGTCAGCAGTCGTGAGCAGCACCCCGTGTGACGTGCGTCCCGCACGAATCCCTGTGGCCGGCCCCTTATCGCAAACGCCTGCATCTGAACCGAGACTCCCATGCCCCAGCCCCGATCCTCACGCAATCGACGCCGGCCACGCCGCCACCTGCTGCCTACGCTTTTTGTCCTGGCGTCGCTCGGTGGCGGTCTGAAGGCCCAGACAGCCGATGAGCACGCGGCGCACCACCCGCAGCCCGTGCCCGCCGGCCCCATGTCCGGCGCCATGGCGAATGGGACGAGCCCTGCCGCAGGCGCCGCGTCGATGCAGGCGCCGAAGGGCATGGCGTCCACCGTGGCAGGCACGCCCGGAGCACCCTCGATGCAGTCGAGCGGCGGCATGGCGATGGGCATGGAAATGGGCGACGGCATGGGCATGGGGGGCACGCCGCGCCGCGAGCTCTACCCGACGCTGATGCAGATGCCCACCGCCACGCCGGCCCAGCGCGCGGAGATCGAAGCGGCTGCCCGCGCGCGCATCGCGACCGGGCGCTCGCTCGTGATTGCCGGAGTGGACGCGCTGCGCACCGCAGACCGCAAGCAGGATCTTCCGGGCCTGCAGGCGTCGGCCGCGCAGTTGCGCGAAGGCATCACCAAGCTCGAAAGCGGCGTCGCGGCGCTGGATGGACTGGCGCAGGGGCAGTCGCCCCGGGCCATCGCGACGGACTGGTTCAAGACGAACATGGGCATGCTGCCGGCCCGCGACATGGTGGCGCCACACGGGCTGTTCGGACTGACCTGGTTCCATTACTTCGTCATGGCGCTCCTGCTTGCGTTCGCCACTGCGATGGTGTGGATGAATGCCAGAAAGATGCAGCGCGCGCGGGCGCTCGCCGCGCGACTCGCCCCGGCTGCACGCCCCGCAGGAAATGAGGCGGGAAGCGAGGCCGCCGTCCCGCCCTCGTCGACCATCGCGCCAGTGCCCGTGGATGCCCAGGGGCCGCGCGCGCCGAGCCGGTCCAACGCGTGGACCGGGCTGCTGCGGGTGGACAAGATTTTCGAGGAATCCCCGAACGTACGCACGCTGCGGCTCGTCGATCCCGGCGGCGGCGACCTGCCCTTCCGGTATCTACCCGGCCAGTTCGTTACCTTCACCATTCGGCCCAACGACAAACCGGTCAAGCGTTCCTACACGATCTCGTCCTCGCCTACCCGGCAGGGCTACTGCGAGGTGACCGTAAAGCGCGAGGCGCGCGGCACGGTGTCCGGTTACCTCCACGACATGCACGAGGGCGACACGATCCAGGTGACCGGTCCGTCGGGCAGCTTCACCTTCGTGGGCGACACCGCCAACAGTGTCGTCCTGATGTCCGGCGGCGTCGGCATCACGCCGATGATGAGCGTCGTGCGCTACCTGACCGATCACTCCTGGCGCGGCGACATCTTCTTCGTCTACGCCTGTCGCACCGAGCAGGACGTCATCTTCCGCGAAGAGCTCGAATATCTCGCCAA
>CAZNRZ010000042.1:0-6721 GCA_964575535.1 uncultured Lysobacter sp. | reverse complement strand
CCGGGGTTGCAGTGGCAAAGTTCGTGCGATCGGGTCAGACCGCGATGCTGCCTGCCGACAAGACCATCCTGGAAGCGGCCGAGGATGTCGGCGTCAACATCGAGTATTCCTGCCGCGCCGGAACCTGCGGCGTCTGCAAGGTCAAGCTCCTCGAAGGCGCGGTCACCATGGACGTCGACGATGCGCTGGACGACGAGGATCGACGCACCGGAATCATCCTCGCCTGCCAGGCGAAAGCCAGCGCCGATGTCAGCATCGATGCCTAGGTCATGAACGCGAATTCGATGACACGCGAGCGGCTGGTCACGGGCACGTTCGTCCTGTTGCTGCTCGTGCTCTGGGCGGGCTTCCTGGTGCACCGCGCGCCCCGGTTCCCCGGCAGCCTTACAGGCAGCGTCCTCGCGATCTCCGGCGCGGTTCTCATGGTGGTCGTGTCGCTCGCCTACACGGCCGTCAAGCGGATTCCTACACTGCGCGCTGCCGTCGGCCGGCGCGTCAAACTAGGCACGCTGTTGACGTGGCATGTCTACACCGGCGCCTTGGGGGCGATCCTGGCGATCCTGCATACCGGGCATCGTTTCGAGAGCAATCTCGGGATGGCACTCACCGCGTCCATGCTGGTCGCCGCCTTCAGTGGCTACTACGGCCGGCATCTGCTGTCGCGCGTGTCGCTGGACCTGCGCGAGAAACGCGAGCATCTCACCCGCCTGCAGGACGCCTACAACGCCGTGATCGGGGAGCTCGCGATGGCGCCCGTGCCCGCATCATCCGCGCCTGCCAACACGGAGCCGCTGAATCGCCTTCGTTCTCTTGCAGGGCTTGTAGGCCCCGGCAACGGTACAGAGGTCACGTCCCTCCGCGCGGCAGGCCTCGCTGACGCCATCGCCGAGATGGAGCACTCAATTACTTCCCATGACCGACTCAAGCGCGTGTCTTCGACGTGGCTCACGCTGCATATCGCAGCGGCAATCATCTTCTACGCGCTACTCGCCCTGCACATCTGGTCGGCGATCCACTTCGGACTGAGGTGGCTCCCATGAAGATGCCGACCCGACGCGGGCTGATGCTTTTCATTGTCGTGCTGCTCGTGGCGACGCTCGCCGTCGCATGGGCGGTTCTGGCGAAGCGCCCGGACATCGCCGCCTGGCAGCAGCAAACAAGCCCGGGCGCACTGTCGTTGGCACACGCCAGCCTCGAGCAGGCGTGCGCCAGTTGCCACACGCCTGTCACCGGCCCGGATGATGCAAAGTGCATCGGCTGCCACGCCAATGAAACCGCGCTGCTGCAGCGTCAGCCCACCGCCTTCCATGCCGACGTCGGCAACTGCTCCCAGTGCCACGTCGAACACCGCGGTCGCGACGCCAACCTTCGGCTGATGGATCATGAAGCACTCGCCCGCATCGGCCTCGAACGGCTCGGCAGCATGCCCGGGACGGCGGGGCTGGAGCAGGACATCGCCCATTGGGTCAGCGCGCATCCAGGCGGCGATGACACGACCCCGAGTCATCCCGGGACCACCGCCCTGGAGGCGACGCTCACCTGCAGCACATGCCATTCGACGAAGCAGCCCCATTCGGGCCTGTTCGGCGAGGACTGCGCCACCTGCCATTCGGCGCAGCAATGGACCGTCGCCCGCTTCCAGCATCCATCGCCGCAATCCACCGACTGCGCGCAGTGCCATCAGGCGCCGCCCAGCCATTACATGATGCATTTCGAGATGGTCTCGAAGAACGTCGCCAAGCCGCTCATGCCCGGCACGACCCGTCCGCACGAGGGGGCGGCCGTCGAGCAGTGCTACCTCTGCCACGAGACGACGTCATGGAACGATATCGAGGGTGTCGGGTGGTACAAGCACCATTGACGGCGAAGGCGCCAACCGCGTTCGTCCTGGCACTCGCGATGTTCCATGTCGCTGCGCTCGTTTCCGGACACGTGCTCGGGAACAAGACCAGCGGTATCGGCCCCTTCATCGTGACGCTGACGGTGCTCAGCTTTCCGGTCACGTTCCTGACGACCGACCTGTTGAACGAGCACGGCGGAAGCGCCGTGGCGCGGCGCGTGACTGCGCTGTCGGTCGCGTGCGTGGGGCTTGCATTCGCCATGATCGAGCTGGCGCGCCTGCTTCCTGCCGCGGCCGACTCGCACCTTCCCGAAGATGCTTTCGATCATGTGCTGGCCGTCCCACCTGCGCAGGCGGTGGCGCTGCTGTCGGGCTATGCCCTCGGCCAGGCGGCGGACATCTGGGCCTTCCATCGGCTGCACGTCCTCACCGCCGGACGCCATCTCTGGCTGCGCGCGCTGGGCAGCACGTCCGCAGGCGAACTGATCGACAGCGTCGTCGTCAGCGTCTTCCAGATCGGCCTCACCGACGCTTCCGCCCAAGCGGTCGCGACAACCGACGGACTCGATACGACCTGGTCGCAGGCCGGCGTTCGACTGGGAATCGCGATCGTCCTGCTGCCGGTCGTCTACGCGGCGAGCGCCCTCGTCGAACGCCGAGTTGACCGCTGAAGCATGCCTGCGCTGCGGCTGGCGGGGCCACGCGTGGGGCCGCCGCGCCGTCGTGACAGCGCGTTGAATGCGCGGCCCGTTCGACGGAAGCCCGCATGATCCATGGCCGTCCGGGTGCGTCGCCCCGCACATCTGGCGTTGATCGATAGGCAGCCGTCGGGGCGGCGCCCGGGTGTTTGCGCAACCGCCGTCGTCATCGCACTGCATGAGTTGAACAAGCGGTGCGGCTTACGCGCGCCCGAGAAGCGGCGAGGCACGCGGTAGCACCCGGCAGCGAAGTCTGGAGTCGATACCTGACTCAAAGGCCGGGTTATGCACGTCAATTCGACGAGCGCTGACGCGCGTAGCGTCGATGTCGAGATGCCAGACACGCGGCGAGCGAGTCGCGCACGGCGCCAGCACTTGACCTGCGTGCAACACGCACGTTTACGGTGATGAAGTGTCGACCCCTTGAGCAGAGCGTCCCGATCACCGAACGCTCCCCGAAGCGATCTGGGGAGGACGCTGGCGACGAACGGCGAGACATTCGAGAGCCTCTTTGATCGAGATCAAGTCAGTCGCGCTATGCACGGCCGACGATCAAATCGCGATGGCGTATGTCCCAACAGGATCAGAGGCCGTCAAGTACCCGTGCAACACGTCCAGAACCCTCCCCGCCATGCAGGAGATGACCCAGTGAAAACTTCTTCGATCCAGACCCGCGTTGCCATGTTCGCCGGCGCGGTCCTCGCACTCGGATTCGTCGCCACCGCTGCGAGCGCGCAGTCCGGGGGACATTCGCATCCAGCCGGGGCGATGCCGGCCAAATCGACACCCGTGCCGCCTGCGCCGCAGCCGGGCACCCCCAGCGTTGCGAAGTTGCAGAAGGAAGTGGACGCCTTGCGCGAAGAGGTGCGCCGCCTCAAGCAGGCGCAGCAGACGCATCCTGCGCCTATGGCAAAGGGAACGCCTTCAGCCGCCAAGAAACCAGCAATGCAGATGGGCGGCGAGCCGTGCAAGGACATGAAGTCGGGCGGCATGGGCATGAAGGGCGCAGGCATGTCGATGGACAAGAAGGACGACTGCATGGCCATGCCGCCGGCCGACGCAGCCAAGCCCGGCAGCATGGCCGACGACATGGACGAGATGGACGACATGTGAGCCCGCTGGCGCGCGGTCCCGGGTGGATGCAGTGCGCCGCAGCCGTCTCCAGCCGCCGGAGATGTGGCGGCCGATCTTCATCAAGGAGTCATACGTGAACAAGCCTGAGATCGATCCGATCATCCTGCGCGCACCCTTCAAGGCGCGCTATGGCAACTACATCGGTGGCGAGTGGATCGCCCCCGTGGAAGGGCGCTACTACGACAACATTTCGCCGGTGGACGGCCGGGCGATGTGTGGGATTCCGCGCTCGGGTGCGCCCGACATCGAACTGGCGCTCGACGCCGCGCATCGCGCGCGCGCCGCCTGGGCGCGCACGTCGATCGCAGAGCGCGCGCGCCTGCTCAATCGCATCGCCGATCGCATGGAAGAAAACGCCGCGCTGCTGGCCCAGGCCGAGTCCTGGGACAACGGCAAGCCGATCCGCGAGACGATGGGCGCGGATGTGCCCCTGGCGGTCGACCATTTCCGCTATTTCGCGGGCTGCATCCGCGCGGAAGAAGGCTCGATCAGCGAGATCGATCGCGACACCATCGCGTATCACTTCCGCGAGCCGTACGGCGTCGTCGGGCAGATCATTCCGTGGAATTTCCCGCTGCTCATGGCGGCCTGGAAGCTCGCTCCTGCGCTCGCGGCAGGCAACTGCGTCGTACTCAAGCCCTCCAGGAACACGCCGGCAAGCATCCTGACGTGGGCCGAACTCGTCGGCGACATCCTGCCGGCAGGCGTGCTCAACATCGTCAACGGTTTCGGAAGCGAAGCGGGCGAGGCGCTGGCTTCGAGCCGGCGTATCGCGAAGCTCGGCTTCACCGGCTCGACCGACGTGGGCCGCGGCATCGCGCTCCACGCTGCCGAGAACCTCATTCCCGCCACGCTGGAACTGGGCGGCAAGTCGCCGAACATCTTTTTCGACGATGTCATGGCGGAGGATGACGCGTATCTGGACAAGGCCATCGAGGGCCTGGCGCTGTTCGCCTTCAACAAGGGCGAGGTGTGTACGTGCCCCAGCCGGGCACTGATTCACGAGCGCATCTACGACCGCTTCATGGAGCGTGCCGTCACGCGTGTTTCTTCGATCCGCGTGGGCCATCCGCTCGACCCGGCGACCATGCTGGGGCCGCAGGTGTCTCGTGAACAGTACGACAAGACGCTCGGCTACATCCGGATCGGTGAGCAGGAGGGCGCGCAGCTGCTGACCGGGGGTGCGCCGGCCGACGTCGGTGCCGCGCTCGCAGGCGGGTTCTACGTCCAGCCGACTGTATTCCGCGGCGACAACGCAATGCGGATATTCCAGGAAGAGATTTTCGGGCCGGTACTTTCGGTCACGACATTCAGGACCGACGAGGAGGCCATCGCCATCGCCAACGACACGCCCTACGGTCTCGGCGCGGGTGTATGGAGCCGTGATGCGAACCGCTGCTACCGCATGGGCCGTGCCATCGACGCCGGACGCGTCTGGGTCAACAACTACCACGCGTACCCGGCACACGCCGCCTTCGGTGGCTACAAGCAGTCCGGCATCGGGCGGGAAACGCACAAGATGCTTTTGGACCACTACCAGCAAACCAAGAACGTGCTCGTCAGCTACGGCACACAGCCGCTCGGCCTGTTCTAGACCCATCGCCCGCAAGGAGCCACCCATGCGCACCATGAAAGCCGCTGTCGTTCGCGCGTTCCGCCAGCCCCTGGTCATCGAGGAGGTGCCAGTACCCATGCCGGGAGCCGGACAGATCCAGGTCCGGATCCAGGCGGCAGGCGTCTGCCACACCGACCTCCACGCCGCTGACGGCGACTGGCCGGTGAAGCCCAACCCGCCCTTCATTCCCGGTCACGAGGGCGTCGGCTTCGTCTCGGCCGTGGGGGCCGGCGTGAGCCACGTCAAGGAAGGTGATCGCGTCGGCGTACCGTGGCTGTACAGCGCCTGTGGCCACTGCGAGCACTGCCTCGGAGGCTGGGAGACGCTTTGTCACAGCCAGCAGAACACCGGCTATTCGGTGAACGGCGGCTTCGCGGACTATGTCGTCGCGGATCCTGATTATGTAGGCCTGCTGCCGGACGCGATCGGGTTCAACGAGATCGCTCCCGTGCTCTGCGCGGGCGTCACGGTCTACAAGGGCCTGAAGATGACCGACACCCGCCCGGGTGACTGGGTCGTGATTTCCGGCATCGGGGGGCTCGGGCACATGGCCGTGCAATATGCCCAGGCAATGGGGCTCAAAGTGGTCGCCGTGGATGTAGATGACACGAAACTCGCGCTCGCCCGACATCTGGGGGCGGCGCTCACGATCAATGCGCGCACGGAGGACGCCTCGGCGGTCGTGCGCAAGGAGATCGGCGGCGCCCACGGCGTGCTCGTCACGGCGGTTTCGCCGCGAGCGTTCGAGCAGGCGCTTGGCATGGTGCGCCGCGGCGGCACCGTCGCATTGAACGGCCTGCCCCCCGGGAGCTTTCCCCTCCCGATCTTCGATATGGTGCTCAACGGCATCACCGTGCGCGGGTCCATCGTTGGCACGCGGCTTGACTTGCAGGAAGCTCTTCAGTTCGCCGGCGAGGGCAAGGTGAAAGCCACGGTCACGGCCGAGCCGCTGGAAAACGTCAACGACGTGCTGCAACGTATGCGCGAAGGACGCATCGAAGGAAGGGTGGTCCTGGACTTGACTGGGTCTAGCTGATGCACTCGCAAGCGCAGCCCTGATGGCGTTGTTCATTGGAATCTGCGGCTGCGCACCGATGTGCGCGCGGCGTTGGTGGCGCGCGTTTCTGCGATCTCGTCGGGCGCGGGCTGCCACTACATCGTTGAACTGGTCCTCGGCTGCGCGCCAGCTATGCAACGTCGTCTAATCGCGGGCGACGACTACGGCGCAGGATGCCGTCGCTGTCGCGGCACCTGCCTTCGGTCGGCACGTCTAGACGCCGTCGTGCGCCGAGTACGCCCTCGTGACGTGGCCGGTCATGCTGCCGGTCTCGAAGGCTCGGCCCACATCTCGTGGGGCGCCTGCGGTGTAGCTGCACGCGATACACGTTTAGCCTGTCGCCGGCGTGGCTGCCGGCCGGGCGCTGTGCCTATACG
>CAZNRZ010000041.1:2830-15961 GCA_964575535.1 uncultured Lysobacter sp. | reverse complement strand
TCGACTTCGAGAATGCCGAGGGCAACTTCGGCATCGCCAACGCCCTGTTCGAGCACTTCGCCGCGAAGCTGCCGGTCAGCCGCTGGCAGCGCGACCTCACGGATTCCACCGTGCTGCGCGCGCTGGGCACCGCCTTCGGCCATTCGCTCATCGGCTTCGACGCGCTGGGGCGCGGGCTCGGCAAGCTGAGCGCGAACCCGGAACGCCTCGCGGCCGATCTCGACGCCGCCTGGGAAGTGCTGGCCGAGGCCGTGCAGACGGTGATGCGCCGCTATGGCCTGCCGCAGCCCTACGAGCAGCTCAAGGCGCTCACGCGCGGCCAGGGCATCACCGAGGCGTCGATGCGCGAGTTCATCGCGGGCCTCGACCTGCCGCCCGATGCGAAGCAGCGCCTGGTCGAGATGACGCCGGGCAGCTACATCGGCCGCGCCGCCGAACTCGCGCGCGGCGTCTGATGCGCTCGTTCGCCGCGATCGCCGCGCTGCTCGCCGCCGGCTGTACGGCGACGCCCGCCCCGCAACTCCCGGCCGCTGCAGCCGCGCAGGGCGCCAGCGCCTGCGCGGACGACGCCGGCTGGAATGAACCTGCTGCCCCCTTCCGCATCCATGGCGATACATGGTTCGTCGGCACCTGCGGCATCACCGCCCTGCTGGTGACCTCCACCGACGGGCACGTGCTGCTCGACACCGGCACCGGCGAGGCCGCGCCGCAAATCATCGCGAACGTGCGCGCGGCGGGCTTCCGCGTCGAGGACATCCGCTACATCGTCAATTCGCATGCGCACATGGACCACGCCGGCGGGATCGCCGCGATCCAGGCGGCATCGGGCGCGACCGTCGTCGCGCTCGAGGCGGCGCGCCCCGCCCTGCTCGGCGGGCGCAACGGGCCGGATGACCCGCAATACGGGCAGCTTCCGGCGTTCGCCGCGGTCGACGCGGTACGCGTCCTCGCGGACGGCGAAGCGCTGCGCGTGGGGCCGCTCGCGCTAGTCGCCCATGCCACGCCTGGCCACGCGCCCGGCGGCACCAGCTGGACCTGGCGCTCCTGCGAGGCCGGCCGCTGCCTCGACATCGCCTTCGCCGACAGCCTCACCGCGGTCGCCGCGCCCGGCTTCCGCTTCGGCGACGAGGCTTCGCATCCCGCCCTGCTGCCGACGTTGCGCGCGAGCTACGCGCGCGTCGCCGCCCTGCCCTGCGACATCCTGCTGACCCCGCATCCACGGGCCAGCGCGATGTGGTCGCGCATGGGCCCACGCGCCGATCGCCCGCTCGCCGACCCCGGCGCCTGCCGCGCCTACGCCGCCGCCGCCGCGCAAGGCCTGGACGCCCGCCTGCGCGAGGAGCGCGCGACGCCATGATCGAGATCGACGCACGCGCGCATCGGCCGCTGGGCATGCCTCCGGAACGGTTCCTGCGCGAGTTCTGGCAGAAGAAGCCGCTGCTGATCCGCGGCGCGTTCCCGGACTTCGTTACGCCGATCGAACCCGAGGACCTCGCCGGCCTCGCCTGCGAGGAGATGGCGCTCTCGCGCATCGTTTCGCACGACCGCGCGACGGACCGCTACACGCTGCGCACCGGCCCCTTCGCCGAGGAGGAATTCCCCGGCATGCCGCACGCGGACTGGACGCTGCTCGTGCAGGACGTCGACAAGTGGGACGCCGACGTCGCCGCGCTGCTGCCGCATTTCGATTTCCTGCCGCGCTGGCGCATCGACGACGTCATGGTGTCCTTCGCCGCACCCGGTGGCTCGGTGGGCGCGCACGTCGACCAGTACGACGTCTTCCTGCTGCAGGCCCAGGGCCACCGCCGCTGGCAGATCGATGCGTCGGAGCATCCGCCGCTCGCCTTCCGCGACGATGCCGACATCCGCCTGCTGCGCGAGTTCACGCCGACGCACGACTGGATTCTCGCGCCGGGCGACATGCTCTACCTGCCGCCCGGCGTGCCGCATCACGGCGTCGCCGAGGACGCCTGCCTGACCTTCTCCGTCGGCATGCGCGCGCCGTCGGCGGCCGAACTGCTGGGCGATCTGGTCGACACGCTCACCGCCGAGGCCGACGACAGCCTGCGCTACCGCGATCCCGACCTCGCCCCCGCGGCCGATCCGGCGGAGATCGACGCCGCCGCGATGCGTCGCGTCGTGCATGCGCTGGACATGCTGCGCACCGACGACCCGGATCGCCTGGGCGACTGGTTCGGACGCTTCATCACCACGTATCGCAGCGCAGGCATCGTCGCCGCGCCCGATGCCGATCTGGCGCCGGGCCGCATCGAAGCCGTCATCGGCGAGGGCGGCCGGCTGCTGCGCAATCCCTTCTCGCGCATGGCCTGGAGCCGCGCCGGCACGGATGCACGGCTGTATGTCGCCGGCCAGTCGTATCCGCTGCCCGTCGACGACGCGCGCGGCCTCGCCAACGCCGCAACGCTGGACCGCGCGCGCTGGGACGCACTTTCGCGGCACGGTCGCGCGGTCGCCTGCACGCTGGCCGCAGCCGGTCACTACCACCTCGACGGGGACGCCGACGGATGAGCCGCTTCGACATCGTGCTGGTCGACTACGCAGGGCACGTCGACGCCCTTCGGGCCGTGCGCGATGTCGTGTTCGTGGAGGAGCAGCGCGTGCCCGCCGACCTCGAGCGTGACGCGCTGGACCCGCTGTGCACGCACGTGCTCGCCCGCGATCCGGACGGCCGGCCCGTCGGCACCGGCCGGCTCGCACCGGACGGCAAGATCGGCCGCATGGCGGTGCTGCGCGACTGGCGCGGCCGCGGCGTGGGCCTGGCGATGCTGCGAGCGCTCGTCGCAAAGGCGCAGGACGACGGCCTGGCGGAGGTCCACCTGCATGCGCAGGTCGACGCCGAGGGCTTCTACGCCGCGCAGGGCTTCCTGCCCGCGGGCGAGCGCTTCGAGGAGGCGGGCATCCAGCACCAGGCGATGCAGCGGCTGTTGGACCGGCCCGCGGCCGTCGAATCGGCGGCGCAGGCCCAGGCGGCCGTCGTCGCGGTGCTGGCCGCCGCGCGCCGCGGCGCCATCCTCTACTCGCGCGACATGGATCCGGGCCTGCTCGACCGGCCCGACGTACTCGCCGCCTTCCGGCGCCTCGCGGTCCGCGGCGGCGAGATCCGGCTGCTGCTGCAGGACGTCGCCGCCCCGCAGCGCGCCCACGCGCCGCTGATCGCGCTCGCCCAGCGCCTGCCCACGGCCTTCGCCGTCCGGCTGATCGAGGAACCGGTCGACCTCACGTATCCGTCTGCCTTCGTCGCCAGCGACACCGGCGCCTGGTATTTCCGGCCGCTCGGGCACCGCCTGGAAGGCGAAACGCGGCTGGACGGTGCCGCCCGCATGCGCCAGCTGCGCTCGGTTTTCGACGCGGCCTGGGAGCGCGCGCGCCCTGCGACGGAGCTTCGCGCGCTGGGTATATGAGCGCGCGCACGCCGCGATGACCGTCCGCGCTCCTGCTCCCGCTATAATTCAGCTTCTTTGGCGCCCGTGCTCTGACGAGCGCGTCCATCCGGGCCCGCGCGCTGTCCGACGCGGCGTCCACGGCGCTTTCCTCCGCCGCCTCCGAGATAGCACGCCCCCATCGTGGACAGCCTTCTGAAGCAGTTTGCCCAGTCCTCCCAGCTCGGCGCCAATGCCGCCTTCGTCGAGGATCTGTACGAGCAGTACCTGGTCGCACCGGACAGCGTGGGGCCCAAATGGAAGGCGTATTTCGACGGCGTGCGCGGCGGCTCCGATGCCGAGATTCCGCACTCCGCCGTCATCGGCTCGATCGCCGAGGCCGGCCGGCAGGCGGCGCGCGGGACGGTCGCCGCGGGCGGCACGGAGGCCGGTGACGAGCGCCAGCGCGCCGTCGGCAAGCTGATCATCGCCTACCGCTCGCGCGGCCACCTCGGCGCCAGCCTCGACCCGCTGGGGCTGGAGAAGAAGCCGGAAGCGCCCGACCTCGAGCTGGCCTTCCACGGCCTTTCCGAGCGTGACCTCTCCGCCGAGTTCAGCACCGGCGGCGTCGGCGGCAGGGACCGGATGAAGCTGGGCGACCTCGTCGGCCTGCTCGGCTCCACGTACACCGGCAGCATCGGCGCGGAGTTCATGCACATCGCCGAGGCCGACCAGCGCCGCTGGTTCTACGAGCGCATGGAGAAGGCCGGCGGCCGCTACGCCCGCAGCGCCGACGACCGCCGCCGCGTGTTCGAGCGCCTCGTCGCCGCGGATGGCCTCGAGCGCTACCTCGGCACCAAGTACGTCGGCCAGAAGCGCTTCTCGCTGGAAGGCGGCGACGCGCTGATCCCGCTGCTCGACGACATGGTCCGCCGCGCCGGCACGCAGGGCGCGAAGGAAGTCGTGATGGGCATGGCCCATCGCGGCCGTCTCAACGTGCTCGTGAACACGCTCGGCAAGCCGCCGCGCCACCTGTTCGACGAGTTCGAGGGCAACTTCGAGCACATGCACAGCGACCTCGCCCACCAGGGCGACGTCAAGTACCACATGGGTTTCTCCGCCGACGTCGCCACCCCGGGCGGCCCGGTGCACCTCGCACTGGCGTTCAACCCCTCGCACCTGGAGATCGTCGACCCGGTGGTCGCGGGCTCGGTGCGCTCGCGCCAGACCCGCCGCGGCGACGATTCGCGCCGTCAGGTGCTGCCGGTGCTGATGCATGGCGACGCCGCCTTCGCCGGCCAGGGCGTGGTGATGGAGCTGCTGCAGATGTCGCAGGCCCGCGGCTTCGCGGTCGGCGGCACGGTGCACATCGTCATCAACAACCAGGTGGGCTTCACCACCAGCGAGCGCCAGGACGCGCGCTCCACGCTGTACTGCACCGACGTCGCCAAGATGGTCGGCGCGCCGGTGCTGCACGTGAACGGCGACGACCCCGACGCCGTCCTGTTCTGCGGCGAACTCGCGCTGGATTTCCGCAACACCTTCGGCAAGGACGTGGTGATCGACCTCGTCTGCTACCGCCGCCACGGCCACAACGAGGCCGACGAGCCGGCGGCCACGCAGCCGCTGATGTACCAGGTGATCCGCAAGCACCCCACGCCCCGCGAGCTGTACGCCAGGCG
This sequence comes from uncultured Lysobacter sp., assembly GCA_964575535.1. Lineage (GTDB taxonomy): Bacteria > Pseudomonadota > Gammaproteobacteria > Xanthomonadales > Xanthomonadaceae > Cognatilysobacter. The sequence continues at coordinate 10,899 of CAZNRZ010000041.1, read as the reverse complement.
CCTCGTAGCCGACGGCGTGCTGGCCGAGGCCGATGCGCAGGCGATCGTCGACGGCTACCGCGCCAGGCTCGACGCCGGCGAGGTCACCGCCGAGATCGTCGACGTCACGCCGGACGAGTTCACCCCCGACTGGTCGCGCTTCCTCACCGGCAAGCTCTCCGAGCCGGTCGACACCGCGTTCGACCGCGCGCGCCTGGCCGAACTGGCGCAGTCGATCACCACGATTCCGGACCGCATCAAGCTGCATCCGCGCGTCGCGAAGATCTACGAGGACCGCCGGAAGATGACGGCTGGCGAGCAGCCGGGCGACTGGGGCTTCGCCGAGAACCTCGCCTACGCCACGCTGCTGACCGAAGGCTACAAGCTGCGCCTGGTCGGCCAGGACTGCGGCCGCGGCACCTTCTTCCACCGCCACGCGATCCTGCACGAGCAGTCCACCGACGAGTACTACCTGCCGCTGCGCGGGCTGGTCTCGAACCCGAAGGACGTCGAGATCATCGACTCGCTGCTCAGCGAGGAAGCGGTGATGGCGTTCGAGTACGGCTACTCCACCGCCGACCCCATGACGCTGGACATCTGGGAAGGCCAGTTCGGCGACTTCGCCAACGGCGCACAGGTGGTCATCGACCAGTTCCTCTCCAGCGGCGAGGCCAAGTGGGGCCGCCTCTGCGGGCTCGCGCTGTTCCTGCCGCACGGCTACGAGGGTCAGGGCCCCGAGCACAGTTCGGCGCGCCTGGAGCGCTACCTGCAGCTCTGCGCGCTGGACAACATGATCGTCTGCACGCCGACCACGCCGGCGCAGGCCTACCACATGATCCGCCGGCAGATGCTGATGCCCACGCGCAAGCCGCTGGTCGTCATGACGCCGAAGTCGCTGCTGCGCCACAAGCTGGCGGTGTCGACGCTGGACGAGCTGGCGAGCGGTGGTTTCCAGAAGCTGATCCCGGACTCGGTGACGACGCCGAAGAAGGCCAGGCGCGTGGTGCTCTGCGGCGGCAAGGTCTACTACGACCTGCTGGAAGACCTGCAGAAGCGCGGGGCGGACGACGTCGCGCTGGTGCGCATCGAGCAGCTCTACCCGTTCCCGCGCGCCGAGTTGCGCGAGGAGCTGGCGAAGTACGCGGCGAAGGACGTGGTCTGGTGCCAGGAAGAGCCCATGAACCAGGGCGCGTGGTACCAGATCCGCCATCACCTCGTCGCCTGCCTGGGCGCGAAGCAGACGCTGCACTACGCGGGCCGCTCACGCTCGCCGTCGCCGGCCGCCGGCCACTTCGCCGACCACGTGCGCGAGCAGAACCAGCTCGTCGCCGATGCGCTGGTGAACCCGCTCAACGGCGAGGCCTGCGACGAATAACGGCTGTCATTCCGCGCGCAGCGAGGAATCTGCGCCGGAACCTGTTGTGCGATTCCTCACTACGCCTGCCCTGAGCTGGTCGAAGGGTTCGGAATGACAAACATCTACAGGACGCTTCCATGAGCACCGAAATCAAGGTTCCCGTGCTGCCCGAATCGGTCAGCGACGCCACCATCGCCACCTGGCACAAGAAGCCCGGCGACGCGGTCAAGCGCGACGAGAACCTCGTCGACCTCGAGACCGACAAGGTCGTGCTCGAGGTCCCCTCGCCCGTCGACGGCGTGCTCAAGGAGATCCGCTTCGACACCGGCGCGACGGTCAACAGCGAGCAGGTCATCGCCGTCGTCGAGGCCGGTGCCGCCGGCGCCGCGCCCGCCGCCGCGCAGTCGCAGTCCGACAAGGCGATCGACGCGAAGAACGATGCCGCCACCACCAACGAAGCGCAGCCGGTGATGCCGAAGTCGGCCCCGCAGCAGCCCGCACCGGGCGCCACCGCCGGCGGCGCGAACGCGCAGCTTCCGCCGGGCGCGCGCTTCGCCGCCGAGACCTCGGGCGTCGACGCCGCGGACGTGGCCGGCACCGGCCGCCGTGGCGCGGTGACCAAGGAAGACATCGTCAACTACGCGAAGTCGGGTGGCGTCGGCACGGCCGGTGGCGCAAGGCCGGAGGAGCGCGTGCCGATGACGCGCATGCGCGCCCGCATCGCCGAGCGCCTGATGCATTCGAAGAACTCGATCGCGATGCTGACCTCGTTCAACGAGGTCAACCTCGCCAAGGTCATGGAGATGCGCAAGGAGCTCCAGGACGACTTCGTCAAGGCCAACGGCATCAAGCTCGGCTTCATGAGCTTCTTCGCCAAGGCCGCGGCGAACGCGCTGCAGCGCCATCCGATCGTCAACGCCTCGGTCGACGGCAACGACGTGATCTACCACGGCTATGCCGACATCTCGATCGCGGTGTCGACCGACAAGGGCCTGGTCACGCCGGTGCTGCGCAATGTCGAGCGCATGTCGTTCGCCGACATCGAGAAAGGCATCGCCGACTACGCCAAGAAGGCGCGCGACGGCAAGCTCGGCCTCGACGACCTGCAGGGCGGCACGTTCACCATCACCAACGGCGGCACCTTCGGCTCGCTGATGTCCACGCCGATCGTCAATCCGCCGCAGAGCGCCATCCTGGGCATGCACGCCATCAAGGACCGCGCCATCGTCGAGAACGGCCAGGTCATGGCCGCGCCGATGATGTACATCGCGCTGTCCTACGACCACCGCATCATCGACGGCAAGGACGCGGTGCTGTTCCTGGTCGACATCAAGAACCAGCTCGAGAATCCGCAGCGCATGCTGCTTGGGATGTAACGAGCGCCGCGGTGTAACCCCTCTCCCTCCGGGAGAGGGGTTGGGGTGAGGGTCCGGCGAAGTCATCGAAACCGATTCGCCAGCCAAGCCGAACAGCAGACGCACCCGCTTCACTCCAGTCGCGAACCCGAACCCTCATCCGGCGCTTCGCGCCACCTTCTCCCGGAGGGAGAAGGGATCAAGCAAAGGCATCGACACCATGGCAGAACAACAGCATTTCGACGTCGTCGTCATCGGTGGCGGCCCGGCCGGCTACCACGCCGCCATCCGCGCCGCGCAGTTGGGTCTCAAGACCGCCTGCATCGACGCCGCGCTCGGCAAGGACGGCAAGCCCGCGCTTGGCGGCACCTGCCTGCGCGTGGGCTGCATCCCGTCCAAGGCGATGCTCGATTCGTCGCGCCAGTTCTGGAACATGCACCACATCTTCGACCAGCACGGCATCAGCTTCGCGGACGCGAAGATGGACGTGGGCACCATGGTCGGCCGCAAGGACAAGATCGTTAAGCAGTTCACCGGCGGCATCGCGGCCCTGTTCAAGGCCAACAAGGTCACCGCGTTCTACGGCTTCGGCCAGCTGCAGCCGGGCAACGTGGTGAGCGTGAAGCAGCACGACGGCAGCACGGTCGAGCTCAAGGGCACCAATGTGATCATCGCCGCGGGCTCGGAGTCGATCGAGCTGCCGTTCGCGAAGTTCGGCGAGCACATCGTCGACAACGTCGGCGCGCTCGACTTCACCGAAGTCCCGAAGCGTTTCGGCGTGATCGGCGCGGGCGTGATCGGCCTCGAGCTCGGCAGCGTCTGGAACCGGCTCGGCGCCGAGGTCACGATCCTCGAAGGGATGCCGGCGTTCCTCGCCGCCGCCGATGGCGAGGCGAGCAAGATCGCGGCGCGCGAGTTCAAGAAGCAGGGCCTCGACATCCGCCTCGGCTGCAAGGTGTCGAACACGGAAGTGAAGGACGACGGCGTGCATGTCGCCTACACCGACGACAAGGGCGCCACGCAGGAACTCGTGGTCGACAAGCTCCTGGTGGCCGTGGGCCGCAAGGCCGCGAGCCGAGGGCTGCTGGCCGACGGCACGGGCGTGCAGCTCAACGAGCGCGGCCAGATCGTGGTGGACGAGCACTGCCACACGGGCGTCGACGGCGTCTGGGCGGTGGGCGACTGCGTGCGCGGCCCGATGCTGGCGCACAAGGGCTTCGAGGAAGGCATCGCGGTGGCCGAGCTGATCGCGGGCCTGCCCGGCCACGTCAACTTCGACACGATTCCGTGGGTCATCTACACCGAGCCGGAGATCGCCTGGGTCGGCAAGACCGAGGAGCAGCTCAAGGCCGAAGGTATTCCGTACAAGGCCGGCAGCTTCCCGTTCGCGGCCGTGGGCCGCGCGGTCGCAATGGCCGAGCCGGCGGGCTTCGTGAAGGTGATCGCGCATGCGGAAACCGACACGGTGCTGGGCATGCACCTGGTCGGCGCGAACGTGTCGGAACTCGTGCACGAGGGCGTGCTGACGATGGAGTTCAAGGGCTCGGCCGACGACCTCGCGCGCATCTGCCATGCGCATCCGTCGCTGAGCGAGGCAGTGCACGACGCCGCGATGGCGGTGCACAAGCGCGCCATCCACAAGGCGAACTGATCGCGTGGGCGAGCGCTGGGCCTGGGCCCTCTCCCATCGGGAGAGGGGTTGGGTGAGGGTTCGGCGAAGCGTTACTGGTGAACAGCTGAGCAGTCCATCGGCTGATCCGCCGCAATGGCGGTTCACCCGCATCACGCGGCCGGACCCGCATCCGGGCTTCGGGCACCTTCTCCCGGAAGGAGAAGGGAATTGCACGGGATCGGCGCGCGCAAGCGATAGCGCGGTCGCTTCACTTTCATGGATCACCGCATGAAATCCATCTGCGTCTACTGCGGTTCCAACTCCGGTGCGCGCCCCGTCTATGCCGAACGCGCCGCGTCGCTCGGGCGCCTGCTGGCGAACGAAGGCCTCGCAGTGGTCTACGGCGGCGGCAACGTCGGCCTGATGGGCATCGTCGCCGACGCCGCGCTGGACGCCGGCGGCGAAGTGATCGGCGTCATCCCGGAGCAGCTGGTCGGGATGGAGGTCGCGCATCGCGGCGTGACGAAGCTCGAGGTCGTCGCCGACATGCACACGCGCAAGGCGCGCATGTTCGATCTGTCCGACGCGTTCGTCGCCCTGCCCGGCGGCTTCGGCACGCTGGACGAGATGTTCGAGATGCTCACCTGGCGGCAGCTGGGCCTCGGCGACAAGCCCTGCGCGTTCCTCGATGTCGACGGCTTCTGGCAGCCGCTGATCGCGATGCTGGACCGGATGGTCGACGAGCGCTTCCTGCATCCGGCGCAGCGCGCGGACCTCTGGCACGGCGACGACGCCGTCGCCATGCTCGCGTGGATGCGCACCTACGAGCCCGCGCGCGCTGCGAAGTGGCTGGAAGAGAAGCATCGGCGCGAGCTTCGCCGCTGATCGCGCGCGGGCTAGCATGCCCGCATCCCCGCTCCGGACGCGCCCATGACCGCACCCGCCACCTTCCGCGCCTTCCGCATCCACAGCGACGCGCAGGGCCATCGCAGCGGCATCGAATCCATCGCGCTCGACGACCTCGCCGCGGGTGAGCTGGTCATCCGCAGCGCGTATTCGTCGGTCAACTACAAGGACGCGCTGGCCGGCACCGGCGAAGGCCGGATCCTGCGCCGCTTTCCGCTGGTGGGCGGCATCGACGTCGCCGGCCACGTGGTGGAAAGCCGCGATGCGCGCTTCCGCGAGGGCGATGCGGTGCTGGTCACCGGCTGCGGCCTGTCGGAAACGCGCGACGGCGGCTACAGCGAATACGCGCGCCTCGAAGCCGACTGGGCGATCCCGCTTCCCGCCGGGCTTGGCCTGCGCGAATCCATGATCATCGGCACAGCCGGCTTCACCGCCGCGCTCGCGCTGCATCGCATGCTCGAGAACGGGCAGTCGCCGGAACACGGGCCGCTCGCGGTCACCGGTGCGACCGGCGGCGTCGGCATGCTCGCCGTCGACATCTTCCATCGCGCCGGCTTCGAGGTGCACGCGATCAGTGGCAAGGCCGACCAGGCCGACGTCCTGCGCTCGATCGGTGCGCGCGAGGTGCTCGGGCGCGATGCGCTGGCGACGAAGCGCCCGATGGAATCCGCCCGCTTCGGCGGCGGGCTCGACAACGTCGGCGGCCCGATGCTCACGAGCCTGCTGGCGCAGACCGCGCCCTACGGCAACGTCGCCACCGCCGGGCTCGCCGCCAGCCCGGAGCTCGACGCGACGGTGATGCCCTTCATCATCCGCGGCGTCTCGCTGCTGGGCGTGGCGTCGGCGGGCACGGCGAGGCCGGTGCGCGAGCGCATCTGGGAGCGGCTGGCCGGCGACTGGAAGCCCGCGCACCTCGACCGCATCTGTACGCGCGAAGTCGCGCTGGACGAGCTGCCCGACGTTTTCCCGACCATGCTGGCCGGCGGCTCGTTCGGCCGTACGCTCGTCCGCATCCAGTAGTGACCGGCCGGCGTGGCCGGTAGAATCGGCCCAATTTCCGAGAACCCGCCATGGCCCGAATCCTCATCGTCGACGACTCGCCCTCCCAGCTGATGGGCATCCGCCGCATCGTCGAAAAACTGGGCCATGAGGCCATCACGGCCGAAGACGGCGCCGCCGGCGTCGACACCGCGAAGCGCGAGCTGCCCGACCTGATCCTGATGGACGTGGTGATGCCGAACCTCAACGGCTTCCAGGCCACGCGCGCGATCACCCGCGAGCCGACCACCAAGCACATCCCGATCGTGCTGGTCACCACCAAGGACCAGGACACCGACAGGATGTGGGGCATGCGCCAGGGCGCGAAGGCCTACATCACCAAGCCGTTCAACGACAACGACCTGGCCGAGGTGATCGGGCAGCTGATGCCGGGCTGATCCGGATGGATGCGCTGCTGCTCGGCGGCCTGGCCGGAGGCGTCGGGCTGCTGCTGATCGCGCTGCTGATCCGCCCGCCCGCCTGCCCCGCCTGTGCCATGCGGCTGCCCCGCTTCCGCCGCCCGCGCGACCGGAAGCAGGCGCTGCTCGGCGGCTGGGCCTGCGAGGGCTGTGGAGCGCGAGTCGACCGCGCCGGCCGTCTCGTCGCTGAGTAATCGAGCGGCGTGCCGCCAGGCGGCACGCGCCCTCGCCTATCGCTTGCCCTCGTCTGCGAACGCGTCCCGCAGCGCCTCGTACGCCTGGATCTGGCTCACGCTCTGCGGCCGTGGCGCGACCACTTCGAGTTCGACGATCTGGTCGCCTGCCTGCGCCGCAGGCAGGCCACGCCCGCGCAGGCGCAGCTTGCGGCCCGCATCGGAGTTGGGCGGGATCTTCAGCTCCACCGCGCCGCCGAGGGTGGGCACGCTCACCGTCGCGCCCAGCGCCGCGTCCCACGGCGCGACCTGCACCACATGGATCACGTTGCGGCCGTCGACCTCGAACTGCGGATGCGCCGCGTATTCGACCTCGAGCAGCAGGTCGCCGCCCTGCCCGCCCTGTCCCGCCAGCCGGATGACCTGGCCCTCGCGGATGCCTTTCGGAACGCGGACGTCCAGCGTACGGCCACCGACCGAAATGCGGACGCTGGTGCCTGCGTAGACCGCCTCCAGCGGTACCGCCAGCTTGGCCCGGGTGTCGCCGCGCGGGGCGGCGCGCGCGCCACCGGGGCCGGGGCCGGGGCCGGCGCCCGGACGCGGGCCGCCGGGCCGGCGCTGACCGAACAGGCTCTCGAAGAAGTCGCTGAAGCCGCCCGCTGCGCCGCCGCCGGCGAAGATCTCGTCGAAGTCGACGCCGCCAACGCCATCAAAGCCCTGCGGGCCGGGCTGCACGTCGTCGCCCGGGCGATAGCCGCGCGCGCGCAGCTGGTCGTAGGCCTGCCGCTTGGGAGGATCGCGCAGCGCCTCGTAGGCCTCGTTGACGGCCTTGAAACGCTCCTCGGCGTCGGACTCCTTGCTGACGTCCGGGTGGTACTTGCGCGCAAGCCGGCGGTACGCGGTCTTGATCTCCGCATCGCCCGCGCTCGGCTCGACGCCGAGGATCTCGTAGTAGTCCTTGAACTGCATCCGCGCTCCGGTCGATGGAATGGAAACGGCCAACGAGCGCCGCTCGCGGGCCGTAGTGTAGTGACGCGCGCCGGACGACGCCGTGGCGATCGGCCGCGGCGCGGGGGACGCTACTGCCGCGTGCCGGCCTCGCCTGCGGCGCCACTGCCCACCCGGATGCGACGCGGGGTCGTCTCGGGGCGCTTGGGAATGCTGATCTCCAGGATCCCATTGCGGCCGTTCGCGGTCACGCCGTCCGCGTCGGCGCTGTCGGGCAGCGCG
>CAZNRZ010000041.1:0-2730 GCA_964575535.1 uncultured Lysobacter sp. | reverse complement strand
TGATCCAGCCAGGCGAACGCCTTCCCGAAGTCGTGGTGCAGACCATCACCGACAAGGGCATCGACAAGACCGATACCCACGCACTGTTCGGCACCGGCCGCACGGTGATCTTCGCCGTGCCGGGGGCGTTCACGCCCACCTGTTCCGAGCGCCACCTGCCGGGCTTCGTCGAGAAGTTCGACGACTTCCGCGCGCGCGGGGTCGGCGTCGCCTGCATGGCCGTCAACGATCCATTCGTGATGCAGGCCTGGATGCGCAGCCAGGCTGTGCCGGACGGGCTGCGGATGATTGCCGACGGCAACGCGGAACTCTCCCGCGCGCTGGGGCTTGAGCTCGATGCCAGCGCCTACGGCATGGGCATCCGCTCCAAGCGTTTCGCGCTGCTCGTCGAGGACGGCGTGGTGACCGACGTGCAGGTCGAAGCGCCGGGCGAGTTCCGCGTGTCGACCGCGGAGAACATGCTCGAACAGCTGGGCTGAGCGGACGATCAGGCGCGCGTGCGCCGGCGCGGATGGCCGGTGTTGCGCGCGACCGGTGGATCCGGTGTGACCGGCGCCGGCCCACTTGCCGAACGCTGACGCGGTATAGACGCTGCAGGACTCGCAACAACTGCGGTCAAGCCGTCACGCATCTCCCGCTTCGTCCAGCGCGCCGGCCCGCGCATGTTCATGCCGGTCGAACCATGCGATCACGTCCGACGCCGGCATCGGCCGTGCGAAGTGGTAGCCCTGCACCGAGTCGCAGCCCATTTCGCGCAGGCGCTCGAACGTGGGCGCGTCCTCGACGCCTTCGGCGGTGACCGTCAGCCCGAAGCGATGCGCGAGATCGATGATCAGCCGCACGATGTCCTCGCTGCCCGGATCGCTGAGCAGGCCCATCACGAAGGAACGGTCGATCTTGAGCTCGTCGGCCGGGATGTTCTTGAAGTAGGCCAGGCAGGAATAGCCGGTGCCGAAGTCGTCGATGGAGATGCGCACGCCCAGCTGGCGGATTCGCTCGAGCACAGGGAAGGCGCGCGCCTGGTCCATCAGCGAGCCTTCGGTGATCTCGAGGATCAGCTGCACGCCGCCGCCGGACCACAGGTTCAACGCGTCCTCGACCAGCCCGGGCAGGTCGGGGCTGGCCGTGAGCATGCCGGGCACGTTCACGGAAACGCAGCGCGCATGCCCGCCTTCGGGCCAGCGCGCGGCCTGCCGCAGCGCGCTGTTGAGCGCCCACAGCGTCATCTTGCGGATGTGCCCCGTGCGCTCGGCGACGGGAATAAAGACGCCCGGCGGCACCGCGCCGCGCGAGGGGCTGGTCCAGCGCATGAGCGCCTCGGCGCCCAGCGGCGCGAGGTCGGCCGAGGCGAGCTTCGGCTGGTAATGCAGCTGCAGCTCGCCGCGCTCGACCGCGCCGCCGAGCTGCATCTCCATGTCCCAGAGGTCGGAGATGTCGAGATCGGCCGCGGCATCGGGCGCGAACGCGTGGCGCACGCCCTCGCGTCGCGCGCGCAGCAACGCGGCCTCGGCGCGTCGCAACAGGTGTTCGCCGTGCGTCGCATGTGCAGGACACATGGCGACGCCGATGGTGACCGGTACGCCCAGGCGCACCTCTGCAGCCTGCAGCGGAATGTCCAGAAGCCGGAACAGCTTCTGCACCGCGAGCTCGGCATGGCCCTTGTTCATCACCCCGTTGAGCACCACGGCGAAGCGGTTGTCGCCGATGCGCGCCACGTGGTCCTGCCGGCGCGCGAGCGTGGTCAACCGCTCGGCCAGGTGGCGCAGCAACGCGTCGCCGGCATCGAAGCCGTGCACGCCGTTGATCTGCACGAAGCCGTCGACGTCGACCACCAGCAAGGCCAGCGATGCGCGCTGCTCGCAGGCCTGAACCACCTGCCGCGCGAGCAGCTGGATGAAGGCGCGCCGCCCGCGCAGGCCCGTGAGCTCGTCCTGGGTCGCGAGCATGGTCAGTCCAGGAACAGCGACGCGCGATCGATGCCGTAGGCGCCCTGCGGCAGCCCGCCGCGGACGATCAGCGGTTCACCGCCGGCATCGACGTGCGTCTCGGCCAGGTCGACCAGCCGGAAATCGGCGAGCGGCTGCTTGTCGCGGTCGAGGATGAGCATCACCGACGGACGCAGGCGCTTGAGCGAACTCACGGACATGACCACGCCCACGCTGCCGTCGCTGAGCTCGACCAGCGAGCCGGTCGGGTAGATGCCGCAGGTGCGGATGAACTGCTCCACCAGCTCGGACTGGAACAGGCGGTCGCGCGCGTCGTAGAGCTCCATGACCGCCTGGTGCGGCGACCGGCTCGCCGCATACGGACGCACGCTGATCATCGCGTCGTAACTGTCGATCAGCCCCGCGATCCGCGCGAACAGCGGAATGCGATCGCCTGCGAGCCCCTGCGGATAACCGCTGCCGTCGTAGCGCTCGTGGTGGGAGGCGACCATTCCCCGCACCGCATCCGACAACCCGGGCGTCTGGTCGACGATCCTGCAGCTCTCGTCGACGTGGCTGCGCAGATAGGCCATCTCGGACGACGTCAGCGGCGGCGGCTTGATGAGCGCACTGGTCGCGAGGCGGACCTTGCCGACGTCGCAGAGCAGCGCGCCCAGCGTGAGGTCGCGCAGGTCCGCGCGCTCCAGGCCGAGATGGCAGCCGAAGGTCGCCGCCCAGATCGAACAGGCGAGGCCGTGCTGGTAGACGTAGTCGCCCTTGCGGCGCATCTCCATGACCCAGGGCA
>CAZNRZ010000040.1:12316-16154 GCA_964575535.1 uncultured Lysobacter sp. | reverse complement strand
CGCTCGAGCACGCCGTCCAGCGATTCGAGGTCGCTGTAGTGGATGACCAGCCGGCCCCTGTTGCCGCGCCCGTTGAGCACGTTGACCCTGGTGCCGAGCGTCTCCGAGAGTTCGCGCTCCAGCGTGGCGATGTCGGCCTGCGGCCGGGGCTTGGCTGCGCGTGCGCGGCCGCCGCCCGGGACCTGCCCGGCCATCAGCTGCTGCACGCGGTGCTCGACCTCGCGCACCGACCAGCCCGCCTCCGCGGCCTGGCGGGCGAGCGCGATCGCGGCCTGCGGCGCCAGCGCGAGCATCGCGCGCGCATGGCCCATCTCGATCGCGCGTGTCTCGACCAGCACGCGGATCTCGGCCGGCAGCTCCAGCAGGCGCAACAGGTTGGACACCGCCGCGCGCGAGCGGCCGACCGCTTCCGCGGCCTGCGCATGGGTGAGGTCGAATTCGTCGATCAGGCGCTGCAGCGCCTGCGCCTCTTCCAGCGGATTGAGATCCTCGCGCTGGATGTTCTCGATCAGCGCCATCGCCACGACGGTGCGGTCGTCGACCTCGCGCACCACCACCGGGATGTCCGGCAGCCCGGCGAGCTTGGAGGCACGCCAGCGACGTTCGCCGGCGATGATCTCGAAGGTGCCGCGCTCGGCGAGTTCGCGCACCACGATGGGCTGGATGACGCCCTGCGCCTTGATCGATTCGGCGAGTTCGGCGAGCTTGTCCTCGTCCCAGTGGCGGCGCGGCTGGTAGCGACCGGCGGTCAGCGCATCCACGGGCAGCGTGCGCAGCTGGTCGCCCGGCTGCGCCTCGACGATGTGCGGGGCTTCCGCCGCGGCCTTGGGGCCGAGCAGTGCTTCCAGCCCGCGGCCCAGGCCGCGCTTCTTCGCAGCGCTCATGCCGCAGCCTCCTTCATGGCCTTCTTCTCCGCCTGCTCGCGCTCCTTCGTGCGCCGCACGACTTCGCCGGCAAGCCCCAGATATGCCACGCCGCCGCGGCTGGCGCGGTCGTAGCCGACGATCGACTGCCCATGGCTCGGCGCTTCGGCCAGGCGCACGTTGCGCGGCACGATCGTGCGGAAGACCTTGTCGCCGAAATGGGTGATGAGTTCGGCCGACACCGCGTTGGCGAGGTTGTTGCGCACGTCGAACATGGTGCGCAGCACGCCCTCGATCTCGAGGTTCGGATTGAGCCGCCCGCGGATCGCCTCGACGGTGTCCATCAGCGCGGAAATGCCTTCGAGCGCGTAGTACTCGCACTGCATCGGCACGATCACCGAATCGGCCGCGGTGAGCGCATTGAGCGTGAGCAGGCTCAGCGCCGGCGGGCAGTCGATCAGGATGAAGTCGTAGTGCTCGCGCAGCGGGTCCAGCACCGCCTTGAGGCGATGCTCGCGCGCGTCCTGGTCCATCAGCCGGATCTCGGCCGCGGTGAGGTCGATGTTGCCCGGCAGCAGGTCGAAATCCTCCCCGGTGCGCAGGATCGCCGCGCGCGCCTCGGCCTCGCCCAGCAGCACCTCGGTGATCGAGTCCTCGATCGCGCGCTTGTCGACGCCCGAGCCCATCGTGGCGTTGCCCTGCGGGTCAAGGTCGACCAGCAGCACGCGCTTGGGCGCGCGCGCCAGGCCGGCGGCGAGGTTGACGGCGGTGGTGGTCTTGCCGACGCCGCCCTTCTGGTTGGCGATGGCGATGATGCGGGCCATTCGGCTCGTCCTTCGTTCGACGGGTGGAAACGCGGCCGGCGCGGGCACCGACGCCGCGCCGGGCGGCGGTCGGGAAGTGTGTCCGGACCGCATAGTATGCCCGCGAAGCCGCCCCGCCCCGACGGCCGCGGGCGGGCCCGTCATACTGTCGCGATGGCGAACGACCTGCCCCCCGACCTTCGTCCGATGCTCGAATCGGGCCTCGCCGACCTCGGCCTGGCGCCCGCGCACGCGCCGCGACTTCTGGACTACCTCGCGCTGCTGCTGCGCTGGAACGCGGCCTACAACCTGACTGCGATCCGCGACCCGCGCGAGATGGTCACCAAGCACCTGCTGGACTCGCTGGCCATGCACGGCTTCGTCGATGCGCTCATCGCGCGCGGCGGCGCGCTCGCCGACCTCGGCACCGGCGCGGGCCTGCCGGGCATCCCGCTCGCGATCGTCAAGCCGGGCCTGCGGGTGACGCTGGTGGAGAGCGCGGGCAAGAAGGCGCGCTTCATGCGCCAGGCCGTGCGCGAGCTGGGGCTGGCCGACGTGCGCGTGGCCGAATCGCGCATCGAGGCGCTGGACGAACCCGGCGCGTACGCGGCGATCACCGCCCGCGCGCTGGCGACGATCCCGCTGATCCTCGAACTCGGCGGCCACCTGCTCGCCGCCGACGGCGTGCTGCTGGCGATGAAGGGGACGATGCCGGTCGACGAGATCACCGCGCTGTCCGCCGGCTGGTCGTTACGTTCGGCGGTGCCGATGCGGGTGCCCGGGCTGGCCGCGGAACGGCACATGGTGGTGGTGGGTCGGACGCCGGGCTGAGGCGCCGCGCAATCCAGGGAGAAGGCGTCTGCGTGGTGCGTCGCCCGCACATCCCGAACGCGCGCAGAGGCCGGTTGCCGACGTCGGCTTTCCCGCGTGCCCCCTCGGTGCGCGGCCGGTTCGCGCGGATCCGTCCACTGCCCGGCGCGGCCCGGCCTTGTCCGGGCTCCCAAGGAGATGCGACGGACGCACCGGGCCGACGACAACAGGGCGGGCAGGCGGGCGTCAGTCCGGGTCGGCCCGCCACGCGAGCACGGCGACGGCGCCCGGCAACGGTACATCGGCCAGCGACCACACATCGAGCGGCGCGAGGCCGCGATCGACCAGCCGCAGGCGCAGCGGCGTATCCGCCTCCTCGAAGCCGCCGATCGCGAACCGGTCGAGCCCGTGCGCCAGCCCGCGCCCATGGGCCTTGAGCACGGCCTCCTTGGCGCACCACAGGCGCAGGAAGGCGGCGTCGACCGCGTCCGGCGCCAGCCGCGCGAGCGCGGCCGCCTCGTCGGCATGGAAGTAGCGCCGCGCGATTTCCAGCGCTTTGGCACGCGGCCGCGCGAGTTCCAGGTCGACCCCCACCCGCACGCCCTCGCCCAGCGCGACCAGCAGCCGGTCGCCGCTGTGGCTCCAGTTGCAGTCGCGACCACGCCCGTCGAGGCAGGGACGGCCATGGACGTCGCGACGCAGCGGCACTGCAGCCGGCGCCACGCCGAGATGGCCGGCCAGCCACGCCCGCGCCGCGGTCTCGCCGCGCCCGCCCGCATGGGGCAGCAGGCCGAGGTGGACCGGGCCGATCGTGAATGCGCAGGGCGGGGCGGGCATCGGGCTGACCGGAGGAAGGGCGGGGCGTAAAGTACCGCCCGGGAACGGGCAGGCGTATCCATGGCCGCGGTAGTCGATGTCGCAACAACGCAGGGCGCATGCCTGGCCTCGCTCGTGGCCGGCGCGCCGGAGCGCGTGGTCGCCTTCGACGGCGCAACGCCCGTCACCCGCGAGCGCTTCGAGCGGCACGTGCGCGCGGTCGCCGCCCGCCTGCCGGCCGCGCGCCATGCGGTGAACCTCTGCGATGACCGCTACCGCTTCATCGTCGCCCTGTGCGCGGCCGCCGTGCGCGGGCAGGTGACGCTGCTGCCCTCCTCGCGCGCAGCCGGCGTGATCGACGCCGTGCTCGCCGACCACGCCGACACGATCTGCATCGCCGAGGCCACGCTCGAGGTGGCGCCGCCGCAGACGGTCCGCCTGCCCGCCGCGCTCGACGAACTCGACGGCGCGCCGCTGCACGTGCTCGCCGACGCGCCGCTGGTGATCGGCTTCACCTCCGGCAGCACCGGCCAGCCCAAGGCCAAC
>CAZNRZ010000040.1:0-12216 GCA_964575535.1 uncultured Lysobacter sp. | reverse complement strand
CGCGCCGCTGGTGATCGGCTTCACCTCCGGCAGCACCGGCCAGCCCAAGGCCAACCCCAAGACACTGGCCGGCTTCGCCACCAGCACCGCGCAGAACCTCGCCGCCATCGCCGACCTGCTCGGCGACGCCACTACGCCGCTGGTGGCCACGGTACCGGCGCAGCACATGTACGGCATGGAGATGTCCGTGCTGCTGCCGCTGCTGGGCGATGTCGCCGTGCACGCAGCGCGCCCGTTCTTCCCGCAGGACGTCGCGCGCGCGCTGGCCGACTGCCCGCGGCCCGCGTTGCTGGTCACCACGCCGGTGCACCTGCGCGCGCTGGTGCAGGCGCGCATCGACGACCGCACCTTCGCGTTGCCGCCTCTCGCCGGCATCGTCTCGGCCACCGCGCCGCTGCCGCGCGAACTCGCGCAGGCCGCCGAGGACGCATTCGGCTGCGAGGTGCGCGAGCTGTTCGGCTCGACCGAGACCTGCATCCTCGCGCGCCGGCGTACCGCGCAGGGCGATGCCTGGACGCCGCTGCCCGGCGTGCAGCTGCTGCCGCAGCCGGATGGCACGCTCGTGCAGGCCGCCCACCTGGCCGCGCCGGTGCCGCTGGCCGATCTCGTCGAACTGCTCCCCGATGGGCGTTTCGAGCTCCGTGGCCGCAATGCGGACCTGCTGGAGATCGCCGGCAAGCGCGCGTCGCTCGGCGATCTCACGCGACGCCTGCTCGCCGTGCCCGGCGTGCGCGACGGCGTGGTCGTGCAGCTCGACGCCGAGCCGTCCACCGGCATCCGCCGCATCGCCGCGCTCGCCGTCGCGCCCGCACTCTCGCCCGCCGACATCCTGCGCGCACTGCGCACTCAGGTGGATCCCGTGTTCGTGCCGCGTCGCCTGCGCTGCGTTGCACAACTGCCGCGCAACGAGACGGGCAAGCTGCCGCGCGATGCGGTGCTCGCATTGTTGCAGGAACGCATGCGCTGACCGGGACGACGCGTGCTTTGCGCGCATCGCCGCAGCAGTTTTTCGCGTGGTCTACACGTAATCCGCGCGGATGTTCATTTACCGCGGCGATTTCACACGCAGCCGTCACAGCCGCCTTTCCAGACTCGTTCCCACCCCCAAGCAGGGGTGCCGAATTCACCCCAGAACTGGAAAGGAGAGCGTCATGATCGGTTTCATCATTTGGTTGGTTGTCGGCGGCATCATCGGTTGGATCGCGAGCATGATCATGAAGACCGACGGCCAGCAGGGCGCCCTCATGAACATCGTCGTCGGCATCGTCGGCGCGTTCATCGGCGGCTGGCTGGGCGGCATGCTGCTCGGCGACGGCGGCGACATCAACAACGGCGACTTCAGCATGTCGAGCCTGCTCATGTCGCTGCTCGGCGCGGTCGTGCTGCTTGCGATCGTCAACATGTTCCGTCGCGGCCGCGTGCGTTAAGCAGCGCTTCGAAACATGCGAAAAGGCCCGGCATTGCCGGGCCTTTTTTCGTTGGCGTGCTTCTACCGGTCAGCGCGGCGCGAGGGCCACCCATGCCGGCGCGTGGTCGCTCGGGCGTTCCCACGCGCGCGGCTCGCGATCGATGCCGGCGGCGACGCACTCGCCACGCAGCGCATCGGACACGAGCGTGAGGTCGATGCGCAGACCCAGGTCGCGGCGGAAGGCGAACTGGCGGTAGTCCCACCAGCTGAATCCGTTTCCGTCGGGCACCAACGCGCGGTAGGCATCGTGCAGGCCGAGGTCATGCAGGCGCTGCAGCGCGTCGCGCTCGGCGGTGGACGTGAGGATGTGGCCCTCGTTCCACACCGCCGGGTCGTGCACGTCGCGATCATCGGGCGCGATGTTGAAGTCGCCCAGCAGCACCAGCCGCGGGTGACGCCGCAGCTCGTCTTCCAGCCACGCATGCAGCGCCTGCAACCAGCGCAGCTTGTAGGCGTACTTGTCGCTGCCCACGCTCTGGCCGTTGACGACATAGACATCGACGATGCGCACGCCGTCCACGGTGGCGGCGAGCACGCGCTTCTGTTCGTCGTCGAAGCCGGGGATGCCCGCCTGCACGTCCTGCAGCCCGCCTGCCGCGGGACCGTCCATGCGCGCGAGGATCGCGACGCCGTTGTAGGTCTTCTGGCCGGCGAACACGCTGCGATAGCCCATCGCCGCGATCTCGCCATCGGGGAAGCGCGCGTCCTCGAGCTTGGTCTCCTGCAGCGCCACCACGTCGGGCCGCGCCTGCGAGAGCCACGTCCCGAGGTGCGGCAGGCGGACGTTGAGGGAATTGACGTTCCAGCTGGCGATTTTCATGGCGCCAGTCTAGCCGCAGCACGCAGGCGGGCTGGCATGATCGGGGCCCGTTTCCACGCACCGCCGCCATGCCCCTGATCGACCTGCGCAGCGACACCGTGACCCGCCCCACCGCCGCCATGCGCGAGGCCATGCTGCGCGCGCCGGTGGGCGACGACGTCTACGGCGAGGATCCGACGGTCAATGCACTGCAGGAGCGCATGGCCGCGGACCTTGGTTTCGAAGCCGCGCTGTTCACGCCCAGCGGCACGCAGGCCAACCTGGTCGCGCTGCTCGCGCACTGCGAGCGCGGCGACGAATACGTGGTCGGCATGGATGCGCATACCTACAAGTACGAAGGCGGCGGCGCAGCGGTGCTGGGCTCGATCCAGCCGCAGCCGATCCCGCATGCGCCGGACGGCACGCTTCCCCTGGACGCGGTGGAGCGCGCGATCAA
This sequence comes from uncultured Lysobacter sp., assembly GCA_964575535.1. Lineage (GTDB taxonomy): Bacteria > Pseudomonadota > Gammaproteobacteria > Xanthomonadales > Xanthomonadaceae > Cognatilysobacter. The sequence goes on along the minus strand of CAZNRZ010000040.1, from coordinate 9,492 downwards.
ACCCGTCGATCCGCACTTCGCGCGCACGCGGCTGCTGGCGCTGGAGAACACCTGGCACGGGCGCGTGATTGCGCTCGACTACCTCGCGGCCGCGCGTGCGCTCTGCGATCGCCGCGGGCTCGCGCTGCATCTGGACGGCGCGCGTGCCTACAACGCCGCGGTCGCGCTCGGGCAGCCGCTGCGCGCGATCGCGCAGCACTTCGACAGCGTCTCGATCTGCCTGTCCAAGGGCCTCGGTGCGCCGGTGGGCTCGGTGCTCGTGGGCACGCGCGGGCTGGTCGAGCGCGCGAAGCGCTGGCGCAAGGTCTGCGGCGGCGGCATGCGCCAGGCCGGCATCCTCGCCGCGGGCGCGCTGCATGCGCTGGACCACCATGTCGAGCGGCTCGCCGAGGATCATGCGCGCGCGGCGCGCCTCGCCGAAGGCCTGCGCGCGGCCGGCCTCCCGGTATCGGCGCAGCACACCAACATGGTGTTCGTCGACATTCCGGTCGACCACCAGCCCGCGCTGAAGGCGCATCTCGCCGACGCCGGCATCGTGATTTCGACGGGCTACCTGCCGCAGGTGCGGCTGGTGACGCATCTGGACGTGGACGATGAGGCGGTCGAACGCACGCTGGAGGCGTTCAAGCGGTTCGCGGCCTGACGCGGGCGCGGGAATTGCTCTCTGGCGCGGTCGCGAGCTGCATCGGCTGTCATGCCGGGCGCAGCCGGGCTGACATCGCTGCGGAGCTGCGCTAGCGCGCGAGTCGCCGGATCAGCCGATCGACCACGCCGCGATACGGCGGGCGCAGCCAGTCGGTGGCGGCGATGCGTCGCTGCTCGAAGACGGGCAGCAGCTTGCTGAAGGTGTCGAAGCCCGCGCGCCCGTGGATGGCGCCCATGCCGCTGGGGCCGATGCCACCGAACGGCAGGCCCTGCGCGCCGAAATGCAGCAGCGTGTCGTTGACGGTGACGCCGCCGGCGAGCGTGCCGGTGACGATGCGCTCCACCTGCGCGCGGTCGTGGCTGAAGGGATACAGCGCCAAGGGACGCTCGAGCGCGTTGATGTGCGCGATGGCGCCGTCGAGCGACGAATAGCCCAGCACCGGCAGGACCGGCCCGAAGATCTCCTCGCGCATCACTGCCAGATGATCGGGCGGCTCGACGAGGATCACGGGCGGAAGCAGGCGCGTGGAGGCGTCGCCTGCGCCCAGGGGTGTGTGCGTCTCCACGCCGGCCTCGCGCGCCTGCACGACGTAGCCCGCCAGCCGCGCGTACTGCGCATCGTTGATGATGCGCGTGTAGTCGGGCGTGCCGGCGATGTCGCCGTAGCGCGTGCGCAGCTCCTCGAGCAGCCGCGCGACGAACGCATCGCGCCGCGCGGCGTCGATCAGCACGTAGTCCACGCCGATGCAGGTCTGCCCGGCGTTGAACCACTTGCCGGTGGCGATGCGGCGTGCGGCGACGTCCAGCGGGTAGTCCGCGCACACCACCGCCGGCGCCTTGCCGCCGAGTTCCAGCGTGACCGGCGTGAGATTGGGTGCGGCCGCCGCGAGCACCTTGCGCCCGACCGCGGTGGAGCCGGTGAACAGCAGGTGGTCGAAGGGCAGCGCGGCGAATGCCGCGCCGACCTCGGCGCCGCCCGGCGCGACGGCGACGCGATCGGCGGGAAACACGTCGGCCAGCAGCGCGCGCAGCCATTCGCTGGTGCGCGGCGTGTGCTCGGAAGGCTTCAGGTAGACGTGGTTGCCCGCGGCGATCGCGCTCACCAGCGGTACCAGCGCGAGGTTCACCGGGTAGTTCCAGGGCGCGATGATGCCGATCACGCCCACCGGCATCGGCCGCACGCGCGCCCGGCCCGGCCACAGGCGCCAGCCGACCGACACGCGCCGCGGCCGCGCCCAGCGGCGCAGGTGCGCGAGCGCGTGGTCGATCTCGGCCAGCGTCACCATCGCCTCGGCGACGAGGTTCTCGTGCGTGGAGCGGTGGCCGAAGTCGGCGCGGATCGCGGCGTCCATGTCGGCCTGGCGCGCCACGAACGCGGCGCGCAGGCGGCGCAGGTCGTCGAGCCGTTGCGGGAGCGCGGGCCTGCCGCGACGCCAGGCCTCGCGCAGGCGGTCGAGCGTGGCGGCCAGTTCGGTCTTCAGGTCCATGAGCGCAGTCTAGGCGGGCCCGCGGTGCGCGCGCCTACAATCCGCGCATGGCCATCCGACCCTATCTCGACCACATGCCCCTGCTGGGCGCGCGCGCCTATGTCGACGAGGCCGCCACCGTCATCGGCGACGTGGTGCTCGGCGACGACAGCTCCGTCTGGCCGGGCACGGTCATCCGCGGTGACGTCAACTTCATCCGCATCGGCGCGCGCACGAATATCCAGGACGGAACGGTGATCCACGTCAGCCACGACGGCCCGCACGCCAAGCTCGGCGGCTTCGCCACGCAGATCGGCAACGACGTCACCATCGGCCACAAGGCGATCATCCACGCCTGCGTGATCGAGGACGCGGTGCTGATCGGCATGGGCGCGATCCTGCTCGATGGCGCGGTGGTCAAAAAGCACGGCTTCGTCGGCGCCGGCGCGGTGGTGCCGCCGGGCAAGACGGTGGGCGAGGGCGAACTGTGGCTGGGCAGCCCGGCACGGAAGGTCCGGATGCTGGGCGACGCCGAGATCGAGGGCCTGTACTACTCGGCGCAGCACTACGTGCGGCTCAAGGATCGCTACCTCGGCCTTGGATGAATCCGCGCGCGGCCGGTAAAGTCGATGGCGGGGATATCGACAGCGGGGATGCACGGCGGTAGCGGAGGCTTGCAGCGCGGACGCGTTCGCGCAGGGCCCGATCGTCGCGGGAAGGCATGGACCGGCTCGACACCCACCACGAGATCGTGACGCCCGAGGGCGTGGCGCTGCACCTGCCGATCGCCGGCCCGGTGCCGCGTGCGCTGGCCTGGCTGATCGACTTCGCGCTGCGGCTGGTCGTGCTGCTGGTCGCCGGGATCAGCCTCGGCCTGCTCGGCGGCGCGGGCGCAGGCGCCTATCTCGTGCTGACGTTCGTGGTGTTCTGGTTCTATCCGGTGATCTTCGAGGCCGCCTTCGACGGCCGTACGCCGGGCAAGCGCGCGCTGGGCCTGCAGGTGCTCTCCGCGGATGGCGCGCCCATCGGCTGGCGCGCGTCGTTCGTGCGCAATCTGCTGCGCACCGTCGACATGCTGCCCTTCGGCTACGCCGCCGGGCTGGTCGCCTGCCTCTGCGATCCCGCCGCGCGGCGCCTGGGCGACATGGTGGCCGGCACGCTCGTGGTGCATCGCCTGGCGCGCGAGGACGCGGCCTTCGTGCCGGCAGTCGCGGCGATGCCGTCGCCCGTGCCGCTGCAGCCGGCCGAGCAGGCCGCGGTGATCGCCTTCGCCGAGCGCGCGCCGCAGCTCACGCCCGCACGGCGCGACGAACTCGCCGACCTCGCCGCACCGCTGGTGCAGGCGCGCGGCGAACACGCGGCGCACCGGCTCTACGCGCTGGCCAACTGGCTGCTGGGGCGCGCATGAAGCAGGAGGCCTTCGTCGCCCGGCACGCGGCCGAGTGGGACGCCTTAGAGCGCTGGCTGGACGCGCGCGGCGAGAGCGTCCGCCGCGCACGACGCGAACCCGAGCACGACGGGCTGCGCGACGCCGACATGCCCGCGCGCTACCGCCGCCTCTGCCAGCACCTCGCGCTCGCGCGCCGGCGCGGCTACAGCCCCGCGCTCACCGGACGCCTGCAGGCGCTGATGCAGCGCGGCCACGCCGTGCTCTATCGCACGCCGCCACCGCGCTGGCATCGCCTCGCGCTGTTCCTGCTGGCCGGCTTCCCGCGGCTGGTGCGCGCCGAGCGCGGCTGCATGCTCGCCGCCGCCGCGCTGCTGTACCTGCCGATGCTGCTGATCTTCACGGCGATCCAGTGGCAGCCGGAGCTGTCCTCGTCGATGTTCACGCCCGAGCAGCTCGCGCAGTTCGAGGCCATGTACGACCCGGCCGACCCCGCGCGCAAGCTCGGCCGCGACGACGGCACCGACGTGGCGATGTTCGGCCACTACGTGATGAACAACATCTCGATCGGCTTCCGCACCTTCGCCAGCGGCCTGCTCGCCGGCATCGGCACGATCGTGGTCCTGCTGTTCAACGGCGCGTTCATGGGTGGCATCGCCGGGCACCTGCAGGCGGTCGGCCACGGCGATCCGTTCTGGCGCTTCGTCTGCGGGCATGCCGCGCCCGAGCTGACCGCGATCGTCGTCGCCGGCGGCGCCGGCCTGCAGCTGGGGCTGCGCCTCATCGCGCCGGGCCGGCTGCGGCGCATCGACGCGCTCGTCGAAGGCGGCCGCCGCGGCGCGCAGCTGTGCGCCGGCGTGTTCGCGATGCTGCTGGCCGCCGCGTTCGTGGAGGCGTTCTGGTCGTCGATCGGCTGGATGCCGGCGTGGATCAAGTATTCGGTGGCTGCCGTGCTGTGGGCGATCGTGCTCGGCTGGCTGCTGCTGGCCGGGCGCGGGCTGTCGCCCGACGAGGCGGCGGGGCGGCGATGAGGATCGACGCGCTCACCGTCGCCCTGCGCCCCCGCTCGTCCTGGGAGGCCGTCGAGCTCGGCACCGCGCTGGTGCGCCGGCATGCGCGCGCGGTCTGGCTGCCGTGGCTGCTGCTGACGCTGCCGGTTTTCGCGCTGGTCAACGTGGCGATGTTCGCCATCGGCCAGCCCTGGATCGCCGCGCTGCTGATGTGGTGGCTCAAGCCGCTGTTCGCGCGCATCCCGCTGTTCGTGCTCTCGCGCGCGGTGTTCGGCGACGTGCCCGGCACCGCGGCCACGCTGCGCGGCGCGTTCCGCGGCAGCGGGCGGGCGATGCTCGGCTACCTGACCTGGCGCCGGCTCACGCCGGCGCGCGCGCTGCTGATGCCGGTGGACGTGCTGGAAGGCGGCACGCCCGCGCAGGCCGCCGCGCGCCGGCGCGTGGTGGCGGGCCCGGCCTATGGCATCGCCGCGCTCACGCTGATCGTCTTCCTGCATTTCGAGGGCGCGCTCGGGCTGGGCCTGGGCATGCTCGCCTTCCTGTTCGTGCCGGAACAGCACCTGCTCGGCTCGCTGCAGCGCTTCTGGGAGCACGTGCAGGAGGCGCCGCTGTGGCTGGCGCTGCTGGAGAACGCGCTGATGTGGGCGGCGACCAGCCTGCTCGAACCCTTCCACGTCGGCGCCGGCTTCGGGCTCTACCTCAATCGCCGCACCGAGATCGAAGGCTGGGACATCGAACTCGCGTTCCGTCGCCTGCGCGCGCGGCTGCAGGCTGCGACGACGACGCTCGTCCTCGCTCTCGTCTTCGTGCTCGGTACCGGCCTGCAGCGCGCCGAAGCGGCACCGCCGCGCGCGCCCGCGGCATCGGCAGCGACGACCACGCCGGCCGCCACCTGCCTGCGTCCCGGACGCGCCGAAGGCGTGCTGCCCGCCACCTTCGGTGCCGACTACGCACCGCCCGGCGGCTTCGACCGCGCCGTCGGCCGCGCCTATGCCGATCCGCGCCTGTCGCCGCGGCGCGAGGTCGCTACCTGGAAACCGCGCGCACCGCGCGGCGATCCGCCCGCATGGCTGGCATCGATCGGCGGCCTGCTCGCCACCGCGGGCGAGCTCGCGCTGTGGCTGGTCGCGGCGGTGCTGCTGGTGCTTCTGGCATTGAGCGCCCGGCGCTGGTGGCCGTGGCTGCGCGGCCTCGCATCGCCGGCGCCCGCCAAACCCACCGCCGTGCGCGAGCAGCCCGGGCCCGAAGTCGAGCCGCTGCCCGACGACATCGCCGCCGCGGCGCGCGGCCTGTGGGCCTCCGGCCAGCCGCGTGAGGCGCTGGCGCTGGTCTACCGCGGCGCGGTCGACGCCATGGCCACGGCCACCGGCCGCGCGCTGCCGCCCGGCGCCACCGAGGCGCAGTGCCTGCGCGCCTCGCAGGCCCTGCCCGACTCCCCGCGCCGCGCGTTCGCGCAGAGCGTGCGGCTGTGGCAGCAGGCCGCCTACGCCGAGCGCATGCCGTCCGACGAGGCTTTCGACCGCATGCTGGCCGAGGCCGCCACGCAGTTCGGGTGGGCGCGATGAAGCCTTCGGCGCGCGTGCTCGGCCTCTCCCTTCTCGGCGCGCTGCTGCTCGCCGGCGCGATCACCTGGTGGCTGCGCACGCACGAGCGCGTGAGCGAATGGATCGACCTGCCGCGCACCGGCGAGGCCGCCGTCAATCCGCTGTTCGCGCTGCGCCTGGCGCTGGAAGCCGACGGCCGCCGCGTACGCCCGTGGCGCCGGCTCGATCCCGCCGCGATGGCGCTGGGCCCGCGCGACAGCCTGCTGTTCGACGGCGATCCGCGCACGGTCCGCGGCGACGACGTGCAGGCGCTGCTGCGCTGGGTGCGCGCGGGCGGGCATCTGGTGGTGGCCACGCCGGCGCCGGATGCGGCCATCGACGTGATGCAGCGCACGCGCCGCAGCGATGCGCGGGGGCTCGACGTGCCGCTGCTGGATGCGATCGGCGTGCGCACTCGGCTCGCGCCGCCGGCCTGTATCGCGCTCGCGCTGAAGGGCGAGGAGCCGCACCGCGAGTTCTGCGACGGCCGCCGTTTCGACGCCCCCGCGACGGCACGCATCCGCTGGCGCGATGCCGACGGCGATGCCTTCGCGCGCATCCCGCTGGGCGCGGGCCAGGTCGACGTGCTGGCCGAGCTCGACTTCGTCCGCACCGGCGATCGCGACGAGCCTACCCAAGGCCTGCAGGCCTGCACGCATGTCGCGATGGCGAGGCAGCTGGTCGCGGCGATGGATCGCGGCGGCGTCGTGCACCTCGTGCACCTCGCGGGCGTGCCATCGCTGTGGGGCTGGCTGCTGCGCGAGGGCTGGCGCGTCTGGCTTCCGCTCGCCCTCGCGCTGCTGGGCTGGCTGTGGGCGCGCATGCACCGTTTCGGTCCGCTCATGCCCACGCCCGCCGGCGATCGCCGTTCGCTGCTCGAACACGTAGCGGCCAGCGGCGAACACCAGTGGCGCTACGGCGACGGCGCGCGCCTGTACGAAGCCATGCGCGACGCCTTCCTCACCCGCCTGCGCCGCCGCGATCCGCAGGCCGCCGCGCTGGCCGGCGAGCCGCAGGTCGAACGCCTCGCCGAACGCCTGAAGATGCCGCGCGAGCGCATCGTCGACGCCCTCACTCCTCCCGATCCGCGCGACGGCAAGGCCCTGCTCGCGCGCATCGCCCTCCTCGTCCGCATGAGAAACCGGCTATGACCGACGCACCGTCCACCCTGCCGTCCGGCGAATCCGTCGTCGATGCCGCCGCGCGCCTGCGCGACGCGGTCGGCGAAGCCTTCATCGGCCAGTCGCGCACGCTCGAACAGATCCTCGTCGCGCTGCTGGCCGGCGGCCACGTGCTGATCGAAGGCGTGCCGGGCCTCGGCAAGACGCTGCTGGTGCGCGCGCTCGCGCAGGCGCTGGACTGCTCCTTCGCGCGCGTGCAGTTCACGCCCGACCTCATGCCCAGCGACATCAGCGGCCACGCGGTCTGGGATCCGAAGACCGAGACCTTCTCGATCCGCCGCGGCCCGGTGTTCACCAACCTTCTGCTGGCCGACGAGATCAACCGCGCGCCGGCGAAGACGCAGGCGGCGTTGCTGGAGGCCATGGCGGAGCGCCAGGTCACCATCGAAGGCCAGAGCTTCGAGCTGCCACCGCCGTTCATGACGCTGGCCACGCAGAACCCGCTGGAGCACGAAGGCACCTATCCGCTGCCCGAGGCGCAGCTCGACCGCTTCCTGCTGAAGGTGCTGATCGGCTATCCGGAACTGGCGGACGAGCGCCGCATGGTGACCGACGTCAGCCGCGGCGCGGCCAGCAGCTTCGACCTCTCGCGCGTACCGCGCGTCGTCGGCCCCGACGACCTGGTCGCGATGCAGCGCATCACCGCGCAACTGCACGTGGACGACGCGGTGATCGACTACGCCGTGCGCATCGCCGCCGCGACGCGCGACTGGGCCGGCATCGCGCTCGGCGCCGGCCCGCGCGGTTCGATCGCGCTGGTGCGCTGCGCGCGTGCGCAGGCGGTGCTGGCCGGCCGCGACTTCGTCACCCCCGACGACGTGCGCGAGATCGCGTTGCCTGCGTTGCGACACCGCATCCTGCTCGCGCCGGAATTGCAGCTCGAAGGGCAATCCACCGACACGGTGCTCGCGGCGCTGCTCGCCCGTGTGGACGCGCCGCGCCAGTGACGTCCCCGCCCGCCCCGGCTGCGCAGTCCGCGCGTCGCGCCTGGCCACGGCCGGCGCCGGCGCTGCTGGCCGCGCTCGCGGCCTGGGGCGCGCTGGGCGTGCCGGTCACGCTGGCGCGCCTGGCCGGGCATGCGTGGCTGTGGGCCGGCGCCACGCTCGCGCTCGTCGTGCTGATCGACCTCGTGCGCCTGCTGCGCATGGCGCCGCCCGCGGTCACGCGTCGCGCGCCCGAAACCTGGCCGGTCGGCGTGAGCACGCAGGCCGCGCTCACGCTGGAATCCACGCGCACACAGCGCGTCGACGTATTCGATCTGCATCCCGGCCAGTGGGCCGGCGACGGCCTGCCGCGCCGCCTCGACCTGCGCCCCGGCATCGCGCACACGCTCGACTACGCGCTCACCCCGCACACGCGCGGCGACTTCGCGTTCGACGGCACGCAGCTGCGCCTGCATTCGCCCTGGCGCCTCTTGCGTCGCGATGTGGTCGCCGGAGCCGCGCAGCGCGTGCGCGTGTATCCGAACTTCGCGCCGCTCGCGAAATTCGCGCTGTTCTCGTCGGAACAGGCGTCGCGGCTGGTCGGCGCGCACCTCAAGCGCCGCCGCGGCGAGGGCACCGACTTCCACCAGATGCGCGAATACCGCGTCGGCGATTCGCTGCGCCAGATCGACTGGAAGGCCACCGCGCGCACGCGCCGTCTCGTCTCGCGCGAGTACCAGGACGAGCGCAACCAGCAGGTCGTGCTGATGCTCGACACCGGCCGCCGGCTGATGGCGCGCGACGACGCGATGAGCCACTTCGACCACGTGCTCGACGCGGCGCTGGTGGTCGCCTGGCTGGCGCTGCGGCAGGGCGATGCGGTCGGCCTGCTCGCGCACGGCGGCGATGCCGCGTGGGTGCCACCGCAACGCGGCGCGACCGCCATCGATCGCCTGCTGCGTGCGAGCTACGCCCTGCAGCCGCGCCCGGTCGCCACCGACTTCCTCGCCGCGGCCACCGATCTCTCGCTGCGCCAGCGCCGACGCGCGCTGGTCATGCTGGTCACCAACCTGCGCGACGAGGACATGGAGGACGTGCTGGCGGCTGTCGCGCTGCTGCGCCGCCGCCACCTAGTCTGCGTCGCCAGCCTGCGCGAGGCCGTGCTCGACGCGGCGCTCGACGCCGAGCCCACGGAGCTCGCCGACGCGCTGCGCACCGCCGCCACCGCGCAGTACCTCGCGCAACGAAACGCCGCGCACGACGCGCTGCGCAGCCACGGCGTCACCGTGCTCGATGT
>CAZNRZ010000039.1:0-16430 GCA_964575535.1 uncultured Lysobacter sp. | reverse complement strand
CGGTGAAGCTGCAGAAGCGTGCGGCGACGATCGGCTTCGACTGGCCCGGCCCGGCGCCGGTGATCGACAAGCTGCACGAGGAGATCGACGAGGTGCGCGTGGAGTTCGCCGCGCTCGCGGCAGGCGACGCCGATGCGGGCGACCGGCTGGAGGACGAGATCGGCGACCTGCTGTTCGTCTGCGCCAACCTTGCGCGGCATGCCAAGGTCGACCCGGGCGCGGCCCTGCGTCGCGCGAATGCGAAGTTCGAGCGGCGCTTCCGCGCGATGGAGCGCCTCGCCGCAGCCGATGGCATCGACCTCGCCGCGCTCGACCTCGATGCGCAGGACGCCTACTGGCTGCAGGCGAAGGCCGAGGAAAAACGGCGCGATTGAGCGGAACCGCGCGGCCGCAGGCGACGGTCACCTCACCAGCGGATGCGCCCGGCGAGGATGTACTTGAACATCACCCAGTCGCCCATCAGCGAATAGAGCGGATGGCGGAACGTGGCCGGCCGGTTCTTCTCGAACACGAAATGTCCGATCCATGCGAATCCATAGCCGCACAGCGGCGCCGCGATCAGCCACCGCGCATCGCGTTGCACGATCGCCAATGCGACGAACGCGAGCACGCCGCAGCTGCCGATGAAGTGCAGCCGCCGGCTGGTGCGGTGCCCGTGTTCGCTGAGGTAGTACGGATAGAACTCGCGGAAACTTGCGAAGCGCTTCATCCCGCGTCTCCTAGGATCGGCCCATGGATTATCAGCTCGTCATCAAACTCTGGCGCAATTCCCTCGACGACGAGGCCTTCCTGTCGACGATCGAGGCCGAGCTCGCGGCCGCGCTCGGCGACAAGGTGGAGCTCGAAGGCTTCGACGTGAGTGCCAAGGAGATCAATTTCTTCATGCTCACGGCCGACCCGCGTCCGGTCTTCCGGAAGGTCAAGGACGTCTTCACGCGCGCCGGCGTCGACAGGGGCCTGTCCGCCGCGTACCGGCTCAACGGCGGTGCGCAGTTCACGTCGCTCTGGCCGCAGCGGATGGCGCGCAAGTTCACGCTTCCCTGATCGCGCGGACGCGTTGTCGCGTGCCGTGCTCGGAGCGCGCTTAGTCGAGGAAGATCAGCCACGCCGCGACCACGATCAGCGCGAAGCCCGCCCAGTGGTTCCATTTCAGCGGCTGGCCGAGATACCACGCGGAAAATCCGGCGAACACCACCAGCGTGATGACCTCCTGCATGCCCTTGAGCTGCGGCGCGCTGTAGACCGTGGAACCGATGCGGTTCGCCGGCACCATCAGCGTGTACTCGAAGAAGGCGATGCCCCAGCTCACCAGAACGGCAAGCGTCAGCGGCGCGCTGCGGTACTTGAGGTGCCCGTACCAGGCGAAGGTCATGAAGACGTTCGAGGCCAGCAGCAGGAGCGGCGCGAGATAGGCGGCGTATCGGTCGTTCATGGTCGTCTGGGCGTGTTGAGTGAATTCACGGGTCTTCACGGCGTCTAGACTTCACGCGGGGCACCTTTCACAAAACTGAAGGAGGGCTCTCCCCAATGCAGACCAACCGTGACGGCGGCCTCGTCCTCATCATCGAGGACAACCGCAACATCTCCGAGATGATGGGCGAATACCTCGAAAGCCGCGGCTTCGAGGTGGACTATGCGGCCGACGGCCTCGACGGCTACCGGCTGGCCGCCGAGAACAGCTACGACGTGATCGTGCTCGACCTCATGCTGCCGCGCCTGGACGGCGTCGAGGTCTGCAAGCGCCTGCGCGAGGAAGCGCGCAAGTCGACCCCCGTCCTCATGCTGACCTCGCGCGACACCCTCGACGAGAAGCTCACCGGCCTGTCCGCCGGCGCCGACGACTACCTGACCAAGCCCTTCGCGATCCAGGAACTCGAGGCCCGGCTGCGCGCGCTGATCCGCCGCGAGCGCCGGCAGGTGGGTGGCGAAGTGCTGAAGGTCGCCGACCTCGTGCTCGATCCGGCTTCCCTGCGCGTCACCCGCGGCGGCAGCGAACTGCAGCTCTCGCCGATCGGCCTGCGCCTGCTGACCATCCTGATGCGCGAATCGCCGCGCGTGGTGAGCCGCCAGGAGATCGAGCGCGAGATCTGGGGCAACGGCCTGCCGGACTCGGATACGCTCCGCAGCCACCTCTACAACCTGCGCAAGACCATCGACAAGCCCTTCGACAAGCAGCTGCTGCATACCGTCCAGTCCGCAGGCTACCGGATCGCCGACATCTCGCAGCCGCCGGAGTAATCCGGCGCCCATGCCGACCGCGCTTCCACGCCGGATCCGCCTCGCCTTCATCGTCCAGTCGCTCATCGCAAGCCTCGTGCTCGCGGTGGGCATCCTGGGCATCGAGCTCGGGGTGCGGCAGGCGCTCATCAAGGAGCGCCTGCGCGCCGAGGCCGCGTCCACCTGGACGCACCTCTCGCGACAGCCCGGCTTCACGCTCCCGCACAGCTCCCGCATGCGCACGTTCTTCGTGCCTGCGGGTGGCGATGCCGCGCGCCTGCCTGACCATCTCGCGCGCATGACGCCCGGTTCGCACGTGCCGCTGTGGGGCGGCAACGCGGTGCTCGTCGACCGGCGCGGGCAGGGCACGCTGGTGATGGAGTTCGACCCGGTGCTCACCGACCGGGCCATCCTCTGGACCGGCGGGCTGGCCCTGCTGCTGTCGATCGCGGTGACGGCGCTGTCCGGCTGGCTGACCTACCGGCGCTCGCGCCGCATGGTCGCCCCCGTGAGCTGGCTGGCGGGGCTGGTGGCGCACTGGGATCCACGCGCCCCGGATGTCGCGCCGCTCGCGCCCGCGCGCCTGCCCGTGGATTCGGGCACCGAGGTGCGGCGGCTGGCACACGCGCTGCGCGGCCTGGCCTCGCGCGTGGGCGACGCGGTCGAGCGCGAGCGCATGTTCACGCGCGACGCCAGCCACGAGCTGCGCACGCCACTCACCGTCATCCGCTTCGCCGCCGACATCCTCGCTGGCGACCCCGAGGTGCCGGTGCGCTCGCAGCGCGCGGTCGGCCGCATCCAGCGCGCCGGCCACGACATGCAGGCGGTGATCGACGCCTTCATGATCCTCGCCCGCGACATCGAGGTGGATGACGAGGCCGAGCGCTTCGACCTGCACGAGGTGGTCGATCCCGAAGTCGAGTCCGTGCGGCCTTTGCTGGAAGGCAAGCCCGTCGAGCTGGTGGTCGACGACCGTGGTGCGCCTCCGGTTGACGCGCCGCGGCGCGTGCTCGCGCTGATGGTCGGCCATCTGCTGGGCAATGCCGCGCGTTTCACCGAGCGTGGGCGCATCGACGTGGTGCTCGAGCGCGACCGCATCGAGATCCGCGATACGGGCGTGGGCATGAGCGAGGAGACGCTCGCCAAGGCCTTCGACCCGTTCTTCCGCGAGGATCGCGAGAACGCCGAGGGCATGGGCATCGGGCTGTCGGTAGTGCGGCGCCTCGGCGAGCGCATGCATTGGCCGGTGGAGTTGCGCAGCGTGCCGGGCGAGGGCACCGTCGCGGTGATCCGGCTGCGCGCCTGAACGAACGGCGCGGGCCGCGGTCAACCGCTGACGCCCGCGGGCGTTCAATCCCCGATTTCCGCGAACCCACGAGTCCACGCCCCATGCCGAATGCTTCCCGTCCCCGCGCCCGCTGGCGCCGTCCGGCGCTCGCCGCCGTCGCGCTGGTCGTCGTCGTCGCTATCGGCGCCTGGGCCTGGTCCACGCGGGGCGGAGGCCAGGAGGGAGGCAGCGGCTACCGCACCGCGCCGGTCGAGCGCGGCGACATCCGCGTCAGCATTTCGTCCACCGGCGCGCTCAGCGCGATCTCCACCGTGGTGGTGGGCAGCGAGATCTCCGGCCGGGTGACCGACGTGCTCGTCGACTTCAATGACCGCGTGCGCAAGGGCCAAGTGCTCGCGCGCCTCGATGCGAGCACCTACGAGGCGCAGATCGCGCAGGGCAATGCGGCGGTCAACAGCGCGCAGGCCAATGCCGCGCAGGCCGAGGCCGCGCTGCGCAACGCGCAGGCCGACTACACCCGCAAGGCCGAGCTGGGCCGCCAGCAGCTGATCGCGCGCTCGGAGGTCGACCTCGCCCGGGCGAATCTCGAACAGGCCCGCGCGCAGGTCAATGCCTCGCGCGCGCAGATCGCGCAGCAGCAGGCCGGCACGCGCACCACGCGCCTCAACCTCGGCCGCACCGAGATCCGCTCGCCGGTCGACGGCGTGGTGCTCACGCGCACGATCGAGCCCGGCCAGACGGTGGCCGCCAGCCTGCAGGCGCCGGAGCTGTTCAAGCTCGCCGAGGACCTGTCGAAGATGAAGATCGAGCTGGCCGTCGACGAGGCCGACATCGGCCAGGTCAAGGTCGGCCAGCGCGCCACGTTCACCGTCGACGCCTTCCCGGAGCGCCGCTTCGCCGGCGCGGTCGCGCAGGTGCGGCTGTCGGCGACGACGACGAACAACGTGGTCACGTATCCGGTGGTGATCGAGGTCGACAACCGCGACGGCGTGCTGCTGCCCGGCATGACCGCGAACGCGGAGATCGTGGTCAGCCAGAAGGAGAACGTGCTGCGCGTGCCGAATGCCGCGCTGCGCTACAAGCCGGCCGACGACGCCGGCCCGCAGCAGGCGCAGGCCGCGGCGCCGCGTGGTGGCGGCACCGCCATGGCGGACGACCTTCAGGCGCTGGCGACTTCGCTGTCGCTGTCCGACTCGCAGCGCACTGCGTTGGATGCGGCGGTGGCGCGCATGCGCGAGCGCATGCAGGCGCGTCAGGCCACGCCCGCTGCCGGCGCGGAAGGCGGCAGCCGCCTGTTCGCCGGCGGGCAGGGCGGCGCGCGCCGCAGCGGTGGCGGCGGCGCCGACGCGGGCGCCCTGCGCCAGCGCATGGCCGAGCGCATGGCGCAGCAGTTCGCGGGCTTCCGCGCGACGCTCTCGCCCGAGCAGCAGGCGCGTTGGGACAGCGCGCTCGCCGAACTGCTCGCGGCACGCCGCGCGCCGCTCTACAAACTGGTGGCCGGCAAGCCGGAGATGGTGACGGTGCGCGTGGGCGCCAGCGACGGCAGCCACACCGAAGTCTCCGGCGCGATCCGCGAAGGCGACCTCGTCATCACCGGCGCCGAGCGCGCGGCGAAATGACCACGCCGGTCATCGAGACGCGCGGGCTCGGCAAGGTCTACTCGGCGGGCACCGAGGCCGAGGTCGTCGCGCTGCGCGGCGTGGACATGACGATCCGGCCCGGCGAGTTCGTCGCGATCATGGGGCCCTCGGGCTCGGGCAAGTCGACGCTGATGAACCTCGTCGGCTGCCTCGACACGCCCAGCCACGGCACCTACCTCTGCGACGGCGTCGACGTCGCCACGCTCGACGCCGAGCAGCGCGCCACGCTGCGCCTGCGCAAGATCGGCTTCGTCTTCCAGGGCTTCAACCTGCTCTCGCGGCTGGACGCGCTGGAGAACGTGGCGATGCCGCTGGGCTATGCGGACATTCCACGCGCCGAGCGCCTCACGCGCGCGCAGGCCGCGCTGGACGCCGTGGGCCTCGGCGCGCGCGTGCATCACCGGCCGAGCGAGCTGTCCGGCGGCCAGCAGCAGCGCGTGGCGATCGCGCGCGCGCTCATCAACCGCCCGCCGATCCTGCTCGCCGACGAACCCACCGGCGCGCTCGACACGCGCACCGGCGAGGAGATCCTCGCGCTGTTCAAGCAGCTGCGCGACGACGGCCACACCGTCGTGCTCATCACCCACGACGCCGAAGTGGCGGCGCATGCCGACCGCGTCTTCGTGATGCGCGACGGCGAGCTGCATTCGCAGACGGACGAGGAGGCGGCGCACCTGGCCGACGTCGCGCACGTCATGGGATCGGCGTCGGCACCGCATGGGGACGCGCGATGAACGTGGCCGCCGCGTGTCTTGCTTTTGCCCGGCTCCCCCGCCAAAGCGGGAATGACGGCGTAACCAACCGGTGTGCGAACCACGGCATGGACGTCGTTCGCGCAAACCGCCGCAGGCAGGTCCGCGTGGAGATGCGCGCATGAAGCTCTCCGAAGTCATCCGCACCGCCACCTTCTCGCTGCGCGGCAACTGGCTGCGCAGCGCGCTCACGTCACTGGGCGTGATCATCGGCATCGCCGCGGTGATCGTGATGGTATCGGTGGGGCAGGGCACGCAGGCGGAGATCGACAAGCTCGTCTCCGGCCTCGGTTCCAATCGCCTCGACATCTCCTCGGGCGCCGGTCGCGGCTCGGGCGGCGTGCGCGTGAGCGCCAGCTCGTTCTTCACCCTCACCGAGGACGATGCCGAGGCGATCCGCACGGAGATTCCCGGGGTGCAATACGTGTCGGGCAGCCTGCGCGGTGGCACGCAGGTGGTGTACGCGGAGAACAACTGGTCGACGCAGTGGCAGGGCGTGCAGGCCGACTGGTTCGCCATCAACGGCTGGGAGGTCGCCAGCGGCGAGGGCTTCGAAGGCGCCGACTACGGCGGCGCGAAGTCGCTGATCCTGGGCGAGTCGGTGCGCCGCGAACTGTTCGGCGACGAGGACGCGATCGGGCAGACGGTGCGCATCGGCCGCGTGCCGTTCACCGTGGTCGGCGTGCTCAAGCCCAAGGGACAGGGCGGCTTCGGGCAGGACCAGGACGACGTCGTCGTGGTGCCGCTGGAAACCGCGCGTCGTCGCCTGATGGGGGCGATGGGGCTGCCCGCCGGCGCGGTCATGCAGATCGCGGTGGGCGTGACGAATGCGGAGGATCTGTCCTTCGTGCAGGCCGAGATCGAGGCGCTGCTGCGCCAGCGCCACCGCATCCAGCCCGGCGACGAGGACGACTTCACCGTGCGCAACATCGCCGAGGTGGTGGCCACGCGCACGCAGGCCACGCGATTGATGAGCCTGCTGCTCGGCGCAGTGGCGAGTATTTCGCTCATCGTCGGCGGCATCGGCATCATGAACATCATGCTGGTGTCGGTGACCGAGCGTATCCGCGAGATCGGCCTGCGCATGGCCGTGGGCGCTGGCCCGCGCGACATCCGCCGGCAGTTCCTTGCCGAGGCCATGCTGATCTCGCTGATCGGCGGCGCGCTCGGCATCGTGATCGGCATCGCCGGCGCGCTGGCGGTGGAGAAGTTCGGCGCGCTCCCCGCGAAGCTCGACGCGCAGGTGATCCTGCTCGCGGCCGGCTTCTCGATCGCCACCGGCCTGTTCTTCGGCTACTACCCGGCGCGCAAGGCGTCGCTGCTGGATCCGATCGAGGCGCTGCGCTCGCAGTGACGCACACGACGGAGGCGGCCCGAAGGCCGCCTCCGAATGCGCCGTCCGTGGCGCGGTCGACGGATCAGCGCGTGTAGAGCAGGCGGTTCGGCGAGCCGGAGCCCGCGTTCGTGACCCGGCCGGTGGTCGAGTTGTTGGTGAGCCAGCTCTTGACGGTCGCCGGCGAAGCCGACGGATAGCGCTGCAGGTACAGCGCGGCGGCGCCTGCCACGTGCGGCGAGGCCATCGAGGTGCCGCTGATGGTGTTGGTCGCCGAGGTGCTGGTGTGCCAGGCGGACCTGATCGAGCTGCCCGGCGCGAAGATGTTCACGCAGCTGCCGTAGTTGGAGAACGACGAGCGCGCATCGTTCGACGCCGTCGAGCCCACCGTGTACGCACCCGACGCGCGCGCCGGCGAGTAGTTGCAGGCGTTGGCGTTGTCGTTGCCCGCAGCCACCACGACGGTCACGCCGGCGTTGTTGAGGTTGTTGACCGCGGTGTCCGTTGCGGCCGACGCACCGCCGCCCAGCGACATGTTCGCCACCGCCGGCTTGACGTGGTTGTTGCGCACCCAGTCGATGCCCGCGATCACGCCCGAGTTCGTGCCCGAACCGTTGCAGCCCAGCACGCGCACCGGCACCAGCCGCACGCTCTTGGCGACGCCGTAGGTCGAGCCGCCCACCGTGCCGGCCACGTGCGTGCCATGCCCGTTGCAGTCGTTGGTGCCGCGGCCGTCGCTGATCGCGCTGTAGCCGCTCAGCATGCGGCCACTGAATTGCGAATGGCTCGACAGGATGCCGGTGTCGATGATGTAGGCGCGCACGCCCGAGCCGGTGTAGTCGTAGACGTAGGTGCCGTTGAGCGGAAGCGCGCGCTGGTCGGAACGGTCCAGGCCCCAGGTCGCGCCGCTCTGCGTGGCGTTCACCGACACGTAGCCGTCTTCTTCGATGAAGGCCACGCGCGGGTCCTTCAGCATGCGTGCGACGACGGCCTCGTCGGCATCCATGACGAAGCCCTGCAGCGCGTGCTTGTAGAGCCGGTTGACGCGGCCGCCATGGCGGGCGGCGAGGTCGACGGTCGCGTTCTCCGTCGCACGGGCGAGCGCCTGCATGCGATTGGATGCGGCGCTCGAAACGCCGAGTGCGTCCGACTTCATGACGACGATGTAACGACCTTCGACCTTGTTCTGCGCGCGGACGAATTCTCCTGCGGTTGCTGCGGTCGAGCACAGCACGAGGGACACGGCCACGGCGAGGACGCACTTGCGGTTCATGGCAACTCCATTCGGGGGACTTGGAAGGGGACGCCGCGCGATTCCTTCGCGGCGCTGCCCTGCACGGGATGGCGGGGCGCGGCGAGAATTCGAACGGCCTCTGAATCGCGTCAAGCGCGGGCGGACGTGCGGTAGCGGGCCTTCACATGACGTGATGTGAAGGCCGGTGCGTTGGAGTGCATTCCAAGCGCGCCATACAGGCGTTTGAGGCGTGAAAGCAGCTGTTGCGCGCGGCACTTCGGCAGCCGCGAATGTGAAGATCGCGCCTCTATTTCGTGCTGCACTGCACAGCCGGTATGCGCGCCTGCCTAAACGCGAGACGGAAAGAAAAGCGGCCAAGTCGCCGCTGCAGGCGCGCGCCGTATGCTCGCCGTATCGTCTCCCGGAGCCTTCCATGCGTGCGCTCACCGCCCTTGCCCTGTCGCTCATCGCCATGACCACCGCCGCCCAGACCCCGAAGACCGATGCCCGGCCCGCCGGCAGGACCGCGCTGGTGATCCACGGCGGCGCCGGTTTCGTCCCGAAGGACGCGCTCGGCCCGGCCGACATGGCAGACGTGCATGCCACGCTCAACCGCGCGCTGGATGCCGGGCAGCGCGTCCTCGACGCCGGCGGCAGTGCGCTCGACGCGGTGACCGCGGCGGTCGTGGTGCTCGAGGAAAGCCCGCGCTTCAACGCCGGCAAGGGCGCGGTGTTCAACGCGGTCGGCGGCCATGAACTGGACGCGTCGATCATGGAGGGCCATACGCGCCGCGCCGGCGCGGTGGCGGGCGTCACCACCGTGCGCAATCCGATCCGGCTCGCGCGTGCGGTGATGGAGAAGAGCCCGCACGTGATGCTCGCCGCGCACGGCGCGGAAGCCTTCGCCGACACGCTGCCCTCGATCGAGCGCGTGGCGAACACGTGGTTCGACACGCCGCATCGCCGCGAGCAGCTGGAAAAGGCGCAGCGCGCCGAGCGTGACAGGCGCGCCGCGTCGCGCACCTCCGACAGCGACCAGCCGCCGTATTTCGGAACCGTCGGCGCGGTGGCGCTGGATCGCGACGGCCGCATCGCCGCGGCCACCAGCACCGGCGGCATGACCAACAAGCGCTGGGGCCGGGTGGGCGACGCGCCGATCATCGGCGCCGGCACCTGGGCCGACGAGCGCTGCGGCGTATCAGGCACGGGCTGGGGCGAGTTCTACATACGCGCCGCCGCGGCGCACGACATCTGCGCGCGCATGGCCTATCGGGGCGACACGCTGCAGGCGGCCGCCACCGAGGTCATCAACGAGGTGATCCCGGCGATGGGTGGCGACGGGGGCGCGATCGCGCTCGACCGCGACGGCAACATCGCCATGCCATTCAACAGCGGCAGCATGTTCCGCGGCTGGGTCCGCCCGGATGGCTCGCGCGGCACCGCGGTGCACGAGGACGAGGTGCCATCGCCGCGTTGATGCGACACCGCGCACCGGCGGCAATGCCGCCCGCGCCAGTGCCCCGGGGGCCGCGCGATGCGGTCCGGCGACGTCGCGTGCCGGCGGTGGGCGGGCGCGGCGACGCGTTGCCGCCCCCTCGGCAGCGCAACGAGTCAGCTCCCGCACGGCGCACGCCGCCGCATCCGTGCGGCCGCGTGCCCCGGCCGTATGGCAGAATTCCGCGGCTCCGACGGCCGGCCCGTCGTTCCTGCCTGCCGCCATGTCCCACGATCCCGCACGCCCCGGTAACCCGGCGCCACTCGCGCGGCTCCGCCTCCATGCCTGACACCATCGGCCATCTGCCGCGCCATCCCTCGCGGATCATCAAGGCCACGCGCTGGTCGCTGCAGGGGCTGCGCGCGGCCTGGCGGCACGAGTCCTCGTTCCGGCTCGAGGTCTACCTGTTCGCCGTGCTGGCGCCGCTGGCCTGGTGGCTGGGCGAGAGCGGGGTCGAGCGCGCGCTGCTGGTCGGCTCGATGCTGATGGTGATGAGCGTGGAGCTGCTGAACTCGGCCATCGAGGCGGTGATCGAGCGCTACGGCGCCGAGTTCCACGAGCTCGCCGGCCGCGCCAAGGACATGGGCTCGGCGGCGGTCTTCGTCTCCATGCTCGCCGTGGTGCTGACATGGGGCGCGATCCTCGGCCCGCGCCTGATGCTCCTTTAAACCCGACCGCGCGCGGTGCGCCGCGTCCGTTCCGCCAAGGAATACCCGCACGATGGAAATGCTTTACGACCCCCAGACCTGGATCACGCTGGTCACGCTCAGCGCCATCGAGATCGTGCTGGGCATCGACAACCTGGTCTTCATCTCGATCGCCGTCAGCAAGCTGCCGGTGCACCAGCGTGATACCGCGCGGCGCTTCGGCATCGCGGTGGCCTGCATCACGCGCATCGCGCTGCTGCTCACGCTGGCCTGGCTGGCCGGGCTGACCGACCCGCTGTTCGACCTGTTCGGGCACGGCGTATCCATCCGCGACCTGGTGCTGATCCTCGGCGGGCTGTTCCTGCTGGTAAAGGGCAGTTCGGAGATCCGCGACCTCATCGCAGGCGAGCCGGAAGACGCCGACATGCACACGAGGCCAGCCGCGTCCTTCGGCATGGTGATCGCGCAGATCGCGGTGATCGACATCGTGTTCTCGCTGGATTCGGTGATCGCCGCGGTGGGCATGGCGAACGAGCGCGCGGTGATGGTGACGGCGATCCTGCTCGCGGTCGCGGTGATGCTGCTGGCGGCCAAGCCGCTGGGCCGGTTCATCGACGCCAACCCGACGGTGAAGATGCTGGCGCTGGCCTTCATCGTGCTGGTGGGCGCGTACCTGGTGGTCGACGGCTTCGGCGTGCACCTGCCCAAGGGCTATCTCTACGCGGCGATGGGCTTCTCGGCACTGGTCGAGATCCTCAACCTCGCGGTGAAGCGGCGCGCGAGCCGCCACGTACTTCCCGACTGACGAAAGGGCCGGCGAAAGCCGGCCTTTTCCGTTGCGGGCCGCGTTTGTAGGGCGGCCGTCACGTTGTATTTATTGCCGCTCGCGTCTAGTTTCCGGCGCCGGTCGGCCGGCCGAACCGAACGAGGATTTTCCATGCGCACGTTGCACATCGCCCTGCTGCTGATGCTCGCCATGCTGCTCAGCGGCTGCGGTTACAACACGATCCAGCAGAAGGACGAGGCGGTCGACGCCGCCTGGTCGCAGGTGCTCAACGTCTACAAGCGCCGCGCCGACCTCGTGCCGAACCTCGTCGCCACCGTGCGCGGCTATGCCAGCCACGAGGCGCAGGTGCTGCAGCAGGTGACCGAGGCGCGCTCGCGCGTGGGCAGCATCAACGTCAACGCCGACGACCCGGCCTCGCTGCAGCAGTTCCAGCAGGCGCAGGGGCAGCTGCAGAGCGCGATCGGGCGCCTGCTGGTGGTCAGCGAGAACTATCCGCAGCTCAAGGCCGACCAGAACTTCCTGCAGCTGCAGGCGCAGCTGGAAGGCACCGAGAACCGCATCACCGTGGAGCGCCAGCGCTACATCGAGACGGTGCAGGACTACAACACCTACATCCGCCGTTTTCCGGTCAACCTCACCGCGATGATGTTCGGCCACGATCGCAAGCCGAACTTCACCGTCGAGAACGAGGCGCAGATCTCCAACGCGCCGACCGTCGACTTCGGCACGCCGCCGCCGGTGCAGATGCAGCCCGGCGCGCAGCCGCCGCCGGCGCAGTTGCCGCCGCCGCAGGTGCAGCCGCAGCCGGGCATGCCCGCGCAGCCGGCGCCGCTGCCGTCGAGCCCGCAGCCGCTGCCGCCCGCGCAGCCCGCGCCGCAGGGCTGACGTCGCGGCCATGACGCGCAGCCGCGTCCTCGCGATCGTCGCGCTGGTGCTGCTCGCCAGCGCGTTCGCCGCGCTTGCGCAGGCCATCGCGACGATTCCGCCGCTGACCTCGCCGGTGGTGGACACCACCGGTACGCTCGACGCCGCGTCGCGCCAGCAGCTCGAGCAGCAGGCGCTGGCGCTGCAGCAGCGCAAGGGTGCGCAGCTGCAGATCCTGATGGTGCCGACCACGCAGCCGGAGGACATCGCGCAGTACGCGGTGCGCGCCTTCGAGCAGTACCGGCTGGGCCGGGAGAAGAGCGATGACGGGCTGCTGATCGTCGTCGCCAAGGACGATCGCCGCGTGCGCATCGAAACCGGCTACGGGCTCGAAGGCGCGATTCCGGATGCGACCTCGATCCGCGTCATCCAGGAATACATGGCGCCGCGGTTCCGCCAGGACGACTACGCAGGCGGCCTGCGCGACGCCACGGCGGTGCTCGTGCGCCTGATCGATGGTGAGGAACTGCCGCCGCCGATCGCGCGCCATCCGGGCGCGCAGCGCTCGCCGTCGGGCGGAAACTGGCTGTTCGGGATCCTCGCCGCACTTTTCGCCGCGCAGTTCTTCCGCGCGATCTTCGGCCGCGCGCCGGCTTTCCTGCGCGGCATCCTCACGGGTGGCGCCGCGGGCCTGGTCGCTTTGCTGGTCGGCACGCTGTTCGCCGGCGCGATCGGCGGGCTGCTCGGCTTCTTCATCGGAATGGCAGGCGGGCGCCGGGTGCGCTATGCGCGCGACGCGGGCCTCGGCGGAATCGGCGGAATCGGCGGCTGGGGTGGCGGCGGTTTCGGGGGCGGCGGCTTTGGCGGAGGCGGCGGTTTCGGTGGCGGCTGGGGCGGCGGTGGCGGCATGAGCGGAGGCGGCGGCGCCTCGGGAGGCTGGTGATGCGCTGGCTGCGCCATCTCTTCGCACCCTCGTCCGCGCGCATGTTTCCGGCGGCTGCGCTGGAGCACATCGCCGCGGCCATCGCCACCAGCGAAGCGCGGCACACCGGCGAGATCTGCTTCGCGGTCGAGGCCGCGCTGCCGCTGTCGGCGGTGCTCGCCGGCCAGCGCGCACGCGACCGCGCCGGCGACGTCTTCGCCCGCCTGCGCGTCTGGGATACCGAGGCCAACAACGGCGTGCTGGTCTACCTGCTGCTGGCCGACCACGCCATCGAGATCGTCGCCGACCGCGGCTTCGCGCAGCGCGTGCACGACGACGAGTGGAGCGCGATCTGCGCCGCGCTGTCGGACGCGCTGCGCGCCGGCGATGCGGAGGCCGGCATGATGCGCGCCATCGACGGGATCTCCGCACTGATCCAGCGCCATTTCCCGCGGCCCGAAGGCTACGTGGACACCAACGAGTTGCCCGATCGCCCGCACATGCTCTGAGCGGCGTGGCCGGCGGCGGCGGCCCGGGCCACAATAGGGCCCCGATCCCACGGCCTCGCCCATGACGCAGACGATGCTGCACGACATCGACCCGATCGCGCTCGCTCTCGGGCCCGTGCAGATCCACTGGTATGGGGTGATGTACCTGCTGGGCTTTCTCGCCGCGTGGTGGCTCGGCCGCCGCCGCGTGCGCGCCGGGCGTCTGGCGGGCGTGGGCGAGCAGGGCTTCGGCGACCTGCTTTTCTACGGAATGCTCGGCGTGGTGCTCGGTGGGCGCATCGGCTACGTGCTGTTCTATTCCTTCTCCGAACTGCTGCAGAACCCGCTGATGCTGTTCCGCATCTGGGAAGGCGGCATGAGCTTCCACGGCGGGCTGCTGGGCGTGATGGCCGGCGTGTGGCTGTGGTCGCGACGCCGCGGCATCCACTTCATGGACTCGATGGATTTCGTCGCCCCGCTGGTGCCGTTGGGCCTTGGCCTGGGCCGGCTCGGGAACTGGATCGGCGGCGAGCTGTGGGGCCGGCAGACGGGCGGGACGTGGGGCGTGGTGTTCCCGCGCAGCGACCTCGGCCCCTATTCCGGCCAGCCCATGGAGCGCCTGCGCGAGCTGCATGCGCAGGGCCTGCTCGATCCGTTCGCGCGGCATCCGTCGCAGCTCTACCAGGCGGCGCTGGAGGGCATCGTCATGTTCGCCCTGCTGTGGTGGTTCTCGAGCCGGCCACGGCCGCGTTACGCCGTCGGCGGCCTGTTCGCGCTGCTCTACGGCGTGTTCCGCTTCCTCGTCGAGTTCGTGCGCGAGCCCGATGCGCACCTGGGCTACCTCGCATTCGGCTGGCTGACGATGGGCCAGGTGCTCAGCCTGCCGCTGATCCTGCTCGGCCTGTTCTGGCTGGCGATCTCGCGCCGGCAGCCCACGCTGCAGCTCCAGCTGCCGGCGACGAACTGACATGCAGGCCTATCTCGACCTGCTGCGCCACGTCCTCGAACAGGGAACCGACAAGGCCGATCGCACCGGCACCGGCACGCGCAGCGTGTTCGGCTGGCAGATGCGCTTCCCACTTGGCGACGGCTTCCCGCTGGTCACCACCAAGAAGCTGCACCTGCGCTCGATCGTCCACGAGCTGCTGTGGTTCCTGCGCGGCGAGACCAACATCGCCTACCTGCGCGAGAACAGGGTCGGCATCTGGGATGAATGGGCCGACGAAGCCGGCGAGCTCGGGCCCGTCTATGGGAAGCAGTGGCGCCGCTGGGCCGCCACGGACGGCCGCGAGATCGACCAGATCCGCCAGGTCGTCGACGAGATCAGGCGAAACCCGGATTCGCGCCGGCTGATCGTCAGCGCCTGGAACGTCGCCGACCTGCCGGACATGGCCCTGCAGCCCTGCCACACGATGTTCCAGTTCTACGTGGCGAACGGAAAGCTCAGCTGCCAGCTCTACCAGCGCAGCGGCGACATCTTCCTCGGCGTGCCCTTCAACATCGCCAGCTACGCGCTGCTCACGCACATGGTGGCGCAGGTCACGGGCCTCGGCGTGGGTGACTTCGTGCACACGCTGGGCGATGCGCATCTGTATTCCAATCACTTCGAGCAGGCGCGCGAGCAGCTCGCGCGAACCCCGCGCGCGCTGCCGCGGCTGCGGCTCAACCCCGAGGTCAGCGACCTGTCCGGTTTCACCTTCGACGATATCGCCATCGAAGGTTACGACCCGCACCCGGCGATCAAGGCGCCGGTCGCGGTCTGAGGAGACGAGCGTGCGCGAGCGCCACCGCAGCGGTTTCTCGAAGTTCGAGCGCAGCCTCGCGCGCCATCCGAATGCCGGCCTGCTGCTGCTGCGCCTGGTGATCGGCGGCCACCCGGCGGTGATGACCTGGGACAACGTGACCTCCTGGGCGCGCATGCTCGAGTTCCGCGACTTCCTCGCCCACCACGGCTTCGCATTTCCGCTGGCCTGCGCGGTGGTGTCGGTGGCGGCGCAGTTCGTCGGCGGGCTGATGCTGGTGGTCGGCCTGCACGCGCGCTGGGCCGCGCTGGTGCTGGCCTTCAACTTCGTCGTCGCCATCGTGATGGTGGACGCGAAGGCCGCGTACCCGGCCGCGTTTCCCGCGCTGGCACTGGTGGCCGGCGCGCTTTGCCTCGCGTTCACCGGGCCGGGCCGCCTGTCGCTCGACGCCTGGCTGCGCCGCCCCTGATGCGCATCTCGCTGATCGCGGCCGTGGACCGCGCGCGCGCCATCGGCGTCGACAACCGCCTGCCCTGGCACCTGCCCGACGACCTGAAACGCTTCAAGGCGCTCACGCTGGGCAAGCCGCTGCTGATGGGGCGGCTCACCGCCGAGTCGCTGGGCCGCGCATTGCCCGGCCGCACGAACCTCGTGCTCACGCGCGGCGGCCGGGTGCCGTTCGACGGCATGCGCGCCGTCGCGAGCGTGGACGAGGCTCTCGCCGTTGCACGGCATGAAGACGCGGCGGAACTTGCGGTGATCGGCGGCGGCGGCGTGTTCGCGGCATGCCTGCCGATCGCGACCCACCTGCACATGACCTTCGTCGACGTCGCCCTGCCACGGGCCGATGCGTATTTCCCGCCGTTCGAGGCATCGGACTGGACCGAGGTCGCACGGGATCACCATCACGCCGACGCGAAGCACGCCTTCGCTTTCGACTTCGTCGACTTCGAGCGGTCGCGGTTGGGCGGGGCGCGCGCGCGCTGATCGCACCCCGGACCCGTCCACCCGGCTGTGAACC
>CAZNRZ010000038.1:0-16706 GCA_964575535.1 uncultured Lysobacter sp. | reverse complement strand
CCACCTCCGGCAGCGTGAAGTGCTCGCCGAACAGATGGTTGAAGCGCTGGCCGAAATCGCGCGCCATCTCGATGTGCTGGATCTGGTCGCGCCCCACCGGCACCTTGTGCGCATTGAAAATGAGGATGTCGGCGGCCATCAGCACCGGATACATGAAGAGCCCGGCGCTGATGCCGGCGTCGTCGTCCTCGCCGGCCTCGCGGTTCCTGTCGACCGACGCCTTGTACGCATGCGCGCGGTTGAGGATGCCCTTGCCGGCGACGCAGGTGAGCAGCCAGTTGAGCTCGGCGATCTCGGGGATGTCGCTCTGGCGGTAGAACCAGACCTGCGCGGGATCCAGGCCGCAGGCCAGCCATGTGGCCGCGAGCTCGAGCGTGGAGCGCTGCACGCGCGCCGGGTCCTGGCACTTCACCAGCGCGTGGTAGTCGGCGAGGAAATAGAAGCTCTCGACGGACGGGTCGCGGCTGGCGGCGATCGCCGGGC
Source organism: uncultured Lysobacter sp. (assembly GCA_964575535.1). Lineage (GTDB taxonomy): Bacteria > Pseudomonadota > Gammaproteobacteria > Xanthomonadales > Xanthomonadaceae > Cognatilysobacter. The sequence continues at coordinate 16,223 of CAZNRZ010000038.1, read as the reverse complement.
GGATCGCGCCGGCGTAGTTGCCCAGGTGCGGCGTGCCGGACGTGGTGATGCCGGTGAGGACGCGGGTGCGGGTCATCGTGTTCGGTGCGGCGAGCGGAGCGCGAGTTTAGCGCGGGGCCCCGAGCGCACCGGCCGCGGCGGCAACGACGGGTGAACGAACGCGGCGCACGGCGCGACCCCGTCCATCGCCGCCGCGCGTTATCTGCCCTACCACCGCCACCGGCCTCCCGCCATGAAGACCCCTTCCCGCCCCGCCCTCGCCCTTCTGCTCGCGCTCGCGATCCCCGCCGTCCAGGCCCAGCCGCATCGCGACGACGGCCCGGTGCGCCTGTCCATCGTCGATCGCGACGCCGGCCACGCGCTGCCGCAGTACGCGCACCGCGGGCAGTCCTGGGTGCCGGGCACGCCGGGCCATCGCTATGCCGTGCACCTGACCAACGACAGCCCCCGGCGCGTGCTGGTGGTGCTGAGCGTGGACGGCGTGAACGCGATTTCCGGCCAGAGCGCCGCGGGCGACCAGGGCGGCTACGTGCTCGAGCCCTGGCAGACGACGGAGGTGGCGGGCTGGCGCAAGTCGATGCGCGAGGTGGCGCAGTTCTACTTCGCGGACTTCGGCGACAGCTATGCCGCGCGCACCGGGCGACCGCTGGACGTGGGCGTCATCGGTATCGCGGTCTTCGCCGAAGCGCGGCCGGTGCCGCCTCCGCGCGTGCACCTGCCCGCGCCGACGCGCCCCTACGCACGCGCTCAGGCGGCCGATGCGGCAGCGCCCGCGGCGCCCGCGGCGCCGGCCGCTGCGCCGGAGATGGCGCAGTCGCGCGCACAGGAGCTGGGCACCGGCCACGGCGAGCGCGAGTACGCGCCGGTGTCGCGCACGCACTTCGTCCGCGCCGGCCGGCATCCGGTGCAGGTCGTCGAGCTGCGCTACGACGACCGCGACGCGCTGGTCGCACGCGGCATCCTGCCCCGGTATGAGCGCAGCGCTCGCCGCGACGGGCCGCGCGCCTTCCCGGGCGGCTTCGTGCCGGATCCGCCGCGGGGCTGGTGAGGTCTCGCGCGCCGGTCCGCCGCTCGCTTCCACCCACGCCGCCTGCCGCGCGAATCGGTGGCGTGCCGGTCGGGTGCCGACGGCGATGTCGGTGCGTCGTGCGGTCAGCGAAGCGGCCGTGTCGCAGTTGAAGGTGAAATTGACGTTGGAGTCGCAGTCGCAGTCGCCACCGCGTCGCCTCCGCTCGGCCTCAGCCGCATACGAGAAGGGCCGGATCGCTCCGGCCCTTTCGTTCAAGCAGCGGGTTCGCTGTGGATCAGCACTTGCCGTCCTTGCAGTCGGTCGCCTTGTCTTCGATCTTGTCACCGACCTTCTCGACGTCCTTGCCCACGCCGGCCATGGTGTTGCAGGCGGTCAGGAAGCTCAGCGAGAACAGCGAGAGCAGCAGCAGGGAAGTCAGACGCTTCATGGGGTCATCTCCTGGGGTCCGCCCCGGGCGGGGCATGGAAAATCGTGGGAGCGATGACACGCCAGCCGCCGTGAAACGGATGTGCACTGCCGCCGGCACGGTGCGCATCGGCGTCACGGCCGGTTCATTCTTTTCAGTCCAGCGCCTGCTCGCGGCGCAGTGCGATCCACATGAGCAACGCGGCGCCCACCCCGACCAGCACGCCGAGCGCGGGAAGCATCTCCACGAACGTGAAGCCGCGCCAGACCGCGCCCTCGATCGCGAGCAGCAGCCACTTCACCGGGCTGGCGCTGGACGCGGCCTGCAGCCAGGCCGGCATCGCGAACAGCGGGATCATCGCGCCGCCGAGCATGGCCATCGGCATCAACGCCGCCCACGCGATGCCGCTGGCGGCGCGCACGCTGCGCGCGAGCATCGCGAACAGCATCATCATCGCGGTGAAGCAGAACACGCCGGCGACGAAGGCGAGCTCCAGCAGCAGCCAGTCCGGCCGCACGCCGAACGCGACGTAGCCGACCAGCGCGAGCAGGTTGAGCGCCAGCAGCATCGCCAGCGCACAGGCCAGCCCCTTGCCGGCGAGCAGGTGCCAGCCGCGTACCGGCGCGGTGCGCAGGCGCAGCCACGTGCCTTCGCTGCGCTCGGTGGCCAGCGAGGTCGCGAAGCTCATCAGCACGCCCAGCACGGCCCAGAACATGCCCTGCGGGAACGTGACCGCGTGGCTGTTGGCGGGCCCGCGCCGACGCGCCTGTACCGATTCGGTCTCGACCCTCAGCGGCGACATTTCCGCGCCGCCGGATGCGGGCGCCTGCACCTCGGGCGTCGACATCAGCCCGTCCAGCGATTCGTAGAAGCCTTCGAACGCGGCGCGCGACTGCGGCGGCAGTGCAGCCACGTCGGCCTTCGCCTGCGCCAGCATCGCCGCGCGGGTGGCCGCGTCCTGCTGCCCGGACATCATGTCCTGCATCGCCGCCTTGACCAGCAGGCCCTGCAGCATCGCCTGCTCGGCCTGCCGGCTCGGGTCCACCAGCAGCGTGACCGGCAGGGCGTTCGGCGAGAAGCCGAGCCCGCGCGATGCGCCCCAGCCCTCGGGCAGCACGATCGCGGCCACGCGCTGGCCGCGCCGCACCGCGTCGCGCGCGGCTTCGCGCGCCTGCAGGTCGGCGTCGAGCTCGGGCATCGCGCGCAGGCTTTCGACGAACGTGCGCGACGCCGCGCTCCGGTCGAGGTCGACGAGCGCGACCTTCGGCTTCGCGCTCGCCCCGCCTCCGCCGCCGAAGACCAGGCCGAACGCGATGGCCACGATGAGCGGCCAGCCCAGCGCGAAGAACAGCGCGGCCGGGTCGCGGCGCAGCTGCAGGAAATCCTTGCGGACGATCGCCCAGAGCACGTGCATGTCAGTCCCTCAGCTGGCGGCCGGTGAGGTGCAGGAAGACCTGCTCCAGGCGCGGCTGCTCGACGCGGAAGTCGTCGACCGCGCCGTCGCGCGCGATCTCGTTGAGCCGCGCCAGCGGATCGGCGGCGACCTCGCGCCACACGCGCTCGCCGCGGCGCGCGACCAGCATCGGCGCCCCGCCGTGCGCGGCCAGCAGCTCTGCGAGCGTGCCGATGGCGAGCACGCGGCCGCGGTCGATGATCGCGATGCGGTCGCAGAGGCGCTCGACCTCCTCCATGTAGTGCGTGGTGTAGACCACCGTGCGGCCCTGCGCGCGCAGCGCCTCGACGTTGTCGAACAGCGCGTTGCGCGACTGCGGATCCACCCCGGCGGTGGGTTCGTCGAGCAGCACGAGATCGGGCTCGTGCAGCAGCGCGGCGGCCAGGTTCAGCCGCCGCTTCATGCCGCCCGAATAGCCGCCGGCGCGATCATGCTGACGATCGGCGAGCGCTACGAATGCGAGCGCCGCGTCCACGCGCTCGCGCAGGCGCGCGCCCGACAGGCCCTGCAGCCGCCCGAAGAATTCGAGGTTCTCGCGCGCGGTCAGCGTGTCGTAGAGCGCGAGTGCCTGCGGCGCCAGGCCGATGCCGCGGCGTGCGGCGGGTTCGGCCGGCGAGGCGCCGTGCAGCCGCACCTCGCCCCCATCCGGCCGCAGCAGGCCGGACACCATCGACATCAGCGTCGACTTGCCCGCCCCGTTCGGCCCCAGCAGCCCGAAGATCTCGCCGCGCCGCACCTCCAGCGAAAGCCCGTCGAGCGCGGTCGTCGCGCCGAAGGCCTTGCGTACGTCCCGCACGTCCAGCATCGCCATGCGCGTCCCCCTGTGCAGCGCTCAGCGGCGGAGCATCGCGTGGGGGCCTGCGCAGGGGAAGGTGCCGGAAGACACCATCGCGTTCCGCCGCGACGAACGGCGGCTCAGTCGCGCAGCAGCGTGGACTTGCCGAACAGGCTCTCGACCAGGTCGACGGCGAGGATCGCGGTGCGGTTGTGGTCGTCGATCAGCGGATTGAGTTCGACGATGTCGAGCGAGGCCATGCGCCCGGTGTCGCAGATCATCTCCATGCACAGCTGCGCCTCGCGATAGGTCGGCCCGCCCATGACGGTGGTGCCCACGCCGGGCGCGATGCTGGGGTCGAGGAAGTCGACGTCGAAGCTGACGTGCAGGTGCGTGTCGTCGTCCATGCCGGACAGCGCCTCGTCCATCGCCGCGCGCATGCCGACCTCGTCGATGTGGCGCATGTCGTAGACGTCGATGCCGTACTGCTTGATCAGCCGGCGCTCGCCCTCGTCGACCGAGCGGATGCCGATCTGGCGGATCGCGTCGGGCCGCACCGCCGGCGACACGCCCGACAGGTGCGTGAGCGGCTCCGGCCCGAGGCCGCAGAGGCAGGCCACCGGCATGCCGTGCACGTTGCCCGAGGGCGTGACCTCGCTGGTGTTGAAGTCGGCGTGCGCGTCGAGCCAGAGCACGCGCAGCGTCTTGCCGTTCTCGCGGCACCAGCGCGCCACGCCGGTGATCGAGCCGAGGCCGAGGCAGTGGTCGCCGCCGAGCATGATCGGCATGCGCCCCATCGCCAGTTCGGCGTAGACCGCTTCCATCACGATGCGGTTCCACTCGGTGACCTCGGCGATGTGGCGGTAGCCGTCGACCGCGTCCGTCCACGGATTGGATGGGCCGGCGAGGTTGCCGCGATCGAGCACGTCGAGCCCGCGCGAGACCAGCGCCTCGCCCAGGCCCGCGATGCGCAGGGCTTCCGGCCCCAGGCGCGCGCCGCGATGGCCGGCGCCGACGTCGGTGGGCGCGCCAATGAGCGAGACGGGTGTGCGTGGATTCATGGCGGCGCCTGTCGGAAACGATGCGATGCGGATCGCGATTGTAAGCAGCCCCGCCTGCGGGGCCGGCGGCGGCTGCGGCCGCGTGCGCGTCGGCGCTGCGTGAATGCCTGCTGTGCACCAGCCACCGCGCGCGGGCTTTTTCCAGTGGCGTTCATGCGCCGCACGCATGCTGGGCGCCGCACCGGACGTGCAACCTCCCGCGATGGGCGCCCCTTCGCGGAACGGCCAAGCGTCCGGCGCTTCTTCAATGCATGCATGCCGGCTGTCGGAATCGAACCGACGACCTACTGATTACAAATCAGTTGCTCTACCAACTGAGCTAAGCCGGCGCGGCGATAGTGTAGCGCCCGTCCGGCACCACGCCCGCGCAGGGAATGGGCGCACCGGTCATGCCGAGTGCTACTGACGCCGGCTCGAAGCCGGGCGCGGCGGCGACGTCCAGCCACAGCACTTCGCGTGCGCCGACCGGTTCGGCCAGCGCCGCGAAACCCGCCGCTGCAAGGGCTCGAGCGCGGTCGCGGGCGGAGGCCTCGCTGCCGTAGCGACCGAGCGCGATGGCATGCGCGTCGGGGCCCGTGGCGGGCAGCACCAGATAGTCCGAGAACCCGGCGGCGCCGATGCGCGCGGCGGTGGCGACGGCCTGCTCGCGCGTCGGCTGCGGCAGCACGACGCGCCAGCCGCGCGGCGCGCCGGCAAGCTCGCGTGCGGTGGCGGTCCAAAGCACCTCGTCGGCGATGGCGGTGCGCGCGGCCTCGAAGGCGGGGGCGACGCGGAACGGGCCGTAGCGGAAGCAGGCGGCAGGCGTGGCCGGAGCGCTCGCCGTCGCACTGCGCTCTCCGGCGTCGACCAGCTCCAGCACCGGCACGTCGCCGGGCACCGGCGCGGCCTCCTGCGCCACCGGCGGCGCACGCAGCAGCCACCACGCGGCTACGCCCGCGTTGAGTACCAGCAGCATCACGAGCAGGGCGCGCAGCAGCATCGTCCGATTCTAGCCAGCGCGCCCGCGGAGCCGTGATGGACGCGCGTCGCGTCCTGCGGAATGCGCGGGGCTGCGGCGGCGCGCAGACACGTGGTCGGCAGCCGGGTGGTGTGAAGTGCACGGCGGATGCGCAGCGGGGGACGCGGGCGATACATGCACGCCCCTTGTCGTGGCGCGTCGCACGTCAGCCACGCACGTCGCCGAAAAGCCGATTCGCGTTCTCGATGCGCATGGCGGCAACGCCGCAACGGCCATGTCGACGGGTATCCGGCCTGCGCCTGCTCACCCGGAGCAGGCCCACGCGGCCAGCCCGTCCAGCACCAGCGACGGCGCGTCGATCGCCTGCGGCAGCGCCGGATGCAGCGCATGCGCGCCGCCGCCATGCATCAGCAGCGGCACCTCGCAGGCGAACAGCGCGCGCGCCGCGTCGTGGGCTTCGCGCACCAGCGCCGCGGCGGCGCCCAGACAGCCGGAAGCCAGCGCGTCGTCGGTATCGCGTGCCCAATCCACCCACGCGCCACCCTGGGCAGGCAGGTGCGGCGCGCGTGCGTGCAGCGCCTCGCGCATGAGTTCGGGCGAAGGTGCGATGCGGCCGCCGCGATGCAGGCCGTCGGCGTCGACCAGGTCCAGCGTCACCGCCGTGCCCACGCCGCAGACCAGCACCGCGCCCGCGCCGCGCCGGCGCGCGCCGAGCATGGCGAGGAAGCGGTCCACGCCCAGCCGCGCGGGCTCTGCATAGGCGATGCGCAGGCCGTCCAGCGCGGGCAGCGTGCGCGCGAGTTCGACGCGCCGGCAGCGGCGGGTCAGCGCGTCGAGCAGGGCCACGCGCAGCGGCTCCCGCGCGACGCTGGCCACGTAGGCGACGTCGATGCGTGCCGGCATCGCGGCGTCCAGCCGCGCATGCAGCGCATCGGCATCCAGTGTCTCCAGTCCGTCGTGCGCGAGCGCGGCCACCACGCCCGCGCGTTCGCCTTCCAGCGGGGCGCACTTGAGCCGCGTATTGCCCAGGTCGAACAGCCAGGTACTCATGGCGAGCGCCTGCGCAGGCCGACTTCGCCCGCATGCACGTCGCGCTCCCTGCCGTCCGCGCCGCGCACCCGCAGGGCACCGCCTTCGCCCAGGCCGAGCGCCCGCGCCGGTTCGATGCCCGCGGGCAGGTGCAGCTCGACGTCGCGCCCATGCAGGCAGTCGAAGGCCTGCCAGCGCGCGGCGAAGGGCGCGAAGCCGTCGCGGTCGAACACCTCCAGCGCAGGCACCAGTTGCGCGATGAGCGCCGCGGCGAGCTGCGTGCGCGAGGCGGTGACCCCGAGCGCGGCGAGGTCGGTCCAGGGCTGGTCGATGCGCTCGCCGGCGGCCGCGGGCATGGCGACGTTGAGGCCCAGCCCGATCACCGCGCTCGCCGGCCCGCCGTGCTCGCCGCCGCCCTCGACCAGCAGCCCGCCGAGCTTGCGCAGGCCGGCGCCGTCGTCGACCACCAGGTCGTTCGGCCACTTCAGCCGGACCTGCGCCACGCCCGCGCCCTGCAGGGCTTCGGCAGCCGCGATGCCTGCGACCAGGCTCAGGCCGCCAAGCCGGGCCAGGCCGCCCTCGAAGCGCCGCGCCAGCGAGAGATAGAGGTTGGCGCCCAGCGGCGACTGCCAGGGCCGTCCGCGCCGGCCGCGCCCGCCGGTCTGGCGCTCGGCCAGCAGGACGTCCACGCCTCGCGCCGGTGCGCCGCGGCGCAGCAGTTCGCTGTTGGTCGAATCGGTGGACCAGGCGACGTGGAGCCGCGCGATGCCGGTGGCCACCGCGTCCGGTAACGCGGCCCGCAGCGCCCCGACGTCCAGAAGATCCAGTGGCCGGGCCAGCCGGTAACCCTGGCCGGGCGACGCCTCGATGGCCACGCCGGCCTCGCGCAGGGCTTCGATGCGCTTCCACACGGCCGCACGGGTCTGGCCGATCTCGCGCGCCAGGGCGTCGCCGGAAACCGGCCCGGCCCCCAGCCGGGTCAGGATCGCCTGTTCATCCATGCGGCGGCGTGGCGGGTCGGGTCATGCGCGGATTATGCGCGACGGCCGCGGAGCGCCGACCTGCGGCATCCGGAGGCCGTGAAAATCGCGCTATGCTCGCCGTCCGCCCGTTCCACGGAAGGCCTCGACCGCCATGCGCCGCATCTGCCTGTGCCTGCTGATCGCGCTCGCCTCCGCCAGTACGGGCGTGGTGGCGCGCGAGGTCAAGATGAGCAGCCCCGACAGCGGGAGCTGCGCCGAGACCACGCCGCCGCGGCCCTCGAAGCAGAAGGTCGCCCCGCCGCGGGAGACCTCGCCGGCACGCGAGACCCGCGCGCGCCCCAGCCTGCACAGCGACAGCGACGCCAGCACGGGCCGCTCGCGCTGGCACAGCTTCCTGCCGGGCATGTTCCGCTGAGGCAGCGCGCCGGTCCCTTGCGCAGCCTGCTCGGCCGACTGTTCCGGCCCGATTCCCCCGACACCCCGCTCGATCCCGCGCTCTGGTCGCACGTGCGCGCGCAGCTGCCGTGGGCGCGCGCGCTCGACGAGGCGCGCGCGCAGCGCCTCTCCGCCCTCGCCGCGTGGTTCCTGCGCCGCAAGGCCATCACCCCGGTGGGCGGTCTCATGCTGGGCGATGGCGACCGCGCCCTGCTGGCCGCGGCCTGCTGCCTGCCCGTGCTCGAGGTCGGCGCGGGCGCGCTGCGCGGCTGGTCGGAGCTGGTCGTCTACCCCGATGCCTTCCGCGTCGGCCGCAGCCATGTCGACGCCGCCGGCGTGCTGCACGAATGGGAGGACGAGCTGATCGGCGAGTCCTGGCAGGCCGGCCCGCTGATCCTGTCCTGGGCGGACGTGCAGGCCGACTGCGCCGAGCCCGATGCCGGCTTCTGCGTGGCCGTGCACGAGATCGCGCACAAGATCGACGCGCTCGACGGGCTGCTCGACGGCACGCCGCCGCTCGCATCCGATTTCCACGCCGCCTGGGTGCGCGATTTCCAGCAGGCCTTCGACGCGATGAACGCGCTGCTCGATCGTGGGCGCGAGCCGCCGATCGACGAATACGCCGCCGAGTCGCCCGAGGAATTCTTCGCCGTGGCCAGCGAATACCACTTCAGCGCGCCCGCGCAGCTGCGCGCGGCATGGCCCGAGGTGGCCGCGCACCTCGCGCGCTTCTACGGCCCCTCGCCCTTCGCCTGAGCCCTATTCGAGCAGGCGTGCCCAGCCGTCCATGCCGTCCAGGCGCGAGAGCACGAGCTTGATGCAGACCAGCAGCGGCACCGCCAGCAGAAGTCCGACGAAACCCCAGATCCAGCCGAAGACCATCAGCGCGAGGATGAGGACCAGCGGCGAGAGCCGCATGCTGCGGCCGAGGATGATCGGCGTGATCAGCTGGCCTTCGAGCGTGTGCACGAGCAGGTAGATGCCGGCGGGCGCGAGCGCCATCCAGCCCTCGAAGCGCAGGAAGCCCATCAGCAGCAGCGTGAGCATGCCGATCAACGGGCCCACGTAGGGCGCGAAATTCAGCAGCGCGGCCATCGTGCCCCAGAGCAGCGCCTCCTGCGTCGGCACGCCGATCCACACCAGCAGGCCGGCGATCACCACGCCCACCACCGCATTGATCACGCTGATGGCGAGCACGTAGCGCGATATCTCGCGCTCGATGGAGGTGAGGATCTCCACCGTGAGCTTCTGCTGCTGCCGCGTGGGCAGCAGCGCGAGCGCGTGCCGCTGCAGGTTCTCGCCGTAGACCATGAAGAAGAAGGTGAGCAGCACCACGGCGAGCACCGAGGTGATCAGCTTCGGCGTGGTCAGCAGCAGCCTGTAGGGATCGCCCGACTCGGTGCGCACCACCTGCACCTGGCGCTGCTCGCCACCCGCGGCCTGCGCGAGGCGCTGCGCGGCCTGATTGGCCTCGTGCATCGGCTTGACCATGTCGCGCACCTTGGGCGCGAACTGGCGCAGGCCGCGTGGCGCCTCGCGTATCCACTCGGTGGCCGGCTGCACGAGCTGCTCGACCAGCAGCACCGTCGTCGACAGCCCCAGTACGATCACCAGCAACGCGCCGACGAAGCGCGGCACGTAGGCGCGGCGCAGGATGCGGATGAGCGGATTGCCGATCAGCGCGAAGAACATCGCGAGCAGCACCGGCAGGATCAGCCCCTGCGCCGCCCACAACGTGAAGCCCATCGCCAGCACCGCCAGCACGATCACCGCCGTGGGCGAGCGCGGACGCGGCGGCTGCGACGCGGCGCGTGCCGGTTCGGGCAGGGACAGGGCGTCCGGCGCGCGGGAGTCCGGCGCCGCGGGATCGATTGGTTGCGTCATGGGGCGGCTATACCGCGTCGAGCGGCGGAACCGCGTCAACGACCGGCACCACCGGCGCGGTGCCTTCCACCTGCTGCGCCACCTGCTCGACCTCAGTGGCCGCCTCCTGCGCCTTGCTCGTGGCGAGCAGGCCGGAAATCGCGGTGATCATCTGCATGATCGTGCCCCCCTTGGCGCCGGCGCGCAGCGGCTCGACGCGGCCGATGACGAAGCCGCTGACCAGCCCGGCGATGACGATGCGTCCGGGCGTCCAGCCGGCCTTCCACGAGCCCTTGAGCTGGCGCCAGTCCGCGGCCACGCGGCGCTCCTGCGCCTCCAGCGCGGCCTCGGCCTGGGCGACCTTCTCGATGAGTTGCCTGAACGAGGTCGACATGGCTTAGGGAGGCGTCACCGGGACGCCGCGTTTGTCCTTCATCGGCTGCCCGCCGGCGTCGTGGTCGGGCAGGTTCTCGGTGGCGTCGCGCGCCGAGCGCGGTGAATCCGCAGGCGGCATGAGGTTGGCGAGTTCGCCGATCCCCAGCCGCGCGAGCTGGCGGCGCGTCGCCTTGAGGCGCGTGTGCTCGAAGTAGCGCATCGCCGCCCAGGACGACAGCGCGGCGACCAGCAGGCTCAGCCCCGCGCAGGCGAGCATCGACGTGGTCCACCCCCAGCCCAGCGCGCCGCGCAGGAACGCGATGAGGGTGGCCATCAGCAACAGCCACGCGCTGGCGCCGAAGGCGATCGCCAGCCCGACGAAGGCCAGCGTGCGCCCGAAGGCGCTGCGTGCGAGAGAGATGTCGGCGAAGAACAGGCTGCGGAAGGCCTTGGCGGCGTCGCCGGCGGCGTCGAGGCTGGCCTTGCCGGCCGCGCCCACCTGCCGCAGCGATTCCTGCAACTCGGGTGGAGGCTCGGACGCGGCGGCCGCGGCCGCGCGCGCCTTCGCATCGGCCTCGCGCAGCATGGCCTCGTCCGTCCTCGCGGCCGTCGCCTCGCCCGCGCCGCCCGGCCCCGTGGGGCCGGCGCCGTTCGCGCCCCCTGCGCCCATGTCGCGCTTACTTGCTGCCGCGTGCGAGCTTGGCCAGCACCCAGCCGGTGGCGAAGGCCACGCCGAAGCTCACCAGCGGACGCTCGCGGATCAGCTCGGACGCGCTGTCGATCAGGTCGCGGCCCTTGTCCATCAGCACGTCGACCTGCTCGCGCGCCGCGCCGCCGGCGACTTCCGCGGCGGCGAGGCTGGCGATCGCGCTGTCGGCGAGGTCGGCCTTGAGGTTGGCCTTGCCCACGCGCAGCTCCTCGCCGGCGGCGACCGCGGCGTTGCGCAGCGCATCGCCGGTGTCGACGGCGGCCTGCTTCAGGCTGCTGCCGGCCTCGGAAAGGTTGGAGGTGAACGCACCGGTGTCGGCCGTCGTGGCGGAGGTGGATCCATTGCGGGTGGTGGTGGCCATGCGTATCTCCTGGAAAATTCGGAACCCGGCGCGCGGGTGTCAGCGGATCGGCAGCACGCCGGGGCGGCCACCGCGTATCACCTGGAGTGCCAAATCTGACGGCCGCTGTGTGAAGCCCGCGCGGAAGCCGGCGAGATCGGCGAACGCACCGGTGTTGGCGGCGATCACCACGTCGCCCGCTTGCAGGCGATTCTGCGCGGCACGCGAGCCGCGCGCGACCGCCTCCACCAGCACGCCGGTCACGCCTGCGGCGCGCAGGCGCTCGGGCAGTTCGACGAACGTCGCGCCGGCCAGGCGTGGATCAAGGTCGCCGCCGGCGACGCTGCGCGGCTGCTCCTGCAGGCCGGTGGCCAGGCGCAGGCTGCGGCCGTCGCGCAGCACGTCGAGCGTGATGCGGCTGCCCAGCGCCTGCAGGCCCTCGAAGTTGCGCAGCGCGTCGCGCCCGCCGATGCGCTGGCCGTTGGCCGCGGTGATCACGTCGCCCGCGCGCAGGCCGGCGCGCTCGGCGGCTGAGCCCGGGTAGACGCGCGTCACTACCGCGCCCGCATCGACCGCCACGCCCAGCGCGCGCGCCAGGCGCTCGTCGATGTCCTGCACCTCCACGCCCACCGTGCCGCGCCGGACCACGCCGTTGTTCTTGACCAGCTGCTCGGCGATGTTGCGCGCGAGGTTGGCGGGGATCGCGAAGCCCAGGCCGATGTTGCCGCGGATCGCGCCGCCGGGATTGAAGCTCGCGGTGTTGATGCCGACCAGCTCGCCGTTGAGGTTGACCAGCGCGCCGCCGGAATTGCCGGGGTTGATGGATGCGTCGGTCTGGATGAAGTTCTGGAAGCCCAGCCCCGGCAGGCCGCTGCGGCCCACCGCCGAGACGATGCCGCTGGTGACCGTCTGGCCGATACCGAAGGGATTGCCGACCGCCACCACGAAGTCGCCGACCTTGAGCTGGTCGGAATCGGCCAGCGGAAGCGCCTGCAGCTTCGCGTCGCGCACGCGCATCACCGCGATGTCGGTTTCCGGATCGCTGCCGAGGGATTCGGCGGCGAGGGTGCGGCCATCGGCCAGCGTCACCGAGACCTGGTCGGCGCCTTCGATCACGTGGTGGTTGGTGAGGACCAGCCCGCGCGCGGCGTCGACGATCACCCCCGAGCCCAGCGACTCGTTGATCCGCTCCTGCGTGTACTGCGGAAACATGCGCCGCCACATGGGATCGGCGAAGGGGCTCACGCGCACGCGCTGCTTGCTGTGCACGCTGACCACCGCCGGCGTGACCCGCGCCAGCATCGGCGAGAGCGAGGGCAGCGGTTGGCCGGCGACCGACGCGGGCAGCGCGCCCAACGCGGGCGCCGGCAGCGCCAGCGATGGCGCCGGCGGAGCTGCCTGCGCCGGGCGGTCGAGCAACTCGCGCGCGCCGGTGGCGACGAAGCCACCGAAGGCGGCGGCGAGTGCGAGGGCGAGCAGCGTGGTCGAAGGTCGGGTCATGGGCATCGCATTCGGGCCGGCGGACGGGACCGATGTCGCGGCGGCGCATCGGCGATTCAAGACGGGACCGCGCGGCGGCGCGGCCGGTTCCGATCCTGCGGCCTGCGCGGCCCGCGCCGTTCGTCGGCGCTGACGCGATGCAGCAGCGATTCATCGAAGAAACGCGTTGAACGACGCGCGTCAAGTCGTTGACGTGAAGCAGGCTGTGCGCGTAGCGTGACGTTCCGTCGCGGCCACAAGATCTTGTGGTTCACGACGTGCTTACGGGGAACAGGTTGAGATACGAGGCGTCGGAGCCAACGCTCCGGCCCACGCTTTTCAACGCCCCTGGCACGCGGTTCCACGGCCGCTGCGGCGCCTGTCGCACCGTGGAACAGCACCCTTTCTGGTCGACGCCCGGCGGCGCCGACCCCCCAACATCGGCCGCCCTGTCGCGGCCTCGACCGGAGATGACGCAGGAATGAGCACGGTGCGCCTGGAGGTAGTCGGAATGTCCAAGACCGCGCAGAACCCGGAGGGCGACATCCCGCTGCAGCCCGCGTCCCAGGACATCTGGGACAAGAAGTACCGCCTCAAGACCAAGACCGGCGCGCCGGTCGATGCGGACATCGACGGCACCTACCAGCGCGTCGCCAAGGCGCTGGCCGAGGCCGAGCCGACCGCCGAGAAGCAGCGCTACTGGAACGAGCGCTTCCTGTGGGCGCTGCGCCGCGGTGCGATTCCCGCCGGCCGCATCACCTCCAACGCCGGCGCGCTGGAGCACAAGCCGGCCACCTCGACGATCAACTGCACCGTCTCCGGCACGATCGAAGACTCGATGGACGGCATCCTCGAGAAGGTCCACGAAGCGGGCCTGACGCTGAAGGCCGGCTGCGGCATCGGCTACGAGTTCTCGACGCTGCGCCCGCGCGGCGCGTTCGTCGCCGGCGCCGGCGCGTACACGTCGGGCCCGATGTCCTTCATGGATATCTACGACAAGATGTGTTTCACCGTGAGCTCGGCCGGTGGCCGCCGCGGCGCGCAGATGGGCACCTTCGACGTCAGCCATCCCGACGTGCGCGACTTCATCCGCGCCAAGCGCGAGGACGGCCGCCTGCGCCAGTTCAACCTCTCGCTGCTGATCACCGACGGCTTCATGGACGCGGTGAACAGCGATGCCGACTGGCCGCTGGTGTTCCCGGTGCACGTCAAGGAACAGGGCGACCTGGACCTCGCCAACGAGGAGCAGGTGATCTGGCGCGAGTGGCCGACCCACCGCAACTACGTCTCCCGCGAGGACGGGCTGGTCGCCTGCAAGATCTACGGCCACATCCGCGCGCGGCACCTGTGGGACATGATCATGGTCTCGACGTACGACTACGCCGAGCCGGGCTTCATCCTGATCGACCGCGTCAACGAGATGAACAACAACTGGTGGTGCGAGAACATCCGCGCCACCAACCCCTGCGGCGAGCAGCCGCTGCCGCCCTACGGCGCCTGCCTGCTGGGCTCGGTCAACCTCACCAAGTTCGTGCGCAACGCCTTCACCGAGCAGGCCACGTTCGACTGGGACGAGTACCGCGAGGTCGTGCGCGTGTTCACCCGCATGCTCGACAACGTGGTCGAGGTCAACGGCCTGCCGCTGGAGAAGCAGCGCGACGAGATCATGCGCAAGCGCCGCCACGGCATGGGCTTCCTCGGCCTGGGCAGCACGGTGACCATGCTGCGCATGAAGTACGGCAGCAAGGAGAGCTGCGAGTTCACCGAGCAGATCGCCCGCGAGATGGCGGTGGCCGGCTGGGAGATGGGCTTGGAACTGGCGCGTGAGAAGGGCCCGGCCCCGATCATGGAAGAGCGCTTCACCGTCACCGCCGAGATGCTGCGCAAGCGCCCGGAAATGGCGAGCGACGGCTGGAAGATCGGCCAGGAGATCGAGGGCAAGGTGCTGCACGCGAAATACTCGCGCTACATGCAGCGCGTGGCCGAAGTGGCGCCGGAACTGGTCGAGGAACTCGCCGAGGTCGGCTCGCGCTTCACCCACCACAGCTCCATCGCGCCCACCGGCACGATCTCGCTGAGCCTGGCCAACAACGCCTCCAACGGCATCGAGCCGAGCTTCGCCCACCACTACTCGCGCAACGTGATCCGCGAGGGCAAGAAGTCGAAGGAGAAGGTGGACGTCTGGTCCTACGAGCTGCTCGCCTACCGCGAGATGGTCAACGCCAAGGCGATGCCGTTCTCGGAAGACCCGGAAGGCGCCCTGCCCGACTACTTCATCGCCGCCGACGACATCACGCCGAAGGAGCACGTGGACGTGCAGGCCGCGGCGCAGAAGTGGGTGGACAGCTCGATCTCCAAGACCGCGAACGTCCCCACGGATTACCCGTACGAGGACTTCAAGGACATCTACACCTACGCCCACCAGCAGGGCCTCAAGGGCTGCACCACGTTCCGCTTCAACCCGGCCGCCTTCCAGGGCGTGCTGGTCAAGGAAGCCGACCTGGAGAACACCACCTACCGCTTCGAGCTGGAGGACGGCAGCACGGTGGAGGTCCGCGGCAACGAGCAGATCGAATACGACGGCGAGATGCACACCGCCGCCAACCTGTTCGACGCGCTCAAGGAAGGCTATTACGGCAAGTTCTGATGCACCTTCGCCGACGCGCCGGGCGACGTACCCGGCGCGCGGCACGCGATGCCTCCCGACGCGCGTCAGGAATGCATCCGGCCCGTCAAAAACCCCGATGCAGTAGGCGTAGTTTTCACACGATGTTGTGCGCACCGGCTGTATAGCAACGCGCGATAACGCTGTATCCCGTTATCCCGATTCGCAAGACAGCGCCCCTAAGGAGGGCTTTCCAATGAGCAACGGCAACGGCAACGGAAATGGAGTGACGGCCACCCTGTCGAATGCGGCCAGTGCGGTCGCCGACACGGCCAGCAACATCGGCACCGTCATCGCGGGCACGGCGAGCAACGCCGCGAGCGCGGTGGCCGACACGGCCAGTGGCGCCGTCGAGGCGGTGGGCCGCGCGGTCACCACCGCGAAGAAGCGCCTGGCGCGCACCAGCGCGGCGGCCCGCAAGGAGGCCCGCGCCTCCAAGGGCGGCGCACGCAAGTCGTCGAGCGGCCGCTCGACGGCGAAGAAGACCTCGGGCACGAAGTCGGCGTCCAAGCGCACGTCGGCGGCGGGCACGAAGTCCGCGTCGAAGTCGACGGGCAGCGCCTCGAAGTCGGCCGGTCGCCGCAAGAGCGCGACCAAGAAGACGGGCGCCCGCAAGAGCACGGCGAAGTCGGCCAGCGGCAGCAGCGCGTCGAAGACCGGCG
>CAZNRZ010000037.1:7655-17149 GCA_964575535.1 uncultured Lysobacter sp. | reverse complement strand
ACCGCCGAATACGGCATGCTTCCGCGCGCCACGCATACGCGCAACGACCGCGAGGCCGCGCGCGGCAAGCAGGGCGGGCGCACGCTGGAGATCCAGCGCCTGATCGGCCGCTCCCTGCGTGCGTGCATCGACCGCCGGCTGCTCGGCGAACGCACGATCACCCTCGACTGCGACGTGCTGCAGGCGGACGGCGGCACCCGCACCGCCGCGATCACCGGCGCCTACGTCGCGCTGGTCGACGCGGTGCGCCTGCTGATGGCGCGCGGCGAGCTCAAGCGCGATCCGGTTTTCGGTGCAGTCGCCGCGGTGTCGGTGGGCGTGTATCGCGGCGTTCCCGTGCTCGACCTCGACTACGCCGAAGACAGCGACTGCGACACCGACATGAACGTCGTCATGAACGATGGCGGCGGCTTCATCGAACTGCAGGGCACGGCCGAGGGCCATGCCTTCCGCCGCGAGGAACTGAACGCATTGACCGACCTCGCGGAAGCCGGGGTCGCGCGGCTGGTGGCGCTGCAGCGCGAAGTGCTTGCCGGTCCGGCCGTATAGGCGAGGCGATACGAACCTCGTCGACACGCGGGGTCCACCGCGCCTACACCCGCACACGCGCAGCCTGCCGCCATGAAGCTCGTGATCGCCAGCGGCAACCCGGGCAAGCTCGCGGAGTTCCAACGCCTGCTGGCGCCGCTGGGGCTGGAGTGTGTCGCGCAGCGGGCGGTCGGCGTCGAGGATCCCGAGGAAACCGGGCTGACCTTCATCGAGAATGCGCTGCTCAAGGCGCGGCATGCCGCACGCATCACCGGGCTGCCGGCGCTCGCCGACGACTCGGGCCTGTGCGTGGACGCGCTCGGCGGCGCGCCCGGGCTGCGTTCCGCGCGCTATGCCGGCGAACCCGCCGATCCACAGGCCAACATCCGCAGGCTGCTCGATGCGCTCGCAGGCGTTCCGGCCGCGGGCCGAGGCGCGCGCTTCCATGCGTCGATCGCGCTGCTGCGCCACGCCGCCGATCCCGAACCGCTGATCGCCGAAGGCCGCTGGGCCGGATCGATCCTCGAGGCGCCACGCGGCAGCGGCGGCTTCGGCTACGACCCGGTCTTCCTCGATCCCGCCAGCGGGCGCTCCGCCGCGGAGCTGGATCCGGGCATGAAGGCCGACGTGAGCCATCGCGGCCGCGCCGTGCGCGCGCTGCAGGCGCAACTGGCCGCGGCGGGCTGGCCATGAGCGGGGCGACCGAATCGCTGCCGCTGGGCTGGCGGCCCGGCCCGGTCGCATCCGCAGCACTCTGCGCCGCGCTGCTGCTGGCGGGTGCGGTGGCCATGCGTTATCTCGGCCTCGCCATCGGATTCGGCGTCCTGCTCGCGGGCGTGCTGGCCGCGCTGGGCCTGTGGCGCGACGCACGTATCGATGGCCCGCGCATCCGCCTGCGCGGGCCGCGATCCGGCTGGCGTGTCGTCGCCTGCAACGCCGGCGCCATCGATCGCATCGACTACCGCCGCGGCCTGCGGCCCGCGCGGCTGTCGCTGCACCGGATCGACGGCGGCACGGTGCTGCGCGCCACCGGCCCCACGCCGCGCATCGAAGCCTTCCGCCAGCTGGCGATGTGGCTGATCGTGCACGGCCGGCAGGACGCACGCATCGATCCGCGCCTGCTCGATGCGCTGGCCGCGATGCCCGATCATGCGCGTACCGGCCAGCCGCACGACACCAGCCACGCCTGATGCTCATCCCTCCGCCGTTGTCGCTGTACGTCCACATCCCGTGGTGCGTGCGCAAATGCCCGTACTGCGATTTCAACTCGCATTCGGCGCGTGGCGAGCTGCCCATGGCGCAGTACGTCGACGCGCTCGTGGCCGATCTCGACCACGACCTGCCGCTGGTCTGGGGCCGCACCGTGCACAGCGTCTTCTTCGGCGGCGGCACGCCGAGCCTGATGCCGCCGGCGCTGATCGACCGCTTCCTGCAGCAGGCCCGCGCGCGCCTTCGCTTCGCGCCCAGCTGCGAGATCACGCTGGAGACCAATCCCGGCACCGCCGAATACGGGAAGCTGGCCGACTACCGCGCCGCAGGCGTCAACCGGCTCAGCTTCGGCATCCAGAGCTTCGACGACGGCTGCCTGCACCGGCTCGGGCGCATCCACGACAGCGCGCAGGCCGTGGCCGCCGTGCAGCAGGCGCACGATGCGGGCTTCGCCGAGATCAACCTCGACCTCATGTATGCGCTGCCCGGGCAGGACCTGGCGATGGCGCTGCACGACGTCGAGCGGGCCATCGCGCTCGCACCCACGCACATCAGCCACTACCAGCTCACGCTCGAACCCAATACCGTCTTCGCCGCCCGCCCGCCGAAGCACCTGCCCGACGACGACATCGCCTGGGACATGCAGGAGCATTGCCAGGCCGCACTGGCCGCCGCCGGCTACGGGCACTACGAAACCAGCGCCTACGCCCGCGCCGGGCATCGCTGCGAGCACAACATCAACTACTGGCGCTACGGCGACTACCTCGGCATCGGCGCCGGCGCGCACGGCAAGATCACGCTGGGCGCCGGGCAGACCATCCTGCGACGCTGGAAGCACAAGCATCCGACGCGCTATCTGGAAACCGCCGGTACCCCCGAAGCCATCGGCGACGACGAATACATCGCGCCGGCGCGCCGTCCCTTCGAATTCATGATCAATGCGCTGCGGTTGCACGAAGGCTTCGACTGGACGCAGTTCGAAGCGCGCACCGGCCTGCCGCGCGCAGCGCTGGCCGGGCCGCTGCAAGAAGCCCAAGCGCGGGGCTGGCTGCACGACGACGGCCTGCGCGTGGTGCCCACCGAATCGGGCCGGCGCTTCTTGAACGACGTGCTCGAGCTCTTCCTCGACACGTCGTCGGTCGGCATGGGCTGAGCCGCCGCGGCACGGTGCGCGGATGTGAATCCGTTATGCTGCGCAGCGCGATGTCCAGCCCGCCCCTCAGCTCGTTCCCGCCTTCGGGCCGGCTCCTCGAGAGTGCGGGCCTGCCGCGGCGCGTGCACGAAGCACTGGAAATGACCCTCGCTCTGGTCGACGAGAGCATCGCCGCGCCGCTGGGCCGCGTGCTGCCCACGCTGGCGGACCAGGTCACCGCCGTCAGCGAGTTCGGCTCGCAGCACCGCGTCAACGTCGACATGGTCGACGCGTCGGGGCGCCTGCTGCGCGACGGCACCGCGATGACCCGCCTGTTCCTCGGCGCCATCGAGCGCGAGCTGGCCGCACTGCGCGATCCCGCCGCGACACCCGCGCCCGCCACATCGGCCGCGATGCCGAGCTTCGGCGAGCTGCGCCTGGTCGACGAGGACGACGACGACGTCGCCACGCTCCTCGGCGCGTTGGCGCTTCGGCATGAATCGCGCTCGCCGCTGACGCTGCAACTGCTCTGCCAGCGCTTCGGCGTGCTGGCGGCGTCGCCCGCGTTCGAGCCGGGCACGCTTCCGGTGGGGCCCCGCCGCCTCGGCGAATTGCTGGTGGAAGCGGCGACCTCCGCGGGCTTCGGCCTGCAGCTCACCGCTTCGGTGCTGCGCGAGTTCGATCGCCAGGTGCTGACGGGATACGAAGGTTTCGCCGAGACGCTCAACGGGTTGCTGTCGCGTCTGGGCGTCATGCCCGGCCTTTCCTACGTTCCGCTTCGCACGCGCGCCCGCCCGACCGGTGACGTGCGTAACGATGGCGAGACGATCGGTACGCCAGGCCCCGCGTCCATGCAGCCGCCGGGCGGCGCACTCGGGGCGGATGCCGGCCACGACGTCGATCCCGCCGTCTTCGAACTGCTGCAGCACATGCTGGCAACGCGGCGTGGGCTCGCCGAGCGCTTCCGCCACTCCGAGCCGACCGCCCGAACGCGACCGCCGCTGGAAACCGGCGCCGCACTGCAGCTGCTCGCCCAGGCGGGGCCGGCCCAGCCCGCCGGTGATTTCGAATCGATCCGGCAATGGCTGCTGCTGCAGGCGCGCCAGAAGCACGGCGAGGCGATGACGCTGTCCGCGGCGGATGCGGACGCGCTCGAACTGCTCGGCCTGCTCTACAGCCAGCTGGCCGACGAGGTGCGCGCCGACACGCCCGCCACGCGCATGCTCGACCGCCTGCGCCTGCCGCTGGTGCGCCTGGCCCTGCGCGACCATGGCTTCTTCGTGCGCCCCGGCCATCCGGCGCGCCAGTTGCTGAACATGGTGGCCGAGACCGGCGCGGCCCGGCAGACGGCCGACGACATCGATCCGCTGTTCATGCAGCAGATCCAGCATGCGGTCGACGAGGTGGCGCGTGCGCCCGGTGACGTCGAAGGCGCGTTCACCGAGGCCGTGCAGACGCTCGACGCGCAGCAGCAGGTGCTGTCGCGGCGCGCCGAGATGGCCGAGCGCCGCAGCGTCGAAGCCGCGCGCGGCAAGGAGCGCCTGGCCGTCGCCCGCCGCCGCGCAGCCGACGTCATCGAGAACGCGATGGCGAGCCTGCGTCTGCCGGTTTTCCACCGCAACATGCTCCGCCAGGCCTGGGCCGACGTGCTGACGCTGGCGCATCTCCGCCACGGCGAGGAGGCGGAGGAATGGCTGTCGCTGGTCGGCGACACGCGCGACCTCGCGCTGGCGGGCGCAGGCAGCGCGGCAGCGCCCGAGGGGCTTGCGGCGCAGGTCGAGCAATGGCTGGTGACGGTCGGCCACCATGCCGACGACGCCGCGCGCATCGCGCGCATCCTCACCGCCTCGCAGGAAGACGAGCGCGACGACGCCGCCTCGCGCACCGAGCTGGCGATGCGCATCAAGTCGCGCGCGCGGCTGGGCGAGGACACGAAGGCCGACGCTCCGCTGCTTCCGCCGCGCAGTCCGGCCGAGGAAGCCGCCTTCCAGCGCCTGCGCACGCTGCCCTTCGGCACCTGGATGACCTTCCAGACCGACGACAGCAGCCTGCAGCGGCGTCGCCTCGCGTGGTGGAGCCCGTCCACCGGCAGCGCGCTGTTCGTCAACCCGCGTGGCCAGCGCGTGGCCGAATCGACCCTGGACGCGGTGGCGCGCGACATCGCCGCCGGCCGCGCACGGATACTGCCTGCCGACGAGGTGGGGCTGGTCGATCGCGCCTGGCGCACGGTGGTGCGATCGCTGCGCTCCATGGTGCCCGGCGGCGGCAAGGAGACCCCGGCATGAACGCGCCGCCGCCCGAGCATCGCCGCGCACGGCGCCGCCGCGTCGAGACGCGCGTCGAGGTCGTCGATGTCATGACCGGCGAGCTGCTCGGCCAGGTCGCGAACGTCTCGGAAAGCGGGCTGCTGATGCTCGCCCGCGCGCCGCTGCGCGAGGACTGCCTGTTCCAGCTGCGCTTCTCCCTGCCCGACCCCGGCGAGGGCTACCTGCCCATCGACGTCGGCGCGCACCTGCTGTGGGTCAACGACGCCGCCGCGGCGGGCCAGACCTGGATCGGCGCGCGCTTCCTGTCGATCACCGACGAGAGCATGGCGCGCCTGCGTGCCTGGATCGAGGCACCGGGCGCGACCTACGTCTAGCCCGCGACGCGATGGAGCATCGCTAGTTCCGGGCGATGCAGCGCGAAGCCCTGCGCGTGGTCGACGCCCAGCTCGGCCAGCGCGCGGATCAGCTCCTCGCTGTCCACCCATTCGGCGATCACCTTCATGCCGCGCTGGTGGCCGATGTCGGTCACCGCGCGCACGATGGCGTGGCTCATCGGATCGCTCAGCAGGTCCTGCACGAAGCTGCCGTCGATCTTGATGATGTCCACCGGCAGGTTCTTGAGGTAGTTGAACGAGGACATGCCCACGCCGAAGTCGTCGAGCGCGATGCGGCAACCGGCGCGCCGCAGTCGCGCGACGAACTTCGATACCTGCGAGAGGTTGCGCACCGCCACCGTCTCGGTGACCTCGAAGCACAGTCGCTCCGGGTCGACCCCGTGGCGGTGGATCAGCGAGAGGATGAGGTCGGCCAGCGACTCGTCCTCCAGGCTGGCGCCGGAGAGATTGATCGCGGCGAAGCGCAGCCCCGCGCCTTCGGGATGCAGGCGATCGAAGTTCGCCAGTGCGGTCTGGATCACCCAGCGGTCGATCGCCGGCATCAGCCCGTAGCGCTCGGCCGCGGGAATGAACGCGCCGGGCGAGACGATGCGGTTCTGCTCGTCGGCCAGCCGCAGCAGCAGCTCCAGGCGCGTGCCGCCGGCGAGTTCCGCCAGAGGATGGACCTCCTGGTAGAACAGCCGCAGGCGGTCCTCCTCGAGCGCCCAGCGCAGACGGTGGGCCCATTCCATTTCGGTGCGGCGGTGCGCGGCGACGTCGTCGGCGCCGGTGTAGAAATGCACGCGGTTGCGCCCGCCTTCCTTGGCCATGTAGCAGGCGGTGTCGGCCTGTGCGAAGAGCTCCTTCATGCCGGCCGCTGGATCGAGCAGCACGCCGCCGATGCTCGCGGTGATGCCGTAGCTCGCCTGCTCCCAGACGAAGGTGTAGCCGTCGATGTGCTGGCGCAGGCGCTCGGCGACCAGGCGCGCGCCGGCCTCGTCGTGCACGTCGCAGGCGAGCACGCCGAATTCGTCGCCGCCGAGGCGCGCGAGGATGTCGCCGCCGCGCAGCTGCTCGCGCATCACGATCGCGAGCTGTGAAAGCAGCTGGTCGCCCGCGGTGTGGCCGGAGGTGTCGTTGATCAGCTTGAACTGGTCGAGGTCGATGTAGAACAACGCGCAGACCGGTCCGCCCGCATGGACCTGCGCCAGCGCGCGTTCGACCCGCCGCTCGAACTCGCGCCGGTTGTAGAGCTCGGTGAGCGCATCGTGGCTGGCCTGGTAGGTCAGCAGCTCGGTGAGCTGGCGCTGCTGCGAGATGTCCGAGGCCACCATCAGCCGTTTCCTGCGCCCGCCGATCAGCACCTTCGCGATGGACACGCTGGCCCAGAAGCGATCGCCGTTCGTGCTGTGCAGCATGGCCTCCACGCCGTCCCAGCCCGGATGCGCGGGATCGGCGAGTTCATCGCGCTGGCGCGGATCCTCGAACAGCGCGCCCATGCGCGCATGTTCCACCGCGGCGCCGAGGCGGATGCGCGCGGCCTCGTTGGCGTAGATCACCTCGTCGGTGTCGGCGCGCGCGAGCACCACCAGCGCGGGCAGCATCTCGTTGACCGCGCGGAACCGCTCCTCGCTCTCGTCGAAGCGGCGGGTCATCGCCTCGCCCACCTCCATGGCGCGCCGGCGCGAACGGGCGAACGACCCGACCCACAGCGCGAACAGCAGGCTGCCGATGCCACCCGCGATCAGCAGCGGCAGGTGGCCGGCGCGCCCGCCCCGGCCGTGCAGGCTGTCGTGCATCGTGATGCGCCAGCGACGCCCGCCGAACTCGATGTCCTGCCGGTAGCGCCAGGCGTCCTGCGCGCGGGGCCGGACCGGATGGGATTCGTGGACGGTGTGCGGCGTGCTGCCGGTGACGTCGGTGATGCGCAGATCCAGCCGCGAGCGGCCTTCGCGGTCGAACACCGCATCGGCCATGCGCGAGATGCGGAAGGATGTCGCCACCGAGCCGGCGAAGCGTGCGCGGCGCTCGTCGACTCCCGCAGGCACCGGGCCCGGCGTATAGATCGGCAGGCGCAGCAGCAGGCCGTCGGGCGGCGTGCCGGGGCCGTCCTGCACCAGGCGGAACGGCGCCGACAGCGCGGCGCGGTCGCTGTCGCGCGCGCGTCGCAGCGCGAGCAGGTTCGCCGGCTGGCTGCGCACGTCGAGCCCGACCACGCGCTCGTTGCCCGCCTGCGGCTGCACGTATTCGGTCGGGTAGCGGTCGCCATCGGTACCCGCCACGCGGCGCGAGTACACCACCGCCTGCAACCCCGGCAGCCGCCGCCCCAGCGACAGCGTGCGATAGGCCTGCGCGAAGTTGGCCTCGTCGACCGGCACCATCAGGAAGGTCGACTGCAGCGCGCGCAGCGCCAGCTCGTAGTCGTCCAGCTGTCGGCGCAGCACGTCCACCTGGCTGCGCGCGAGCGATTCGAGGTGGCGGGCCTCGTCGATGTCCTCGCGATGGCCCTGCCACGCGGCCAGGGCCAGCGTCAGCGCGAGGCCCAGCGCGAGTGCGCCCATGCTCGCAAGCCACGCGGGCACGCGCGTGGGCAACAGGTCACGCGGATGTCGGGAATTCGCGTCAGAATCCATGCCGTTCCCTCGGATGCTCGCCATGCACGCCCACGATCCCGCCCTGCTCTACGCCGCCCACCTGCAGGAACTCCGCCGCCGCGCGGACATCGCGCTCGAGCGTGGCGGCTACGACCACCTGGTGGTGCCCAGCGGCACCGCCCACTACCAGGCGTTCGACGATCGCGACTATCCCTATGCCGTCAATCCCCAGTTCAAGGCCTGGGTTCCCCTGACCCGCACACCCGGGAGCTGGATCGTATATACACCGGGCCGCCGCCCCCGCCTGCTCTACCTGCAGCCGCGCGACTACTGGCACGTCGTGCCCCGGGCGCCGGACGGCTGGTGGGTCGAACACTTCGACATCGACATCATCCGTGCTCCGGAGCAGGCCCTTCCCCACCTGCCTGCGCGGGAAAAGAGCGCGATCCTCGGCGAACCGCAGAGCGCGCTGGGCGATTATGCGCCGAACAACCCGGCCGCTGTCATCGCCCATCTCGAGTTCCACCGGGCGTTCAAGACGCCCTACGAAGTGGCGATGATGCGCCGCGCGTCGGACATCGGCGTACGTGCGCACCGCGCCGCGGAAGCCGCCTTCCGCGACGGGATGAGCGAGTTCGACATCCACCTCGCCTACTGCGCCGCCGCGCGCCAGGACGCGAACGACCTGCCCTACGGCAACATCGTCGCGCTCGACGCGCACGGCGCGGTGCTGCATTACACCGAACTCGACCGCGAGGCGCCCGCCCGCGCGCGCAGCTTCCTGATCGACGCCGGCGCCGGCTTCGGCGGCTATGCCTGCGACATCACCCGCACCTATTCCCGCGAGCGCGACGAGTTCCAGGCGATGATCGACGCCGTCGACGCCGCGCAGCAGGCCATGTGCGCGCAGGTGCGCGCAGGCCACGACTACCGCCAGCTGCATCTCGACGCGCACCTCGCGCTCGCGGGCGTGCTGCATGACTTCGGCGTGCTCAGGATCACACCCGAGGCCGCCGTCGAAACGGGCGTCAGCGCCACCTTCTTCCCGCACGGCATCGGCCATGGCATCGGCCTGCAGGTGCACGACGTCGCGGGCTTCGCCGAAAACGATCGCGGCGGCACGATCGCCAAGCCCGACGGCCATCCCTACCTGCGCCTCACGCGCACGCTGGCGCCGGGCATGGTGGTGACCATCGAGCCGGGCCTCTACTTCATAGACATGCTGCTGGAGGATCTGCGCGCCGGCCCGCATGCCGATGCGGTGGACTGGACGCGCGTCGACGCCTTCCGCCCGTACGGCGGCATCCGCATCGAGGACGACGTGGTCTGCACCGACGACGCGCCGGTCAACCTCACCCGCGAGGCGTTCGCGGCAGGCTGAGCGCCAGGT
>CAZNRZ010000037.1:0-7555 GCA_964575535.1 uncultured Lysobacter sp. | reverse complement strand
TGCGATGCGCGGCTCGCCGGATCGATCGCGGGATCCGTCGCTCGCGTCGCGTCGGGCTTCGCACTCATGCCGCCTCCACCGCCCGCGCCCGACCATCGCGCATCGCGTTGCCCCCCCTCCCCCGTTGGGGCACTCTAGCGACCCGCTGTCCCCCGACCGACATCCCACGGATGCCCCGCGTGCGCACGACTCTCCGGCTTCTCCCGCTATCGCTGTGTATCGCCCTCGCCCTGCCCGCGATGGCCGCGGAGGACGAGGAAGACTGGAGCCTCTGCCCCATCCACGACGCGGTGCCCGCGTTCGAGGGCGTGGCCGAATCCACGCAGGACAGCGCCACGCGCCAGCAGTTGCCGACCGACATCGAGGGCGATGCGCTCCAGGCCATCGCCGACGAGGAAACCCTGGTGCAGGGCGACGTCGAACTGCGCCGCGGCGACCAGTTCCTCGGCACCGACCGTCTGGTCTACAACCAGGAAACCGGGCAGTACCGTGCCGAAGGCAGCATCCGCTACCAGGACGGCGGCATGCGCATCGTCGCGCAGAGCGCCGAGGGCAACCAGGAAACGGATTCGCACACGATCAACGACCTGAGCTACCAGCTCACGCGCCGGCGCGGCAATGGCGGCGCCGACAGCATCGCGCTGGAGAAGGACGCCGGCGCGCTGTTCGGCGCCACGTATTCCACCTGCGATCCCCGCCAGCGCGCCTGGGAACTGCGCGCGCGGCGCATCGACATCGATCTCGCCAGCGGCCGCGGCGTGGCGCGCAACGCCACCCTGCGCATCGGCCGCGTGCCGGTGCTGTACGTGCCGTGGTTCCCGTTCCCCACCGACGACCGCCGCCAGACCGGCCTGCTGTATCCGTCGATCAACATGTCCGGCCGCAACGGCTTCGACTGGAAGCAGCCGATCTACCTCAACCTCGCGCCGAACTACGACGCCACGCTCTACCCGCGCATCATGACCCGCCGCGGCGCGCAGCTGGGCGGCGAGTTCCGCTGGCTCTACGGCCAGGGCGGTGGCGTCGTCTCGGGCAACTGGATGCCGCAGGACCGCCTGCCCGGCCGCGAGCCCGACCGCTACCTGCGCGACCTCAACGGCGTCGCCATCCCCGGTGCCACGCTGCCCGAGGACAACCGCGGCCAGTTCCTGCTCAACGCGATCCACAACATCGATTCGACGTGGCACGCGACCGCGAACCTCGGTTGGGTGAGCGACACGCACTACCTCGAGGATTTCAGCAACAGCCTCTACGGCGTCTCGAGCTATTACGTGCGCAGCGAGACCGGCCTGTTCGGCCGCGGCCGCCACTGGAACGCCGGCGTGATGGCCGACCACTACCAGCTCGCCGACTACACGCTCACCGACGCGAACCTGCCCTACGACCGCCTGCCGCGCGCGTTCGCGCACTGGTCGCAGCCCTTCGGCCGCTGGCTGGAAGCCGGCGTGGACGCCGAGCTCGTGCGCTTCTCGCATGCCGACTACGCCCGCGCCCCCGGCCAGGCGCAGTTCGACGGAACGCGCTTCGACGCCAAGCCCTTCGTCGCGGCGAACATCGAGGGCGCGAGCTGGTTCGTGCGCCCCAAGCTGGCCTGGCGCTACACCGCCTACGACCTCGACAACCGCTGGCGGCCCTTCGTCGGCGACGAGCTCTCGCCCACGCGCAGCCTGCCGGTCACGTCCATCGACGCGGGCATGTTCTTCGACCGCGAGACCACCGTGCGCGGCGAGCGCTACCTGCAGACGCTGGAGCCGCGCCTCTACTACCTGCGCGTTCCGTACCGCGACCAGGACGGCATCCCGCTGTTCGACACCGCGCCGATGACGTTCAGCTGGGGCCAGCTGTTCCGCGACAACCGCTACACCGGCCCGGACCGCCAGACCGACGCCAACCAGCTCACCATCGCCGCCACCACGCGCTTCATCAGCGAGGAGGACGGCCGCGAGCGCCTGAGCGCCAGCATCGGACAGATCCGCTATTTCGAGGACAGCCGTGTGGTGGTGCCCGGCGAGGCGTCGGTGGCGCAGGGCAAGTCGGCCTGGGTCGCCGAAGTGGGCTTCGCGCCCACCGACCGCTGGACCGTCAACGCCGCCTACCAGTGGGATCCGAAGCTGCGTGGCCAGAACCTCGCCAGCCTGCGCGCGCGCTACCTGGTCGGCGACGCCGGCGTGATCAACTTCGGCTACCGCTACCGCCGCAACACCGCCTTCCGTCCCGGCATCGACCCGCCGGAAGCGCGCGATCTCGTCGAGCAGGCGGACTTCTCCTTCCTGTACCCGATCACGCAGAACTGGAGCGCGGTCGGCCGCTACTACTACTCGATTCTCGATCGCAAGGAACTCGAGACGATCGCCGGGGTCCAGTGGGAGAGCTGCTGCCTGGCCGTGCGCCTGGTCGGCCGCCGCTACCTCCGCGACCGGACCGGCGACCTGAACAATTCCCTGCAACTCGAAATTGAACTGAAGGGACTGGGCAGCGCCGGCCAGAAGGCCGAACGGGTCCTTCGCCGCGCCATCCTCGGCTATGATCGCGACGACCTCCATCTCGTCCCGCCCGCCTCCGTGAATCGTTCCGGCACGGGCAGCGACACCACTTCCACTCCCGATCCGACCCCATGACCGCATCCCGCCCGATGAAGACGCTGCTCGCGTGCCTGTTGTCCGCCACGCTGGCCGCCCCGGTGGTCCTGCCGACCCTTGCCATGGCGCAGGAGCTGCAGCCGATCGACCGCATCGCCGCGGTCGTCAACGAGGACGTGGTGCTGCGCAGCGAGCTCGACCGCGCCGTCGCCAACATCCGCGCCCAGTACGCCGGCCGCGAGGAGCAGCTGCCGCCGGTGGACGTGCTCGAGCGCCAGGTGCTCGAGCGCCTGGTGCTGGTGAAGCTGCAGGTGGCGCGCGCGCAGGAAACCGGCGTGCGCGTGGCCGACCAGGAAGTCGACCAGGCCATCGCCGGCATCGCCCAGCAGAACGGCATCCCGGTCGACGCCCTGCGCGAGCGCGTCACCAGCGACGGCACCACCTTCGCCGAGTTCCGCAGCTCGGTGCGCGACGAACTCCTGATCCAGCGCCTGCGCCAGCGCTTCGCGCAGAGCCGCGTCAGCGTGAGCGAGGCCGAGGTGGAGGCCGCGCTGGCCGCCACCCAGGCGCAGGGCCAGCAGTACCGCCTCGCGCACATCCTCGTGGCGCTGCCCGAGGGCGCGACGCCCGAGGAAATCGCCACCGCCGAGAAGAAGATCCAGGGCGTCAAGGGCCTGATCGACCGTGGCGACATGGACTTCGCGGCCGCGGCCGTGCGCTATTCCGACAGCCCCAACGCGCTGGAAGGCGGCGAGCTGGGCTGGCGCGGCGCCGACGAGATCCCCAGCGCCTTCGCGCGGCTGGTGCGGCAGATGCAGTCCGGGCAGGTCACCGACCCGATCCGCGGCCCGAGCGGCTTCCAGCTGGTGAAGCTGGTCGAGGTGCGCGACGCCGCGCAGGCCGGCCCGCAGATGGTCACCCAGTACAACGCCCGCCACATCCTGGTGCGCGTGGACGAGGACACCACCGACGCCCAGGCGCAGGCGCGCATCCGCACGCTGGCCGCGCGCATCGCCGGCGGCGCCGGGTTCACCGAAATCGCCAGCGCCGAGAGCGAGGACCAGTCCTCGCGTACCCGCGGCGGCGACCTCGGCTGGTTCACTGCCGACCAGTTCGGCCCGGACTTCGGGCAGCGCGTGGTCGCGCTCGGCGACGACCAGGTGTCCGAGCCCTTCCGCACCGAAGCCGGCTGGCACGTCGTGCAGCGCATCGGCTCGCGGCAGGCGGACGTCGGCAACGACGCCCGTCGCGCGCAGATCAGCGAGACCATCGGCCGCCGCAAGCTCGAGGACGAGTGGAACCGCTTCCTGCGCGAGCTGCGCGGCGAAGCCTTCGTCGACGTGCGCGGCGCCGCGGCGGCGCAGGCCGCGCCGGCCGCCGGCGGCTGATTGTCCATACCCCGGCTCGCGCTGGTCCCGGGTGAGCCGGCCGGCGTCGGGCCGGAGCTGTGCGTACGGCTGGCGCAGCGGCCGCGCGAGCATGCGCTCGTCGCCTTCGCCGATCCCGCGCTGCTGATGGAAACGGCCGCCCGCCTCGGGCTGCCGCTCGAACTCGTCGACGCCGACGCCGCGACCGACACCGCCGGCACGCTCGGCATCACGCGCGTGGAAAACCCGGTCCCCGTCCAGCCCGGACGGCTGGCTGTGGCCAACGCGCCCGCGGTGATCCACGCCCTCACCGCTGCCGCCGAAGGCTGCCTCGCGGGCGCCTACCACGGCATGGTCACCGGCCCGGTCCACAAGGGCGTCGTCAACGACGCGGGCATCGCCTACAGCGGCACCACCGAGCTGCTGGCCACGCATGCCGGCTGCGACGTGGTGATGATGCTCGGCCACGACGACCTGCGCGTGGCGCTGGTCACCACCCACCTGCCCCTGCGCGATGTCCCCGACGCGATCACCGCCACTGCGGTCGAGCGCACGCTGCGCATCGTCGACGGCGCACTGCGCCGCGATTTCGGCCTCGCACGCCCCCGCCTCGCCGTGCTTGGCCTCAACCCGCATGCGGGCGAGGACGGGCACCTGGGGTACGAGGAGATCGAGGTCATCGCGCCGGTGATGCGGCGGCTCGCCGCCGAGGGCATGGCGCTGATCGGCCCGCTGCCCGCCGATACCGCATTCCTGCCCGGCAAGCTGGCCGGCTTCGACGCGGTGGTCGCGATGTACCACGACCAGGGGCTGCCGGTGCTCAAGCACGGCGGCTTCGAGCGCGCGGTGAACATCACGCTGGGCCTGCCGTATCCCCGCGTGGCGGTGGACCATGGCACCGCGCTCGATATCGCGGGCACCGGCCGCGCGGATCCGTCGAGCCTGTTCGCCGCAGCGGATCTGTGCGCGCGGCTGGCGCGGTGCCGCGTTCGGGTGTGATCCACGCTCGCCTGTCGCGCTGTCGCGGATAGACGAAGCGGCACGCGGCGCCGGGCAGGCGTTTGCAGTCGGTTGTGACGCATGAGTTGCCTTTGCACCTCGACACCGGGTGCTGGACGTCGTCTTCGCGCTGCAGTCGCAACAGGCGCTGGACACGGAGCCCGCGTCGCTGAAGGGCACCCGGGTCCCGGCCGCGAAAAAGCTCCCGGGTGCGTTTCGCTTATCCGGCCTACGTATCCCGCGGAAGCCGGTCCCTGACGGCGCCCGCATCCCCGACTCCGCGATAATCCCCCGATGACGATCTTCACCGAGCCGCCCAAGAAACGCCTGGGCCAGCACTTCCTGCACGACCGCGGAATCATTTCGAACATCGTGCTGGCCGTTGATCCCAAGCCCGGCGACCGGCTGGTGGAGATCGGCCCGGGCCAGGGCGCGATCACCTTCCCGCTGCTCGAGCGACATGGCGAGCTGACCGTCATCGAGTTCGACCGCGACCTCATCGAGCCGCTCACCCATGCCGCGCAGGGCCGCGGCGAGTTGCAGGTGATCCACCGCGACGTGCTGCAGGTCGATTTCACCGCGCTCGCCGCAGGCGGCATGATCCGGCTGGTCGGCAACCTGCCCTACAACCTCTCCTCGCCCATCCTCTTCCACGCGCTGGACCACGCGGCCGTGGTGCGCGACATGCACTTCATGCTGCAGAAGGAAGTGGTCGACCGCATGGCGGCCGGCCCGGGCAGCAAGGTGTACGGGCGCCTGGGCGTGATGCTGCAGGCCTATTGCAGGGTGACGCCGCTGTTCGACGTGCCACCCGGCGCGTTCCGGCCGCCGCCGAAAGTCGACTCCGCCGTGGTGCGGCTGGTGCCGCGGCCGGCGCAGGAAGTCGCGGTGGAGGACGGCGCGATGTTCTCCCGCGTGGTGCGCGACGCGTTCGGCCAGCGCCGCAAGACGCTGCGCAACGCGCTGTCGAACATCGCCGACGCCGACGCCATCGCGGCCGGCGGCGTGGATCCGACGCTGCGCGCCGAGCAGGTACCGGTCGATGCCTTCGTCGCGCTGGCCAACACGCTGGCGAAGAACGCCGCGGGCTGACGCGGCTTCGCCCGCGCGCGCGCAGCACGTAAACTCGGGCGAATGGAACATCGCAGCGAACACGCGATCGGCATCGAGGTCGATACGCGCTATCTCGAGGACGAGTCGCAGCCGGACGCGCAGCGCTACGTCTTCGCCTACACCATCCGCATCCGCAACACGGGCGAGGTGCCCGCGCGCCTGCTCGGCCGCCACTGGATCATCACCGACGCACGCGGGCAGGTGCGGGAAGTCGACGGCGAGGGCGTGGTCGGCGAGCAGCCGCACCTCGCGCCCGGCGAGGCGTTCCAGTACACCTCGGGCGCGGTCCTGGAAACCGATATCGGCGTGATGCGCGGCAGCTACCGCATGCTGGCCGACGACGGCACGCGCTTCGAGGCGCCGATCCCGGCGTTCACCCTCACCGTGCCGCGCACGCTGCACTGACGCGGGGACAGGCACGTCATGACCGTCGGGGCAACATGAGCGTCTGGGCCATCGGCGACCTGCAGGGCTGCTACGACGCCACCCAGCGCCTGCTCGAACGCATCGCCTTCGATCCCGCGCGCGATCGCCTGTGGTTCTGCGGCGATCTCGTCAACCGCGGCGGGCAGTCGCTGGAGACGCTGCGGCTGGTGCATTCGCTGCGCGAGCACAGCGTCGTCGTGCTCGGCAACCACGACCTCTCGCTGCTGGCCATCGGCGAGCGCCGCGAAGAGGAGCAGCGCAAGGTCAATACCGACCTGCAGCGCATCGTCACCGCGCCCGATCGCGACGAGCTGCTGGGCTGGCTGCGCATGCAGAAGCTCATGCACGTCGACCGCGAGCTCGGCTGGGCGATGCTGCATGCGGGCATCGCGCCGAAGTGGACCGTCGCGATGGCCGAACGCCATGCACGCGAGGTCGAGAAGGCGCTGCAGGGCGAGCAGTACCAGCGCCTCCTGAAGAACCTCTACGGCGACGGGCCGATCTGGAACCCGCGGCTGGCCGGCATCGACCGCCAGCGCGCGATCATCAACATCTTCACCCGCATGCGCTTCTGCAGCCCGCGCGGGCGCATCGCCTACGAGGACAAGGGCGCGCCGGGCACGCAGCAGGCCGGCCTGTATCCGTGGTACTCCGTGCCCGGCCACGCGCCGCGCGATCTGAAGGTCGTCTGCGGGCACTGGTCCGCGCTCGGGCTGTTCATCGGGCACGGCGTGCATGCCATCGACACCGGCGCGGTCTGGGGCGGCCGGCTTACCGCGCTGCGACTCGACACCGACGAGTTGCAAATCGCGCAGGTACCGGGGCGCGACGTACCGGCGCAGCCGCCGAAGCCACGTCCGCCGCAGCGCCGCGGCGATCCGCGCGAGCGGGGCAACGAGCGTCGCGACCGCGGCGGCCCGCCGCGGCCGAACTAGCCGGACGCGTTCACCCCGCACGCTCAGGACGGGTGACGCAGGGAACCGCCGCATCGCGCGCCTTGCGAACGCCGCGCGGGAGGTTCACAGCCGGGTGGACGGGTCCGGGGTGCGATCAGCGCGCGCGCGCCCCGCC
>CAZNRZ010000036.1:4780-17194 GCA_964575535.1 uncultured Lysobacter sp. | reverse complement strand
CGCGCGACCGCCTCGCCACCATCCTCGTCGCGCCGCTGATGACCTGCTCGGCGCGCCTGCCGGTCTATGCGCTGCTGATCGGCGCCTTCATCCCGCAGCAGAAGGTGCTCGGCGTCCTGAACCTGCAGGGGCTGGTCCTGTTCGGGCTGTACGCGGCAGGCATCCTCAGTGCGCTGGCGGTGGCCTGGGTGATGAAGAAGTGGCGCCGCGACGCCGGCGAGCATCCGCTGCTGCTGGAGCTGCCCAGCTACCGCGTGCCGCACCCGCGCGACGTGCTGATCGGCCTGTGGGAACGCGCCTGGATCTTCCTGCGCCGCGTGGGCGGCATCATCCTCGCGCTCACCGTGCTGCTGTGGTTCCTGCTGAATTTCCCGGCGCCGCCCGAAGGCTTCACCGGCCCGGCGATCGACTACAGCCTCGCCGGCCGCATGGGTCACGCGCTGACCGCAGTGTTCGCGCCGCTGGGCTTCAACTGGCAGATCTGCATCGCGCTGATCCCGGGGCTGGCGGCGCGCGAGGTCGCGGTGTCGTCGCTCGCGACGATCTACGCACTGCAGGCTGCCGACGACGAGGCCGCCGCGCAGGCGCTCACGCCGCTCATTACCGATACCTGGTCGCTGGCTACCGCGCTCGCGCTGCTGGTCTGGTTCATCTACGCGCCGCAGTGCCTGGCGACGCTGGCGACGATCCGCCGCGAGACCAATTCGTGGAAGCACGTGGCCATCGCCGCGGGCTACCTGTTCGGCCTGGCCTACCTGATGGCGATGCTGACCTACCAGATCGCCAGCGCGCTGGGCGCCGGATGATGGACGCCGGCCTGCTCGCGCAGTACGTCGTGGTCGGGCTCGCCGTGCTGGGCAGCGGCGTCTACCTGTTCGTGACGCGCTTTCCCCGCCACGCCCGCCAGTTGCGGGGTCGCCTCGCGCTGCGGCTGGTCGATTCGGGGCGGCCGCGGCTCGCCGGCCTTGGCCGCCGTCTCGCGCCGCCGGCGGCCCGCAAGGACTGCGGCGGCTGCAGCGGCTGCGACTGACCGAGCGCGCGCGCTAGACCCCGCTTCAGGCCGCGCGCCGCCTCGACGCGCGCTGATGCGCCCGACCCGCGGCGTGATGCAGCCGCCGCGACGCAGCGCCCCGACGCAGGCCGCGCCGCTCGACGCTGTCCGCCAGCCGGCCTTCGATGTCCAGCAGCACCAGCCACGCGATCACGCAGCCAACCGCACCGATCGCGGCCAGCGCGCGGCCCGTCGATTCCATGCGCGTCGCCGCCATGACGCAGAGCGCCGCGGCCGCGGCGAGTGCGCCGAGTACGCCACGCAGGCGACGCAGTCGGCGGATCGAAGGTGTGCGTGACATGGCGCTCTCCGGTGTCGCGGAGGATTCTGTCCAGCGTCGGTGACATCCAGGTGAGATGCCGCTGAGTTTTGATGACACCCGCCGCACGCGACGGGAGCGCCACGGCCCGCGGGTTAAGCTGTGCGCGCCCCGACGGACCCGTCGCACGGGCATCGAGGAGTACACGGCGTGCTGTCCGACACGTTCGGCCGAAGCTTTCCCTACCTGCGGCTGTCGCTGACGGAAGCCTGCAACTTCCGCTGCGGCTATTGCCTGCCGGACGGGTATCGCGCCGAGGGACGTTCCGCGTTCCTCGAGGTCGACGAAGTGCGCCGCCTGGTCGAGGCCTTCGCCGCCGTCGGGCTGCGCAAGGTGCGGCTCACCGGTGGCGAGCCGACGCTGCGCAAGGATCTGACCGCCGCGATCGCGACCGTCGCCGCGGTGCAGGGCATCGAGCGCGTGGCCCTCACCACCAATGGCTGCCGCCTGCCGGCGCATGTCGACGGCTGGCGCGCCGCGGGCCTCACCGCGCTGAATGTGAGCGTCGACAGCCTCGAGGCCGCGCGCTTCCACGCCATCACCGGCCACGACCGTCTCGACGAGATCCTCGAAGGCATCGAGCGCGCGCTCGGCCTCGGCTTCGAGGCCATCAAGCTCAATGCCGTGCTGCTGCGCGACGTCAACGACGACGAACTGCCGCGCTGGCTCGACTACATCCGCGAGCGCCCGGTGTCGGTGCGTTTCATCGAGCTGATGCGCACCAACGACAACGTGCCCTATTTCGAGCGCCATCACCTGCGTGCGGAAACGCTGGAGCAGGGGCTGCGCGACGGCGGCTGGGTACGGCGCATGCGCGCCCCCGACGCCGGCCCGGCCGTCGAATACCTGCATCCCGACTACGCCGGCCGCATCGGCGTGATCGCGCCGTACTCGCGCGACTTCTGCGCCGGCTGCAACCGCCTGCGCGTCACCGCGCGCGGCGACCTGCGCCTGTGCCTGTTCGGCAACGAGGGCATCGCGCTGCGACCGCTGCTGCAAAGCGACACGGACCGCGACGCGCTGGTCGACGTGCTTTCCACGCAGCTTCGCCACAAGGCGGCCGGCCACGGCCTGCATGCCGGCGACAGCGGCATGACCCCGCATCTCGCATCGATCGGAGGCTGAGTGTCCGAGGCGTTCCACATGGCCGACATCCGCGGCAAGCGGCCCACGCGTCGGCGCGCGGTGGCGGTGGGTGAACTGCACGCCGGCGCGGAGGCATTCGCCGCGATCGTCGAGCGCCGCCTGCCCAAGGGCGATGCGCTGGTGATGGCGGAGATCGCCGGGCTGCAGGGCGCGAAGCAGGCGTCGAACCTGATGCCGCTCTGCCACCCGCTGCTGCTCGAACTCGTGCGCGTGCGCTGCGTGCCGGTGCCCGGGCGTTCCGCCATCCGCGTCTACTGCGAGGTCGCCACCGAGGCGCGCACCGGCGTGGAAATGGAGGCGTTGGCCGGCGCGAGCGCGGCGTTGCTGACGCTCTACGACCTCACCAAGCCGGTCGAGCCGGCGCTGTCGATCGAAGCGGTGCGCCTGCTGTTCAAGGAAGGCGGCAAGAAGGGCCTCTGGCTGCATCCACTGGGCATGGACGAAGGCGAACGCGGGCACTACCGGCCGCGTCCGCTGGCGCCGCTCGATGGCGTGGCCTGCCATGCGATTACGGTGAGTGACCGATGTGCCGCGGGCGAGGCGGACGATACGTCAGGCCCCGAGGTCGTGCGCGCACTCGAAGCGCGGGGCGCGCGCGTGTCGTCCGAGGTGCTGCCCGATGGCATCGAGCCACTGCGAAGCCGCCTGCAGGCGGTGGCCGGCGACGGGGTGCGCCTGTGCATCTGCACCGGCGGCACGGGGCTGGGCCCGCGCGACTGCACGCCGGAGGCGCTGCTAGCGGCGGGAGGTGTCGAAGTCGAAGGGCTCGCTGAGATGTTCCGCAGCGAGAGCCGGCACCACACGCCGCTCGCCTGGCTCAGTCGCGCACGCGCCGTGCGCATCGGCGCGATGCTCGTGATCGCGCTGCCGGGCAGTCCACGCGCGGCGGCGCAGGGCATGGAGATCCTCGCCCCGGTGCTGGCGCATGCGATCGCGATGATCGACGGCGCGGGGCACGCGTGATCGATTACGCGCAGGCGCTGCAGCTGCTCGTGGCTGATGCGCGCGCGCTCGGCGTGGAACGGCTCGCCGTCGCCGACGCCATGGGGCGCGTGCTGGCCCGCGACGTCGTATCGGGCGAATCGCTGCCGCCCTTCGACAACTCCGCGATGGACGGCTTCGCGCTGCGAACGTCCGGCGGCACGCTGCACGCGGGCGCGGAGCTCGACGTCGAGGGCGAACGCGCAGCGGGCGACGGCGTCGTACAGGCCATCACCGGCGCCTGGGAAATCATGACCGGCGCGCCGGTTCCCACCGGCTGCGATGCCATCGTCCCGGTCGAGCAGGCCGAGGTTCTCGCGCAGGATCGCGCCGGGCGCGCAGCGCGGATCCGCCTGCAGGCCGACGTCGTTGCCGGCCAGCACCTGCGCCGCGCCGGCGAGGACGTGCAGGCCGGCGATGTCGTACTGCATGCAGGCCGCGTGCTGCGCGAGGCCGAGACCATGATGCTGGCCGCCCTCGGTGTCGCCACGGTCGAGGTGGCGCGGCGACCGCGCGTGGCGCTGATCACCACCGGTCGCGAACTCGTCGATGATCCGGCTGCTCCGCTGGAGCCGGGCCGCATCCGCAATTCGAATGGCCCCTTCCTCGCGTTGCGCGTCGCGGCGGCGGGCGGCGAGGTTGCGCATCGCGAAACGGTCGCCGACGACGAATCGGCGTTCCGCACCGCGCTGGAGCGTGCGAACTCCGCAGGGGCGGACGTCGTGATCACCACCGGTGCGGTCTCCATGGGCCGCTACGACTTCATCCCCTCGGCCCTGGCCGCGCTCGGCGCCGACATCCTGTTCCACAAGGTGCGCATCCGTCCGGGCAAGCCGATCCTCGCCGCACGCCTGGCCGACGGCACGCGTTTTTTCGGCCTGCCCGGCAACCCGGCGTCGACCGCGGTGGGCCTGCGCTTCTTCGTCGAGCCGGTACTGCGCGCGCTGCTGGGCCTGGAGACGGAACGCCCGCTGCGGCTGCCGCTGGCGGCGTCGTACGCCAAGCGCGTGCCGCTGCGCATGCACCTGAAGGCCCGCGTCGCGCTGGATGATCGCGGACAGGCGCGCGTGCACGTATGCGGGGGGCAGGAATCGTTCCGCATCCGTCCGCTGCTCGATGCGAATGCGTGGGCGATCGTGCCTGCCGACGTGGATACGATGGATGCCGGCGTCAGCGTCGACGTATTCGGCCGCGGCCATCTCGAACCCGTGTTCCTGGAAGCCTGATGCAGTTCGATATCCAGCTCTTCGGCGCACTGCGCGAGTCCGAGCCGGGCGCGCGGCTCGCGATCGACACGCAGGCCCGCACCGTCGCCGACCTGCGCGCCGCCGTGGCCGACGCGGTGGCCGCGCGGTGGCCGGCGGCGGCACTCGCGCTGCTGCGCCACTCGGCCTTCGCCAGCGAGCGCCGAGTGCTGCGCGATGCCGACCCGGTGCCCGACGACGGCCGCCTGGCGCTCCTGCCGCCGGTCAGCGGTGGCTGACGTGGGCGCGCATCACATCGCCGTCGTCGACATCGCCGAGGCCCCGCTGGACATCGGCGCCGCGTTCGAGCACGTCAGCGATCCCGCATTCGGCGGCTACGCGGCCTTCGTCGGCCGCATCCGCGACCTCAACCACGGCCGCCGCGTCACCGGCGTCAGCTACGACCTGTTCGACGCGCTTGCGCTCAACCGCTTCGCCGACATCGCCGCCGAAGCGGAGGCCGCTTTCGGCCCGGACCTGCGGCTGTGGATCGCGCATGCGAAGGGCCGGCTCGACGTCGGCGGCGTGGCGGTCGTCATCGCCGCCGGTACGCCGCATCGCGATGAGGCCTTCCGCGCCTGCCGCCAGGTCATCGAGGCGGTCAAGCACAGCGCGCCGATCTGGAAACGCGAGCACTACGAAGACGGCCACAGCGAATGGAGCGAGGGCTGCTCGCTCTGCGGCCATGGCGACTGAGTTCACCGGCATCGTGCTCGCCGGCGGCCGCTCCACGCGCATGGGCCGCGACAAGGCCACGCTGCCCTGGGCGGACGGCACGTTGCTCGACCACATGATCGCGACGCTGCGCCGGGCGGGCGCCACGCACGTACTCGTCAGCGGCGATCGGCCAGCGCACGACGGGATTCCCGATGCTTGGCCGGGGCAGGGGCCCGTCGCGGGCATCGCGAGTGCACTGGCGCGATGCACCGATGGCGTCGCGCTCGTGGTGCCGGCGGACCTGCCGCTGCTGGATGGGCAGCGGATCCATCTGCTGCTCGAAGGCGCCGCGCATCACAGCGCCGTGCACTGCGCGGGCCACCCGCTGCCGTGCGCGCTGAGAGTCGATGCGCACGCGCGCCGCGTCGCTGTCGATGCGGTCGAGGCATCACCCGGCGGGGCTCCTGTCCGACATCTGCTGGCCGCGCTCGACGCGATCGAACTGCCCGCCGGCGACACGCGGGACCTGCGCCCCTGCAATACGCCGGCCGACTGGGCGGCCATCGCCCGGTGAAGCTCCAGCTCGCGCCCGGCACGTTGCGGCTGCGCGTCACGCGTGCCGAGTTCGACGCCCTGCGTGCGGGCTCGCGCCTGGGCCTGGCCGTCGCCGCGCCCGGTGGCCGATGGCAGGTGGACATCGCGTCCGCGGCGGCCTTTTCCATCGAGCTTCGCGGCACCGACATGGCGATCGCCTTCCCGCAGGCGGACCTGGACGCCCTCCGCGGCCGCCTTCCCGCGCGCGAGGGTCTGCGCTGGCAGGTCGAGACGGAAAGCGGCCCGATCGCGCTGGTTTTCGAGGTCGACATCCGCGACGCGCACCGCACGGGCGCATCCGCGCGTTGACGCCCGCCTCGAAACCGCCAACCATTGCCCTCCGCGCAGCGCCCGCTGCGCCTGAATCGAGGTGGCCGCGGGAACGCAGGCCGAGCGTGCGACATGAGCACATCCACTGCCCAGCGCTGACCTCCCCGTGCCGGCCCGCGCCGGCACCGCATCCCGTGCCGCCGCCGCATCGCTTCTCCGGACCTCCAATGATCGCCATCACGCTCCCCGACGGCTCGCGCCGCGAGTTCGACCATCCCGTTTCCGTGGCCGAGGTCGCCGCCTCCATCGGCCCGGGCCTGGCGAAGGTCACGCTGGCCGGGCAGGTCGACGGCCGCCTCGTCGACGCCTCCGACCTCATCGACCACGACGCCACGCTGCGCATCATCACGCCGAAGGATCCGGAGGGCGTCGAGATCATCCGCCACTCTTGCGCGCACTTGGTGGGACACGCGGTGAAGCAGCTCTATCCCGACGCCAGGATGGTGATCGGCCCGGTGATCGACGAGGGCTTCTACTACGACATCCATTCCGAGCGCCCGTTCACGCCCGATGACCTCGCGGCGATCGAAAAGCGCATGGCCGAGCTGATCGACACCGAGTACGACGTCATCAAGAAGATGACGCCGCGCGACGAGGTGATCGCGACGTTCAAGGCGCGCGGCGAGGACTACAAGCTGCGCCTGATCGAGGACATGCCCGACGAGACACGGATGGGCCTGTACCACCACCAGGAATACGTCGACATGTGCCGCGGCCCGCACGTGCCGAACACGCGCTTCCTCAAGGCGTTCAAGCTCACGCGCATCAGTGGTGCCTACTGGCGCGGCGACTCCAAGAACGAGCAGCTCCAGCGCATCTACGGCACGGCCTGGGCCGATTCCAAGCAGCTCAAGGCCTACATCCAGCGCATCGAGGAAGCCGAGAAGCGCGACCACCGCAGGATCGGCAAGCAGCAGGATCTCTTCCACCTCCAGGAAGAGGGCCCGGGCCTGATCTTCTGGCATCCGAAGGGCTGGTCGATCTGGCAGGTCGTCGAGCAGTACATGCGCCGCGTCTATCGCGACAGCGGCTACCAGGAAGTGCGCTGCCCGCAGATCCTCGACGTGTCGCTGTGGCAGAAGTCCGGCCACTGGGACAACTACAAGGACAACATGTTCTTCACCGAGTCCGAGAAGCGGACCTACGCGCTGAAGCCCATGAACTGCCCCGGCCACGTACAGGTGTTCAACCAGGGCCTGCACAGCTACCGCGACCTGCCGATCCGCTACGGCGAGTTCGGAGCCTGCCACCGCAACGAGCCCTCGGGCGCGCTGCACGGCATCCTGCGCGTGCGCGGCTTCACGCAGGACGACGGCCACGTGTTCTGCACCGAGGACCAGATCGAGGCGGAAGTGCGCGCGTTCCATGCGCAGGCCCTGAAGGTCTATTCGGACTTCGGCTTCACCGACATCCAGATCAAGATCGCCCTGCGCCCGGACAATCGCCTCGGCGACGACGCGACCTGGGACAAGGCCGAGATCGCCCTGCGCGATGCGCTCCGCGCCGCGGGCGTCGAATGGGAGGAGCTGCCGGGCGAGGGCGCCTTCTACGGCCCCAAGATCGAGTACCACCTGCGCGACGCCATCGGCCGCACCTGGCAGCTGGGCACCATGCAGGTCGACTTCATGATGCCGGGGCGCCTGGGTGCCGAGTACGTCGACGAGGCCAGCCAGCGCCGCAACCCGGTGATGTTGCACCGGGCCATCGTCGGCTCGATGGAGCGCTTCATCGGCATCCTGATCGAGCACCACGCCGGCGTTTTCCCCAGCTGGCTGGCCCCGGTGCAGGCGGTCGTGATGAACATCACCGACGCCCAGGCCGACTGGGTCGACGAGGTCCGGAAAACCCTTGTGAATCAAGGCTTCCGGGTCCATTCCGATTTGCGGAACGAAAAGATCGGCTATAAGATCCGCGAGCACACGCTGCAGCGCGTGCCGTACCTGCTGGTGGTCGGAGACCGCGAGAAGGAGAACGGCATGGTCGCCGTGCGGACCCGCAGCGGCGAGGACCTGGGCTCGATGAGCATCGACCAGTTCGCCGCGCGACTGCAGGGCGAGGGCCTCTAAGGCCCGTCTGCCGACATGACCGGCCGTCCCACGGCC
Source organism: uncultured Lysobacter sp. (assembly GCA_964575535.1). Taxonomy (GTDB): domain Bacteria; phylum Pseudomonadota; class Gammaproteobacteria; order Xanthomonadales; family Xanthomonadaceae; genus Cognatilysobacter. Next base: position 8,770 of record CAZNRZ010000036.1, on the reverse strand, counting down.
GGTTCCACACCTGGAGATCGACACATCAGTACCGCAGAAAAGCCCAGCAGGAAGAACAGCGAGATCCGCGTCCCCCGCGTCCGGGTTATCGGGAGCGACGGCGAGATGATCGGCGTGCTCACGCGCGACGAAGCTCTCACGATGGCCCAGGACGAAGGCCTCGATCTCGTTGAAATCCAGCCGAATGCCGATCCGCCGGTCTGCAAGATCATGGATTTCGGCAAGTTCCGCTTCGATCAGCAGAAGAAGGCGAACGAGGCCAAGAAGAAGTCGAAGCAGGTCGAGATCAAGGAAATGAAGTTCCGCCCCGTCACCGACGAGGGCGACTACCAGATCAAGCTGCGCAACATGCGCCGCTTCCTGGAGGAAGGGGACAAGATCAAGGTCAACATCCGCTTCCGTGGCCGCGAGATGAGCCACCAGGAGCTGGGCCGGCAGATGGCGCAGCGCATCGAGCAGGACCTGGGCGAGGACATCGTCATCGAGTCCCGCCCGCGTCTGGAAGGCCGCCAGATGGTGATGATGATCGCGCCGAAGAAGAAGCAGCCGTAAGGCCGCTTCGGATCGCAGGACGGCCCGCCTCGGCGGGCCGTTCGCGTTGCAGGCCATAACCCGGGCAACCCCAACGCACCCGGGCATGTGCGAGAGGAGTCCCCGGTGCGCTTTGCCTGCCCGGGCACGGCTCCCGGCAGAGGTACGCACCGCCCCGGCGTCGATATGGGCGGGGGCAGGTGGAAAGCGCTTGATCCCTCCCGATGCGCGACGGCCCACCGGCAGGCCCAACCCGCTGATTGCAGGGGCTTAACCGGTCGTGCACAATACGCGGCCCGGTTCGCCGGGCGTGCCGCAAGGCATCCAGGACCCGTCACGACCGGCCCCGCCGGATCGTCGACCACCCGCCGGTACGGGCAGGAAGGAAAGCGTGGCGCCAGCCACCGCCCGGCCAGTCAGAACATCCGATTAGGACATCGCAATGCCCAAGATCAAGACCAATCGGGCGGCGGCCAAGCGCTTCCGGAAGACCGCTTCCGGCAAGTACAAGTGCGGCCACGCCAACAAGAGCCACATCCTCACCAAGAAGGCGACCAAGCGGAAGCGCAACCTGCGGCAGACGAACCATGTTCGTGCCGAGGACGCGGGCCGTCTGGACCGCATGCTTCCGTATCTCTGAGGAGGGCTGAACAATGGCACGAGTCAAGCGTGGTGTGATGGCGCGCCGCCGTCACAAGAAGGTTCTCGCCCAGGCGAAGGGTTACTACAACGCGCGTCGCAAGGTCTTCCGCGTCGCCAAGCAGGCGGTCACGAAGGCGCTGCAGTACGCGTACATCGGCCGCAAGCAGAAGAAGCGTCATTTCCGCACCCTGTGGATCGCGCGCATCAATGCGGCGGCCCGTCAGAACGGCATGAGCTACAGCCGCTTCATCAACGGTCTCATGAAGGCCGGTATCACGCTCGATCGCAAGGTGCTGGCGGATATCGCCGTGCACGACGCGGCGGGCTTTACCGCGCTGACCGAGAAGGCGAAGAGCGCGCTCGCATAAGTGCAGGTCAACCCGCGAGGAGCCGCACGTCGTGCGGACTCTCACGGGGCAGCATCAGGCGAGGCCCGCTCATGCGGGCTTTCGCTGAAAGCCTCACGCATGGGGAAGGGCGCAAGTCCTTCCCCATGTTCGTTTCGGGGGTGAAGCGCGGCGATCGCGGCGACAGCCGCATGCCGGGCTGAACGCCATCGCGCGGTGTGCGCGATGGCCGGGAGCGACATCCGGCCGCCGCCCGCTGGCCGACGTCCGGATCGGACATCCGATCCGTGGCAATGCGGAGACAGACTCGAAATGACCGACATCCAGTCGCTGACCCAGCAGGCGCTCGCCGACATCGCGGCCGCCGACTCGACCGACGCCATCGAAACCCTGCGCGTCGCGCTGCTCGGCAAGTCCGGCAGCATCACCGGCCAGCTCAAGCAGCTCGGTGCGCTTCCCGCGGAGCAGCGCAAGGCCGCCGGCGAGGCGATCAACGCCGCGCGCGATGCCGTCACCACCGCGATCACGGAACGCAAGGCGACGCTCGACGCCGCCGCGCTCGACGCGCGCCTCGCCTCCGAATCGATCGACGTCACGTTGCCCGGCATCGACGTCGCGCACGGCGGCCTGCATCCGGTCACCCGCACGCTCGAACGCATCGCCGGGATCTTCGGGCGGCTGGGCTACCAGCTCTCCGACGGTCCCGAGATCGAGGACGACTGGCACAACTTCGAAGCGCTGAACTTCCCGCCGCACCATCCCGCGCGGGCGATGCACGACACCTTCTACTTTGCCGACGGTCGCCTCCTGCGCACGCACACCTCCGGCGTGCAGGTGCGTTTCATGCAGGACGCCGTCGCGTCGAAGAGCGGCCCGCCGCTGCGCATGATCGCCGCCGGCAAGGTCTATCGCAGCGACTCCGACCAGACGCACACACCGATGTTCCACCAGGTCGAAGGCCTGCTGGTCGACGAGCGCGCGAGCTTCGCCGACCTCAAGGGCACGCTGGTCGAGTTCGTGCGCGCCTTCTTCGAGGACGACCTCGAGATGCGTTTCCGCCCGAGCTACTTCCCCTTCACCGAGCCGTCGGCGGAAGTCGACATCGCGTGGAAGCAGGCCGATGGCAGTACGCGCTGGCTGGAAGTGCTGGGCTGCGGCATGGTCCATCCGAACGTGCTGCGCAACGTCGGCATCGATCCCGAGAAGTACACGGGTTTCGCTTTCGGTCTCGGCGTGGAGCGCTTCGCGATGCTGCGCTACGGCGTCGACGATCTGCGCAGCTTCTTCGAGAACGACGTGCGGTTCCTGCGCCAGTTCGCTTGACGCCGTGACGGGTGATTCGTGACTTGCGATTCGTAGGAGCGAGTCGCGTTCACCTGGGGCGTGCGGTTGAATGAGTTCGGCTCCGGTTGTGACCGCACGAGGCGGTTCCGCCGCTGTTGCGAGTCACGCATCACCCATCACCAATCACGGCTTCCCATGAAATTCTCCGAAAACTGGCTCAGGCAGCATGTCCCGACCGCCGCGACGCGCGACGAGCTCGCCGCGACGCTGACCGCGATCGGCCTCGAGGTCGAGGAGGTCACGCCGCTGGGCGAATCGCTCGATGGCGTGCTCGTCGGCCGCATCGTCGTCGCCGAACGCCATCCCGAGGCCGACCGCCTGCAGGTCTGCCGGGTGGACATCGGCCAGGGCGAGCCGGTTCAGATCGTCTGCGGCGCGCCGAACGCACGCGTCGGGCTGGCCGCGCCGGTCGCCACCGTCGGCGCCACGCTGCCGGGCGGCATGGCGATCAACGCCGCCACGCTGCGCGGCGTCGAGTCGTTCGGCATGCTCTGCTCGGCGAAGGAGCTCGGCGTCGACGCCGATGCATCCGGCCTGTTCGAGCTGCCTGCCAATGCGCCGGTGGGCGCACGCCTGAGCGAATACCTGGCGCTGCCCGATGCGAGCATCGAGATCAAGCTCACGCCCAACCGCGCGGACTGCTTCAGCGTGCGCGGCATCGCCTTCGACGTGGCGGCCGCGACGGGCGCGCAGGTCGCGCCGCTGGACATCGCAGCGGTCGAGTGCACGAGTGAAGCCACAGTGCCGGTCGAACTCGATGCAGGCGCCGACGCGCCACGCTATTGCGGCCGCGTGATCGAGGGCGTCGACGGCAGCCGCGCCACGCCGGTGTGGATGGCCGAGCGCCTGCGCCGCAGCGGGATCCGGCCGGTGTCGTTCCTGGTCGACGTCACCCAGTACGTGATGATCGAACTCGGCCAGCCCATGCACGCGTTCGACCGCGCGACACTCACCGGCCCGGTGGGCGTACGTGCCGCGCGCGAAGGCGAGAGGCTCACGCTGCTTGACGGTCGCGAAGCCGCGCTCGACGCCGGCTTCCTGGTCATTACCGACGCGGACCGTGCGATGGCGCTCGCGGGCATCATGGGCGGACACGACACGCGGGTGACGGAGGCGACGCGCGACG
>CAZNRZ010000036.1:0-4680 GCA_964575535.1 uncultured Lysobacter sp. | reverse complement strand
CGGCTCGGGCTGCATACCGATGCGTCGCACCGCTTCGAGCGCGGCGTCGATCCGGCGCTGCCGCGGCAGGCCATCGAATACGCGACGCGCCTGATCATCGACATCGCCGGCGGCCGTGCAGGCCCGGTGGTCGAGGCGGCACTGGACGCGCATCTTCCCGCGCCCGGCGCGATCCGCCTGCGCCGCGAGCGCCTGGCACGCGTGCTCGGTGCCGGCGTGGCCGACGGCGAGGTCGAGCGCATCCTGCGTGCGCTCGGGCTGGCGGTGGACACCATCGAAGGCGGCTGGACGGTGACGCCGCCGAGCCGGCGCTTCGATCTGGCGATCGAGGAGGACCTGATCGAGGAGATCGCACGCATCCACGGCTACGACGCCGTGCCGACGACGTTGCCGGCCGGCGTGGTGCCACTGGCGCCGGCTACGGAGACGCGCGTCGAGGCGGCGCATCTGCGCCGCGCGCTCGCCACGCGGGATTTCCTCGAAGCCATCAATTACGCATTCGTCGATGCCGCGTGGCTCGACGCGTGGAGCCTGCAGGACGACGCGGTCGCGCTCGCCAATCCGCTGAGCGCCGAATTGGCCGTCATGCGCACGTCGCTGCTGCCCGGGCTCGCCGCGGCGGTGGGCCGCAATGCCGCCCGCCAGCAGCCGCGCGTGCGCCTGTTCGAGCTGGGCAACGTCTTCCATGCCGCAGCCGACGGCGAGGCGCCGCTGCACACGCAACGCGTCGCGGCGGTCGCCTGCGGCAGCGCCGGCGGCGAGCAGTGGGGGCACGCTTCGCGCCCGGTCGGCTTCCACGACCTCAAGGGCGACCTCGAGAGCCTCGCCGCCCTGTCCGGCGCCTCGCTGACGTACTCGCGCTCGACGCGGCCGTGGGGGCATCCGGGCCGCTCCGCGGACGTGCTGCGCGACGGGCGCGTGGTCGGGTGGATCGGGCAACTGCATCCGCGCCTGCAGAAGGCGCTCGACATCGATGCCGACGTGGTCGCATTCGAGGCCGACCTCGATGCGGTGCAGGCACGCGCCGTGCCGTGCGCCGACGCGCTTTCGCGCTATCCCTCCGTGCGCCGCGATCTCGCGTTCGTCGTGCCCGAGGGCACGGCCTGGGCGGCGATCGAGGCGTCGCTGCGCGCCGCCGCCGGCCCCTCGTTGCGTGACGTCGTGCTGTTCGACGTGTATCGCGGCAAGGGGGTCGAAACGGGTTTCAGGAGTGTCGCCATGGGCTTGATCCTGCAGGAGAAAAGTCGCACTCTGACCGACCGCGACGTGGACGCCGTCGTCGGCGACGTGGTCGCCGCGATGCAGCGTGAGCACGGCGCGACGATCCGCAGTTAGCCCCGAGGAATTCGCACCGATGACGCTGACCAAGGCCGAGATGGCCGAGCGACTGTTCGACGAGGTCGGCCTCAACAAGCGCGAGGCCAAGGAGTTCGTCGACTCGTTCTTCGACGTGCTGCGCCAGGCGCTGGAGAACGGCCGCCAGGTGAAGCTGTCGGGCTTCGGCAACTTCGACCTGCGCCGCAAGAACCAGCGCCCGGGCCGCAATCCGAAGACGGGCGAGGAGATTCCGATCTCGGCCCGCACGGTGGTGACGTTCCGCCCCGGCCAGAAGCTGAAGGAGCGCGTCGAGGCCTATACAGGGGCGACCGGCCATGCTTGACCCGGGAAGCAACAGGGAACTGCCGCCGATCCCGGCCAAGCGCTACTTCACCATCGGCGAAGTGAGCGAGCTCTGCGACGTCAAGCCGCACGTGCTGCGCTACTGGGAAACCGAATTCCCGACGCTCAACCCGGTCAAGCGTCGCGGCAACCGTCGCTATTACCAGCGCCACGAGGTGCTGATGGTGCGCCAGATCCGCGGCCTGCTGTACGAGCAGGGCTACACGATCGGCGGCGCGCGGCTGCGCCTGGATAGCGACGGTCAGAAGCAGGAGTCCGCGCTCAGCTCGCAGATCATCCGGCAGGTGCGGATGGAGCTCGAAGAGGTTCTGCAGCTGCTGAGGCGCTGATCCCGCAGTTGCCGGCGCGCCTGCGTGCGGCGCGGGCAGCGTGCCGCACGGTGTCCGCAATGACCCCGGTGCTCGCGGATTTCAGAGGGACGGCATCGCGAAACGGGATGTCGCCGACCGTGCAGGGCAGTGTGCCTGTGCAGCGCGACACGACTTACCAAGCGCAGGCGCCGAAGCGCTATACTGCGCCCCCGCTTCGGCGGACAGGCTTTCCGGGGTATAGCGCAGCCTGGTAGCGCACTTGTCTGGGGGACAAGTGGTCGTCGGTTCGAATCCGGCTACCCCGACCAATACGATGCACCGCGACGCCCGGCCCCATGCCGGGCGTCGTCGTTTGCGCGATTGCACGGCATGCATCTCGACGGGGTCACTTCCTGCAGGTCCCGCCATCCGGTCTGCGGCGCATGCTGCACGGAACTTCCGTCGTGCGTGCGCAGTCACAGCGGCGGTCAATGCCGTCCGGCACTACAGGAAAGGAGTTTCCATGCGTCTGCATCACGTCGCCACGTTCGCGCTGCTGCTTTCGTCGGCGCCCGCACACGCACAGGTCGCTCCCGCCGCGCAGTCGCCGGCTGCGGGGGAGCAGGTGCTCGAGAGTGCGGTCGTGCGCGCGCCCGGGCCCGGCATGTGGAAGGTCCGCAAGGGCGACAACGCGCTGTGGGTGCTCGGCACCGTGTCGCCGCTGCCCGCGGACATGGCATGGAATGCGAGCAAGGCGCGCTCGGTGCTGAAGCAGGCGGATGCGGTGATCGCTGCGCCGTCGGTGGTGGTCGACGCCGACATCGGCTTTTTCGGCAAGCTCGCGCTGCTGCCTTCGCTGGTCGGCGTGCGCACCAATCCCGGCGACAGGGAACTGCGCGACGTTCTCCCCGCGCCGCTGTACGCACGATGGCAGGCCCTCAAGCAGCGCCACATCGGCCGCGACGGCTCGATCGAGAAGTGGCGGCCGATTTTCGCGGTCGGCAAGCTCTATGAGGAGGCGATACGGCGCCAGGGGCTGTCCGGGCGCGACGTCGTACGCACCGAACTCGCCGACACCATGAAGGCCGAGGGGCTGAAGCCGGTGAGCGTGAGTGCGCGCCTGAAGATCAAGAATCCGAAGGCCGTGTTGAAGGAGTTCAAGACGGCGCAGTTCGACGACATCGAATGCTTCGAGAAGGCGCTCGATCGCGTCGAACACGATCTGCCGGCCCTGGCCGCGCGCGCGAATGCCTGGGCGACCGGCGACGTGCAGGCGCTGGGCAGGCTGCGCAATCCCGATCTCGGGGACGTGTGCGAGCGCGCGATGCTCGGCGGGGAGTTCGCCGCGAAGCACGGCATGGACACGCTCGAGGCGCAGGCGAGGCAGAAGTGGATCGCGGAGGCGGAGTCCAGCCTGTCGCGCCACCGCACGACCTTCGCGGTGCTGCCGATGAACGACGTGCTGTCCCCGAATGGCCTGGTGGCGGCGCTCGCGGCCAAGGGTTACGTGGTCGAGGCGCCGACAAGCGTCGCGCAGGACCCGGCGGCGAACGGCGCGGTCGCTGGCCCCGCACGCTGATCACTCGCGCCGTTTCGCACCCCTCGCGGCGGCGCTGCGACCGCCTGCGGGCGTGGCGGGCCGGAGGATTCCTGCCGGCTCAGCGCCCCTGGAACGCCGCGGCGCGCGCCGGTGAAACGACCTCGGGCCAGCGTCGGGCGATCGCCGCACGGATACCGCCCACGTCCAGCCCGGCCTCCGCGAGCAGCTGCTCGCGGCTGGCATGGTGCTGGAACTCGTCGGGCAGGCCGAGGTGCAGGATGGGCAGCACGAGGCCTTCCGCCGCGAGCAGTTCCGCGACGCCCGCGCCTGCGCCGCCCGCGACGACGTTGTCCTCAAGCGTGACGAAGCCCTCGTGCGCGCGCGCGAGCTCCAGGATCAGCTCGCGGTCCAGCGGCTTGACGAAGCGCATGTTGACGACGCTGAGGCCCAGCTCCGCACCGACCGCCTCCGCCGCCGGCACGATCGCACCGAAGGCGAGCAGGGCGAGGCGACCGCCGCGGCGGCGCAGTTCGGCGCGGCCGATCGGCAGCGTGTCGAGCGTGGGCTCGATCGCCACGCCCGGGCCGGTGCCGCGCGGATAGCGCACGGCGGCCGGGCCTTCGTAACGGTGGCCGGTCGACAGCATCTTCCGGCATTCGTTTTCGTCGGCCGGTGCCATCACCACCATGTTCGGAACGCAACGCAGGTAGGAGAGATCGAGGTTGCCGGCATGCGTCGCGCCGTCCGGGCCCACGACGCCGCCGCGGTCGATCGCGAACAGCACGTCGAGGTTCTGGATGGCGACGTCGTGCACGAGCTGGTCGTAGCCGCGTTGCAGGAAGGTCGAGTAGATCGCGCAGACGGGCTTCGCGCCTTCGCAGGCCATGCCGGCCGCGAGCGTCACCGCATGCTGCTCGGCGATGGCGACGTCGAAATAGCGCTCGGGATATTCGCGGCTGAATCGCACGAGGCCGGAGCCTTCCCGCATCGCCGGCGTGATGCCCATGACGCGCGGATCGGCCGCGGCCATGTCGCAGAGCCAGTCGCCGAAGATGTCGGTATAGGTGGGCTTCTTCGCGCCGGCCTTGGCGATCATTCCCTTCGCCGGATCGAAGGGCGAGACCGCGTGGTAGCCGATCTGGTCGCCCTCGGCGAGCTCGTAGCCCTTGC
>CAZNRZ010000035.1:0-17343 GCA_964575535.1 uncultured Lysobacter sp. | reverse complement strand
ACACCAGCGCGTCCATGTCGTGGCCGTCGATGGGGCCGGTGTAGTGGAAGCCCATCTCCTCGAACAGCGTGGACGGCACGAACATGCCCTTCCAGTGCTCTTCCCAGCGCCGCACGAAACGCGCCGGCGCCTTGTCCTTGTCGCCGAGCAGCTTCTTGCCGCCCTCGCGTATCGCGTTGAGCGTGCGGCTGCCGGTGAGCCGGCCGAGCATCTTGGTCAGCGCGCCGACGTTCTCGCTGATCGACATCTGGTTGTCGTTGAGGATCACCAGCAGGTTCGGCTCGGGTTCCATGCCGCCTGCATGCATCATCGCCTCGAAGGCCATGCCGGCGGTCATCGCGCCGTCGCCGATCACCGCGACGACCTTGCGTTCGTCGCCCATGCGCTGCAGCGCGATCGCCATGCCGAGCGCGGCGGAGATCGATGTCGACGAATGGCCGACGCCGAACGTGTCGTACTCCGATTCCTCGCGCTTCGGGAACGGCGCCACGCCGTCCTTCTGCTTGACGGTGTGGATCGCGTCGCGGCGGCCGGTGAGGATCTTGTGCGGGTACGTCTGGTGGCCGACGTCCCAGACCAGGCGGTCAGCGGGCGTCTCGAACAGCCAGTGCAGGGCGACGGTGAGCTCGATGACCCCCAGGCCGGCGCCGAAATGCCCGCCCACCAGCGCGACCTGCTCGATCAGGTAGGCGCGCAGCTCGTCGGCGATCGCGCGCAGCTCCTCTTCCGGAAACTGGCGGAGCTCGAGCGGGGTGGCGATTCGGGAAAGGCGCGGATAGCGCTGCGGGTCGATCATCGGGGCAGCCGGGAAAGCGAACCCCGCATTGTCCCGCCGGCGTACCGGCGGGGGCAAGGCGCAGTGTTCAGCGTCCGCGCAGGCGCCCGAACAGCCCGCCGGATTTCGTCGCTTCAGGCTCGGGTTCGGGCTCGCGCCAGGGCTCGGCGAAGCCGGTAGCCAGCGAGGCGTTCACGAAGTCGGCGACGTCGCTCTCCGGCACGCTGGCGGCCTGGGCGACTTCGGCAAGCGTGGCGGGGCCCTTCATCATCGCGGTGGCGATGCGGAAGTGCTTGGGGAACTCGCGCTCGGTCTGCGGCCACTTGGTCAGCTTGAAGCGCGCGGACTCGTCGTAGCCCGGCGCGATGCGCCCGCCGCCGGCAAGCATCGCCCCGTACCAGACCAGCCGTGCCAGCGGCTGCGGCGTGCCGAGCGCGGCGGTCTGCGCGGCCCAGACGTCGGCGCCCACCGTTTCGAAATCCGACTGTTGCACGCCCGCGACCTCGAACAGCGGCGCCAGCGGCTTGAGGGCCGCGGGGCCGAAGTACTGGCGCTCATCCGCGTCCACCAGTACCGATGCACCATCGCGCTCGAAGCGCGTACGCCCGCGCAGGCGGCCGGATGCCAGCCATTCGGCGAGCGTCTGCGGCTCCGCGCTGCGCGACGGCTCGGGTGCCGACGCGGGCGCGACTGCCGCAGGCGCCGGCACATGCGGCGCGATGCTGGGCGCGGGCGGCAGGACCTGGGCGACGGCGCTGCTCGGCGGTTCGACGGCCGCTCGTACCGGTTCGACGATCGCATCCGGATTCGCCGGAAGTTCCGACGCTGCGGCGGCGACCGGAAGTTCCTCGGGCAGCTGGTCCTGCGGCTGCGGCGATGGCGTCATGCCGGAGGGCACCGAGGCCGGAGCGGCTGCCGGCGTCGACGGCGCGGATGCCGCGACGGGTGCTTCATCCGCGACCGGGCCGCGCACGTCGCGCAGCAGCACCGCCAGTTCATCGGCGCCGATGGGGCGGCCGAGGCGGTAGGGCGTCTGCGAACGCGGCGCGGCGGTGAGGCCGATCACCTGCTTGCCGGCGGCATGCAGGCGCAGCCAGCTCATCGGGCCGTACATGCTGTCCATGTCGACCACGACGTAGTCGGCATGCGTGTCGGACACGAGCTGCCAGCCGCCGCCGGCCATCGGCAACGCCTGCTCGAATGCGCGGCGCAGTTCGGACTCGGTAGCCGAGTCCATGCCGGTAAAGCCGAGGTTCAATACGGCCATACGTCTCTACCCTGGATTTGCCCGGAGTGTTGCGGACGGGCTGCGTCGCGTCAACGCGATGCCGGCGGCGGGATGGCAGCGGACGGGGGCGGAGCGTCGTTCTGTGAACAGGCGCGCAGTCGACGCAGGCCGTCGCCCGCTTTCCGCGACAGCGCTACGCGCAGATGCGGCTGTTCTTCGGCAGCTGGCTTCTCAGGAACTCCATCTGGTCCGCCAGGATGTGCCGGTTCGAGAGGATCAGGTGTTCGATCCAGCTCGGCCGGTAGGGCACGGCCAGCAGCGGCATGCCGGCCTGCTGCGGCGTGCGGTTGCGCTTGCGCGAGTTGCAGGGGAAACACGCGGAGACGACGTTCTCCCACGTGTCGCGCCCGCCGCCCGACAGCGGCCGCACATGGTCGCGCGTGAGCAGGCTGCGCGGAAACTGCTGGCCGCAGTAGAGGCAGAGCTGCGCGTCGCGCGCGAACAGTGCGGGATTGGTGAGCGTGGGCGTGGGGTTGAGCGCCTGCGAACGCGCACGGCCGCGCGTGGCGATGATCGGATGCAGTTCGAGGATGCTCTGCGCGCCCGTGCGCCGGCAGTTGCCGCCACGCACGCGCAGGCAGGGATCGCCGAGCGTCCAGGCGACCGCGCCGCGCGCGTAGAGGCAGGTGGCGTCGTGCCAGTGCAGCCAGTCGAGTACGTGGCCGTGCGCGTCGAGTGAGAGCAGGCGCACGCCGTCCAGCGGATAGCCCGTGGCCGGGCGCGGCAGCGGCGTCGCCGACCGGACCGCGTCGGAACCGCTGTCGATCAGGCGCAGCCGCATGCGATGGGCGTCCATGGCCCGAGCATATAACGCCTCCGCGACGGCTGCGCGTCGCGGAGGCGGGAGGAACGGGCTCAGCGGCCCGCCGGCCTCAGCGGCCGAGGTCGAAGGCGCCTTCGTCCAGATGCATCAGCGCGGGCGCACCCGCGCGCAGCGCGTCGGCATGGGCCCATGCACGCGGGAGGATGCGCTCGAAGTAGAAGCGCGCGGTGGCCTGCTTGGCTTCGGCGAAGGCCGGTGTCGGCGCATGGTCGGTAGCGACGGCACTGCGCGCCCACCAGTAGGCCAGGCAGGCATAGCCCGAGTACATCAGGAAGTCATACGCGGCGGAGCCGAGTTCGTCCGCGTCGCCCTCGCTGCGCTGTGCGACCTCGACCGCCAGTGCCTGCCACTTCGACGCGAGTTCCTCGAGCGCGGCGCAGTAGCCGCCGGCGTGCGCATGCCCGGCATGAGCGGTGGCGAACTCGCGCATGCGGCCGAGCATGATCTTCATGCCCGCGCCCTTCAGCAGCATGACCTTGCGGCCGAGCAGGTCGAGCGCCTGGATGCCGGTGGTGCCCTCGTAGAGCGTGGTGATGCGTGCATCGCGCGCGAGCTGCTCCATGCCGTGCTCGTGGATGTAGCCGTGGCCGCCGAAACACTGCAACGCGTTGTACGTGCACTCGATGCTCCATTCCGTCAGGCAGGCCTTGACGATGGGCGTGAGGAAGCCGACGAGCGCGTCGGCCTGCTCGCGTTCTTCCGACGTCGGCGCGTGCTGCGCGATGTCCAGCTGCAGTGCGGCGTCGTAGGCGAGCGCGCGGCCGCCTTCCACCAGCGCCTTGCAGGTGAACAGCATGCGGCGCACGTCGGGGTGCACGATGATCGGGTCGGCCGGCTTGTCGGGATACTTCGCGCCGCCGGCTGCACGCATCTGCAGGCGCTCGCGCGAGTAGACCAGCGCGTTCTGGAAGGCGCGGTCCGACAGGCCCAGGCCCTGCAGCCCGACCGCCAGCCGCGCGGCGTTCATCATGACGAACATCGCAGCCAGGCCCTTGTGCGGCTCGCCGACCAGATGGCCGATGGCGCCGTCGAAGTTCATGACGCAGGTGGCCGAGCCGTGGATGCCCATCTTGTGTTCGAGGCTGCCGCAGCGAAGCGCGTTGCGCTCGCCGATCGATCCGTCGCGCGCCACATGGAACTTCGGAACGACGAACAGCGAAATGCCGCGCACGCCCGCGGGCGCGTCGGGCAGGCGCGCGAGCACGAGATGGACGATGTTGTCCGTCATGTCGTGCTCGCCGGCGGTGATGAAGATCTTGGTGCCGGAGATCGCGTAGGTGTCGTCGCCGCGCGACTCCGCGCGCGTGCGCAGCAGGCCCAGGTCGCTGCCGCAGTGGGGCTCGGTCAGGCACATGGTGCCGGTCCAGCGGCCTTCGACCAGCGGCTTGAGGAAGACCTCGCGCTGCCAGTCGGTGCCGTAGTGCGACAGCGCCTCGGTGGCGCCGTGCGAGAGCAGCGGGAAGTTGCCCCAGGCGAGATTCGCGGCGTCGATCATTTCCTTGATCGGGAACCCGGCGGCCTGCGGCAGGCCCTGGCCGCCGTGGTCGACCGGCGCCACCAGCCCGGTCCAGCCGCCGTCCACGTACTGCGCATAGGCCTCGCGAAAGCCCGGCGGCGTGGTCACGTCGCCGGTGGCCGTGTCGAGGCTGCAGCCGATCTCGTCGCCGACGCGGTTGAGCGGGGCGAGCACGTCGCGGGCGAAGCGCGCGCCTTCCTCGAAGACGGCGTCGAGCACGTCGCGCGTGGCGTCGGCGAAGCCCAGGCGCGCGAACTCGCGTTCGGCGTCGAGCAGGCCGTACATCACGAAGCGCATGTCGGCGAGGGGGGCGTCGTAACGGCTCATGGGTGTGGTCTCAGCGTAGGACCCCGGGCAGGCCCGGGGCGGGACTCAGGGCGCTTTCGCGGCGGATCTCGAAGCTGCGCTGCGTGGCCTCGTCGGGCGTCGCGGCGATGTCGCCGGCGAGCGCGTAGCGCACCGTGCGCCCGCCCGCGAGCGCGTCGGCCACCGCGATCTTCGCGGCCGAGGCGGGATCGATCTGCACGGCGATGACGTCGGCCGATTCCGGGCCGATGCTCAACGCGGGCGTGGCGCGCAGCTCGCCCGCGGCCTCGCCGGCGATGGTCAGCGCCAGGCGCACGTCGTTGAAGCGCATGGGGATGCTGCTGTAGTTCTGCAGGCGCAGGTCGACGCTCCAGCGGCCGTCGGCGCGCACGGTGAGCTGCTGGATCTGCGCGGTGGGCTCCGACACGCGGCGTACCGGGCCGCCACAGGCGGCGAGCAGCGCGGCGAGGCCGAGGATCAGGCTGGCACGGGCGATTCGTGGGCGCATCGCGTTCCTCCGGTGGAACGGCGAGCATACCCGTGCGGATGGTGCGCCTGCATCGCCCGCAACGACGAAGCCCGCCGGGAAGGCGGGCTTCGAAGGATCTGCAAGGAGAGAAGGCTTACAGACCGTAGGCCGCGTGCAGGCGGGTGGCCGCCGCCGCATAGGCCGCGCGAGTCACGACCTGCGACGGATCGAAATACGCCCTGAGCGTGGGCTGCAGGTCGAACGGGCCCTGCGAAACCTCGAAGCGTGCGTTGATCAGGCCGAGGTCCAGCGCGTACTGCACGTAGCCGCGCAGGCTGGCCGGGATCGCGCTCTCGTCGGCCACCGGCACGCGCTTGCCGTCATACAGAGCGGTCAGCGTGTCGCCGAAGGCCGATGCCTCCGCCTGCAGGCCGAGGCTCTGCACCAGCGAGTAGGCCAGGCTGACGCGCGTCACCGAATCGTCCGGACGGAATGCGGTGCCGACGCGGCCCATCACCCCCGACTGCGCATGCACGACATCGCGTTGCGCCGCGCCCTTCGCCGTCACCGCTTCGGCGACCGCCGAGAGCGGATGCACCGCGCTGAGATCGCTGTGGGTCGAGCGGCCGCCGAGCGGCCTGTTCTGGCGGATGCCGGCGCCCATCACGAGGAAGTCGGCGAGCTGCCCGCGGGTGAGCGGTGCATCCGGCAGGAAGCGGCCATCGGCATGGCTGTCGACCAGTCGTCGCGACACGCCGAGCTCGATGAAGCCGCGGCCCGCGTGGCCGGCGACGTCGTTCAGGCCCGTGTAGCCGTCGGTACGCAACTGCTTGACGTTGACCGTCACCGGGCCCGGCACGCCGTAGCCGTTGGTGACGCCCGCCGGATCCAGCGCGACGCCCGAAACCGAACCGACGCCGCGCACGGTGAGCGTCCACGTGCCCGCAACGCCCGGCGCGGAAACCGCGATGTTCTGGCCCAGCACCGGCAGAGCGATCGACGAGCCGTAGCGCTTGCCGTTCGGATCGGTGAGCGAGATGGCGACGGTGTTCTCGCCCACGTTGGCGCGCGCGGCGACGAGCGAAATGTCGCTGCCGACCTGGAACGCGACCGACCCGGTCGGGCCGACGGGGCTGAAGTCGATGGTGTGATCGGTGCTGCTCGCAGCCGAGACCTGCGCATTCGCATTGAACCTGCGCGCGGCGTTGACGGTGCTGCCGAACGTGCCGGCCTTGAGCGCGCCCTGCACGGCGGCGTAGGCGTTGACGTAGCCAGCGCCGACCTCCCAGGCCTCGTGGCCGGGGATGTTCGACGCCGTCTCCTGCAGGACGCGCTTGACGTCGCGCCAGTCCATGCCGGGGTTGGCTTCGAGCATCAGCGCGACCACGCCGGAGATGTGCGGCGCCGCCATCGACGTGCCGGACATCAGCGTGTAGTAGGGCGCGAGGTTCGTGCCGAGCGCGGCGGCATCCGCTTCGATCGAGGCCTTGTCGAGCGCGCCCAGCGAAGCACGGGCGGATGCGATGTCCACGCCCGGCGCGGTGACGGTCGGCCGGTCTTCCCATGTATAGCCGACGCCGTCGATGTCGACCCGTCCGCCGCGGCCCTTTTCGCCGCGCGACGAGAACGTCGCGAGCCGGCCCTGCTTGTCCCCGGCGGCAACGGTCACCACCCACGGCGCCTTCTTGAAGTTGCCGGTGATCGTGCCTTCGCCGGAGCCCGAGTTGCCTGCCGAGAACACGACGACCACGCCGCGGTCGGCGAGTTTCTTGGTCGCGACGTTGGTCGGGTCGTCCGGATCGAAGTCGGTGCCGGTGTCGCCGGTGTTGCCGAAGGAATTGGAGATGACGCGGATGTTGTACTGCGCCTGGTGCGTCAGCGCGTAGTCGAAGCCGCCGATGGTGTCGAGGATGAAGAGGCCCGCGCCGGAGCCGTAGCCGATGATGCCGGCGCCCGGGGCGACGCCCTCCATCGACGCGCCCGGCGAGTTCGCGCCGTTGCCGCCGATGATGCCGGCGACGTGCGTGCCGTGGCCGCCGGCGATGTCGGTGTTCGCCACGCCTTCCCGGTAGGTGATCGGCAGCATGGCGTCGAGCGCGTACAGGTTGGTCTGCGCGAGCACGTTCTGGCGGGTGTGCTCGGGGAACCTGACGTCCGCATGCGTGCCGTCGACGCCCGAGTCGTTCACCACCACGCTCAGGCCGCGCCCGGTGTACGGCATGCCGTTGATGCGCATGCCGCTGTCGGTGCGCAGGCGGTCGACGCCGGTCAGCGCGGTGGCCTCGCGGTTCTCGAGCTGCAGCGGCGCGTTCAGCCAGACCGAGCGCACGTCGGACATGCCGAGCAGGGAGCGGATCTGCGCCGGCGTGGCGACGACGCCGGCGATCGGCAGCGAACGCATGGTCACGCCCTTGAGCCCGAGCGCGGCGAGCGCTTGCCGCTGCGCATCGGTCACCGGCGTGCTTCCGTTGAACGTGACGATGACTTCCAGCGAGCCGGTCGCGGGCAGGGTGGGCAGGACGGCTTCGAGTTGGCGGTCGAGGCGACGGGCCTCGGCGATGAAAGGCGTGGCGAGGATGGCGACGGCCAGCAGGCTGGCGCGCAGGCGGGGACGATGCTGGAGGGACATGGGGAAGCCTCGGCGGGGGAATGCAGCCCGCAGCATCGAGCCCCGTGCGTCCTACTCCCATCCGGTCCACACCCCAGTCGCAATCGGGGAAAACCCCCATGCGCAGGCGTGTAGTCCCCATGCGCCTGCGTATGCGCTAGTCCAGCAACCCCTTGCGCAGCGCGTAACGCACCAGCTCGGCGGTGTTGCGCACGCCGGCCTTGTCGAGCACGCGGGCGCGGTGGTTCTCGGCGGTCTTGACCGAGATGTCGAGCGCGCGCGCGATCTCCTTGGTGGTGTGGCCTTCGGCGATCAGGTGGAAGACCTCGCGCTCGCGCGCCGTCAGGCGGCCATAGGGATCGTCGAGCGTGCGTTCCGGATGCTGCAGCTGCTGTGCGAGCGTGCGGGCTGCCTGCGGCCCGAAGTGCCCGCGGCCTGCGTGCAGGTTGCGCACGGCGGCGAGCAGCTCGGAGCCGGCGCTGTCCTTGACCAGATAGCCCGACGCGCCGGCACGCACGGCCTGCAGCACGTACTCGTCTTCCTGGTGCATGGTGAGCACGAGCACGCGCGCGTCCGGCAGGGCCTCGCGCAGGCGCCGCACCACTTCGATGCCGCCCAGGCGCGGCATCGACAGGTCAACCACGACGACCTCGGGCCGTACCGCGACCGCCTTCTCCACCGTCTCGATGCCGTCCGCGGCCTGCGCGACGACCAGTACGTCGCCCTCGGACTGCAGCAGGCCGACGAGGCTTTCGCGCACGAGCGTGTGGTCGTCGGCGATGAGGACGCGGATGGCTGCCATGCCGCCACCGTGAGCGGCGGCGCAGGCGCCGTCAAGCCGCGTCAGCCGGTGCGCGGCACCACGGCGCGGATGCGGGTGCCGTGGCCGGGCGCCGAATGGACTTCGAGCGCGCCTTCGAACAGCCGCAGGCGTTCGCGCATGCCCGAAAGGCCACTCCCGGCGGACTGCGACGCCGGATCGAAGCCGCGG
The DNA here is from genome assembly GCA_964575535.1 of uncultured Lysobacter sp. Classification (GTDB taxonomy): domain Bacteria; phylum Pseudomonadota; class Gammaproteobacteria; order Xanthomonadales; family Xanthomonadaceae; genus Cognatilysobacter. The sequence goes on along the minus strand of CAZNRZ010000035.1, from coordinate 8,567 downwards.
CCGTCGTCGACGATCTGCAGTTGCAGCCGTCCGTCGCGCTCGACGAGGCGCACGAGCACGCTGCGCGCCTGTGCATGCCGGACGATGTTGTTGAGCGCTTCCTGCGCGATGCGGAAGATCAGCGTCTGCCGCTCGCCGTCGATCTCCGGCAGCGGCTCGATCTCCACCGCGACGGCGATGCCCGCGCTCTCGCCGACGCTGCGCCCCAGCCAGCGCAGCGCGGGCTCGAGTCCGAGGTCGTCGAGGATGGTGGGGCGCAGCAGGCGCGAAAGTTCGCGTGTGTCCTCGAGGGTGTCGGCGCAGAGGGCGATGGCGGCGTCGAGGCCCGCGTGCAGCGCGTCGTCGCGCGCGGCCGCGGCGTCGCGCAGGCGCGCGAGGCGGTGCTTGAGCGCGGTGAGGTTCTGGCCCACGCCGTCGTGCAGGTCGCGCGCGAGCCGTCGGCGCTCGTCCTCCTGCACGCGCAGCACCGAGCGACCGAGGCGACGGAATTCGCGCTCGTTCGCTTCCAGCCGTGCGAGCAGGTGTTCGTAGCGGGCGGTGTTTTCCGGGTGTCCGGTCGACATGGTCAACGCGCTCCCTGCGTCGGGGGTGTGGGGGATGGGGTGGCGGCGTCCGGCTGCGGCAACGCGCGCGCCCGGGCCGCGCGTGCGTCCTGTTCGGCGCGGCGTGCGTCCTGTGCGCCGGCTGCGTCGCCTGCGAGCATGCGTGCACGCGCGCCGAGTGCGTGCAGGCGAATCGCGCGCGCCGTGTGCGTGCCGCGCACCCAGCCCAGCGCCTCGCGGTAATGGCGCACCGCCGCGTCGGCGTCCCCGCGCGAGACGGCGCTTTCGAGCGCCGCTTCGAGCCAGTCGATGCGCAGCGCCGCATGCCCGAGTGCGGCGGTAGGCTCGTCGAAACGCGCCACGTCGCGGCGCGTGGCGACGGCCTCGGCGAGGTCGATCTCGAGCTGCAGGAGGCGCACGCCCGAGGCCGCAGCGAGGTCGCGCGCGGCGCGCAGCGAAGCCAGTGCCGAGCGGGTGTCGCGCCGGCCGAGGGCGAGCTCCGCTTCGAGGCGCCGTGCGATCGCGCGCTGCTCGGTGGAGGCGGCATCCAGGTCGACGCGCAGCGCGTCCAGCATCCCGGTCGCGGCGGCGTGGTCATCCGACGCGATCAGCGCCTCGATGCGCAGCAGGCGCGCGTCGATGCTGCCGCGCAGGTCATCGCGCTCGCGGAACAGCGCTTCGGCGCGGGCAGCCTCGCGCAGCGCCGTGGCGATGTCGCCGCGCGCGATCGCGAGCTCGGCGAGATTGCGATGGCCCACCGCCGCCTCTTCGGCCATCTGCTTGCGCTGCGCGTGCAGAAGCGCATCGGACTGGCGCCGCTGCGCTTCGTCCCAGCGCCCGCGTGCGATCGCCAGCAGGCCGAGGTTCTGCCCCGTGCGGATGACGCCGGTGTCGGCGCCGAGGTCGCGATAGCCGTCCGCGGCGCGCAGCCAGTAGGCCTGCGCGTCGTCGTAGGCGCCGAGCTGGTAGTGCGCGAAGCCGATGTTGTTGAGCGCCTCGGCCACCCCGTGGCGCTCGCCCGCGCGCTCCCAGCCCTGCAGTGCGAGGCGGAAGGAATCGAGGGCGGCGCGGTAGTCGCCGCGTTCCTCCGCGAGCAGGCCGCGTTCGTTGTCCAGGCCGGCGAGGCCGGCGCGGTCGCCGAGCTCGACATACAGCGCGCGCGCTTCATCCAGCGCCGCGCCCGCGTCCTCGAACGCGCCGCGCTGCGCCAGCAGGTTGGCGAGATTGCGCAGGCTGGTCGCCACGCCACGCCGGTTGCCGACGCTGCGGCGCAGGTCCACCGCGCGCCGGTACTGCTCCTCGGCGTCGGCGGTCTGGCCGAGACGCCCATAGCCGATGCCCAGCGCGTTCACGGCCTCGGCTTCGCCGTAGGCATCGCGGCTGCGCTTGAACAGCACCAGTGCGCGCAGCAGGTAGTCCTCGACCGCGCGCCGCGCATCGCCCTGCAGGATCGCGAACTTGCCCAGCTCGAACCAGGCGCGCGCGTCCTGCGCATCGCGGGCGGTGAGGCGCTCGAGCGTGTCGATGGCGGCGGTGAAGTCGCCGCCGGCACCGTGCGCGCGGGCGAGCTGAAGTTCGGCGAACGTGTCCTCCGGCGTCTGTGCCAGCAGCGCGCCCCAATGGGTGACCGCCGCGGCCGAATCGCCTTCGAGCAGCGCCTGTTCGGCCTGCAGGCGGCGCGCGAGCCGGTTCGCGCCCGGCACGACGGCGCGCCGCGCCTGCTCGATCGCGGACAGCGCCGCCTCGCGATCGCCCACCGCCTGCGCGACGTCGGCCAGCGCGAGCCAGCCCACCGGGTCGCGGCTTCCGGCGGCAAGGCCACTGCGCAGACGCTCGTGCGCGATGTCGTAGCGGTTGGCGCGTCGCGCGGCTTCGGCTTCGCCGAGCATCGCGATGGAGTCGGGCGGCGGCAGCACCAGTGCGAGGGCGTCGACGCCGAGCCGGCGCCGCGTTTCCGCCGACGCCGCCCACGACTGCAGCGCATTGGCCGGCGTGCCCGATGCGGCCGTCGTCCAGCGTTCGGCGCCGCCGCCGTCGCCGAGTTCCGCGTGCGCGCTCCAGCCCTGCGCGACGCGCTCGAGGCCGATGCGCAGCACGCGGCTGGCCGCCGCGGCTTCGCGTGCATCGGCCTGCGACGCCGAAGCGCCGAGCTGGCGCACGGCCTGCCAGGTGCGCCCGGCATCGACGGTTGCCAGCCCCGGCGCCTGCGCGAGCCCGGCGCGCAGGTGCACGTCGAGGCCGAGGCGCAGCGGCTCGGCGACCGCGTCGCCCTGTAGCGGCAACAGCAGCAGGCGTTGCAGCGGGCGCGAGGGCGCGGGCGCGACGACTGCGGCCGCCTCCCGCTGCGACCACCAGGCCGCGCCACCGGCGGCGAGCGCGACGGCGGCGAGCACCGACGCTGCAACGACGGCCGTGCGCCGGCGCGCCGCCGGATCGCGCGGCAGCGCCTGGCGGTCGATGGCGTCGACCACCGCGCGTGCATCGGGCAGGCGATGCGAAGGCTGGGGGCGCAGCAGGCGTTCGACGAGCCGCGCCACCCAGGCTGGCGCGTCGGGGCGCGACTGCGTGACCAGCGGCGGCGTGCGTACGAGCCGTTGCGCCAGCGCTTCGGCCGCGGTCGCGCTCGCGAAGGCACGCTCGCCGGTCAGCATCTCGTGCAGGATCAGGCCCAGCGCGTAAAGATCGCTGCGCGGGCCGACCGCTTCTCCGCGCGCCTGTTCCGGCGACAGGTAGTCGGGCGTGCCCACGATGCCGGCGGTCGCCCCGCGCGTGCTGCCGGCGATCGAGCGCGCGACGCCGAAGTCGCTGATGTAGGCATTGCCCGCGGCGTCGATCAGCACGTTCGCGGGCTTGAGGTCGCGGTGCACGACATCGCGCGCATGCGCGGCCTCGAGGCCGAGCGCGACATGCCGGGCGATGCGCAGCGCGTCGTCCACCGGCAGCGGGCCGCGGTCGAGGCGGTGGTCGAGCGCCTCGCCTTCGACGAGGTCCATGCTGATCAGCCAGCGCGCCTCGCCGCTGCCGAAATCGTGGCGGGCGATGTCGTGGATGCGCACCACGTGCGGGCTCGACACCTGCCGGGCCAGCAGCAACTCGCTGCGGAAGCGTTCGAACGCGTCGGGGCGCAGCGCGAGTTCCGGCCGCAGCAGCTTGATCGCGACGGCGATGCCGAGCGCCTCGTCCTGCGCGCGGTAGACCACGCCCATGCCGCCGACGCCGATCAGGGCCTCGATGCGGAAACGCCCGGCGATGACGGTGCCGGGCGCGAGTTCCATCTGCGCATAGAGCCCGGTTGCCGTCGGCGCGGTCATCGGGTGATCGTGCCGTGCCCCGAAAGCAGCACGGGCCAGTCCTCCGCCTCGGGCAGCGCCGGCACGGCACGGCCGTCGGCTTCACGCTCGGCCGCCAGCCACAGCGCGCAGCGCTCGCCGAAGGCCTGCAGCAGTTCGAGATCGAGCGTCGTCAGCGGGGCGCCCGGTTCGCGACGGTCCGCATAGATCACGCCCAGCGGGCGGCTGGCGTCGAGCAGGGGAAGCGCGACCAGCGTGCGCAGGCCGGCGATGGCCACCGAATCGCGGTCCGCCAGCCAGGCGTCCTGGCCGATGTCGTTGAACACGACCGGCTCGCGGGTGTTGAGCGCGCGCATGACCGCGCCGTGGCTACCGCTGAAGCCGTCGCCCTGTGCGAAGGCGGGATCGAGCACCAGCGACGAGGCCACACGGTAGCGGCCGTTCTCCACCACGAGCACGAAGCCACGGCTGCACTGCGCAAGTTCGACGACCGCTCGCAGGCTGTGGTCGAGCAGTTCCTGGCTGCGTCCGGGCGCGCCATCGGGCTGGCCCAGCGCATCGATGCGCGCGGTGAAAGCGGTGGCCTGCGTGCGGCGGTCGCGCCAGCGACGCGCCTGCGCCTCGGCGGCGGCGGCGTCAAGCGTTCCGAATTCGCAGTGCACGTCGCCGAAGCGCAGCCATGCATTGCCGACCAGGCGCTCCTGCGAGACGCGCGCGCCGTTCACGAAACTGCCGTTCTTGCTGTCGTGGTCGACCAGCCGCCATCCGCCGGAGGGATCCGCCTGCAACTCGGCGTGCCGCCGCGAGATCGAGGGATGGGGGATGTGCAGGTCGCAGTCCGGGCCGCGCCCCACGAGCAGACGGCCGCCCGGCGCGACGATACGCGCGATGGCGGCCCCCTCGGGGACGTAGGCGATCAGCCGTGCCTGCATCACGGCATCTTAGCGCGCGGCCCGTCGCCCGCGCGCAAGGGGCGGCATCTGCTCCGCGACCGGAATCAGTGGCCGAAATTGCGCAGGTAGGCGACCGAGAATTTCGCCGTCGCCACGCCCGCCAGCAGTTCGCCCGCATGGTTCTGCGAGCCGCCGCCGGCGGTCCAGGCCTGCGGGATGTATGCGCCGGCACGCGCGGAGACGCGGGCGGCGAGTGCGTCGAGATGCGAGAGCGCGTCGTCGTAGCGCGCCTCGGCCACCGCGTTCGCGGCCGCGGCGCGCCGGGCCTCGAGCGGCATGGCCTCGATGGGCGGCAGCAGCGCGATGCGGCTCTGCAGGCGGCCGAGCTTCTCCGCCACGACCGTCCCGGTGGGGCGCACGTCGGCCAGCACGAGGAACTGCGAGAACCCGCCGGTGGTGCCGCGTGCACGCACGCTGCCCTGCGCGACTTCCGTGGTGATGTCGCGGAATGCGCCGCCCAGCGGGGCCTTGAACAGGCGGAACGAGCTTCCGTAGGTATAGGGCAGGGCGTGCGTGTGCACCTCCACCTTCACCACGCCCTCGAAGGACAGCCCCCCGGCCGGCGGCTCGATCGTGACGAGCAGCGGGAGCGCGTCCGGCAGCGATGCGAGCGTTCCCGGCAGGCGCGTCAGCAGCGATGCGTCGGTGAGCGGCACGAGCTGCGCGGCCACGCCCAGGTTGCCCGCGGTCAGGCCGGTCGCGTCGTCGAAGGTGAGCGTGACGTCGGCGATTTCCAGGCCGGGGGCGCCGATGTCGATCTTCGCGACATCGCCGGCGACGCTGACCCGGACCGGCAGCGATTGGGCGGCCACGACGGGCGCGGCGAGGACCAGCAGCGCAGCGGCGAACCAGCGGGCGAGGGTGCGTGGCATGGAGGACTCCGGTCGATGTCCAGACATCGTGAACGCAGCGACGCTATCGGCCGCCGCGTGAAGGGCCCGTTCGCTCGTCCCGCCGGGCGTATGGACGGTGCCATCGATGGCTCCGGCGGTCCAGCCGCATTTCCACCCACGGCGGTCTGGGTGTTTACCCCTGCCGCGGGTGGAGGGAACACCGGATGTGAAGGCGCGCCGGAAAGGCGGACAACGGAGACGTCGCCAGTGCGCGTCCCTTCCTCCCCCGGAGACCGTCATGCCCGCCACGAAGTCCCGCACCGCCATCCGCATCTCCGCGCTCGCCGCGGGCCTGCTCGCCAGCGGCGTCGCCCTCGCCGATGCCCATCTCGATCCGCAATTGCTGAGCAAGCTGATCGCCGCCACGCCGGCGGACGAGCTGGCGGTCGTCGTCAGCTACAGGCAGTCGGGGCCGGTGACGGCCGGCCAGCTCTCCGTGCTCAAGTCGCTGGGCATCGAGAAGGGCCGCGTCATGCGCAGCCTGCCCGTAGCCGGCGTGCTGGCCACGCCGGCCGAGATCCGCGCGCTCGCCAAGAACGACGACGTGGTCTCCATCTACTGGAACGCGCCGCTGCGCTACTTCAACAAGGAGCAGCGCGAGATGTCGGGCGCGGCGCGGGTGGTGGCCAATCCGGCCGACTTCCTGCGTGCGATCCCGTTCAGCGGTCGCGGGATCGGCGTGATGGTCAACGACTCGGGCATCGACGCCACGCACGAGGACCTGAAGCTCGGCGAGCACGTCGTGCAGAACGTGCTGGCCCCGCAGAACGTGCTGGCCGAGCTGGCGCGCGAACTGGCGCCGGGCATCCTGCCGGTGACCTACCTCGAGGGCGTGCCCAATACCGACCTCGGCTCCGGCCACGGCACGCACTGCGCCGGCTCCGTTGGCGGCACCGGCGAGCGCTCCAACGGCCTGTTCCGTGGTGCAGCGCCGGGTGCCTCGATCGTCGGCTACGGCTCGGGTGCGGTGCTGTTCGTGCTCGACGCCGTCGGCGGCCTGGACTACGCGGCCACCAACCAGTTCAGCTTCAAGGATCCGATCCGCGTCGTCTCCAATTCCTGGGGCAGCAGCGGCAAGTTCGATCCGATGAACCCGGTCAGCATCTCGACCTACGAGCTGTACAAGCGCGGCATCGTCTCGGTGTTCGCCGCGGGCAACGACGGCCCGGGCGAAGACACGCACAACCCCTACGCGCAGGCGCCGTGGGTGATCTCGGTGGGCGCGGGCGAGAAGGACGGGGTACTGACGTCGTTCTCCTCGCGCGGCAAGCGCGGCGAGAGCGGCAGCTTCACCATGCCCGATGGCCGCAGCTGGACCTACATCAACGAGCCGACCGTCGTCGCCACCGGCGTGGACATCATCTCGACGCGCGCGAACACCGGCGCGCTGCCGGCGCTGGCCGCGCAGCAGGACGTCGGCCTCGCGCCCGAGCACCTGCCCTTCTACACCTACTCGAGCGGCACCTCGATGGCGACTCCGCACGTCGCCGGCGTGGTCGCGCTGATGCTCGAGGCCAATCCCAATCTCACCCCCTCGCAGGTCAAGGACATCATCGAGCGCACTGCGACGAACATGTCCGGCCGCCTGCCGTGGGAAGCGGGCGCGGGCCATCTCAACGCCTATGCCGCGGTGGCCGAATCGGCCGGCGTGCGCTCCGGCTGGGGCGCCACGGTGAACGCGTTCCGCACGTTCAACGCCAATGCACTCACCGTGCCCGGCGGCGAGCCGCAGCCGTTCTCCCTGCAGTTCCTTCCGGTAGGCCCGCTCACCGACCACACGTTCGAAGTGGGCGCGGATGTCGCATGGGTCGCGGCGCGGGCGACCATCGGCGAGAACACGCTGGCCGTCGCCCTCATCGATCCCGACGGCAACCGCTACGGCTCCGCCATCGCGCTCCCCGTGCTCGGCGACACCGTGACCACCGGCGCACCGGGCAAGGCCGGTACCTGGCGCGTGCAGGTGCGCGGCATCGGCTCCGTCTCCGGCGTCAGCCTCGACCCGACGGGCTCGACCAATGGCGTCGGCCTGCCGGGCACGGTCAACGGCGAGATCACCTTCCTGCGCAGCGCCGGCTACACCGGCATGAACGACGTCGCCAGCCATCCGGCGCGCGGCGCCATCGAGTTCGCCGTGGCGAACCGCCTCGTCGACGGCCATTCCGACAGGCAGTTCCGTCCCGATGCAACGCTCAAGCGCATCGAGATGGCGCAGTACCTGCTGATGGGCCAGAACGTGCGCCAGCACCTCCCGTTCAACGGCAAGTCGAGCTTCAGCGACATGTCCGCGGGCAGCATGGGCTATGCGTTCGCCGAATCGGCGGCGGCGCGCGGCGGCGCACTGCGCGACCTCGCGCATGGCCAGGACCCGGTGATGGGCACGGTGAACGGCGCGTTCCGCCCGAACGATGCGGTGACGCGTGTCAGCCTGGCCTATTCGCTGGTGCAGTCGATGGCGCTGCAGACCGAGGCGCGCGCCTTCAGCGGCGAGCTCACCGTCTTCTACGACGGCAAGCGCATCCCCATCGAAGACGCGTCCGCGATTCCCGCCGCGCTGCGCGGTTACGTGCAGCAGGCGCTCGACCTCGGCCTCATCAACGCGCGGTTCGCGGTGGTGCAGGGTCCGTTCGACCTGCAGCCGACGCTCAAGGCCTACTTCGACCCGGGCAAGACGGTGACGCGTGCCGCCTTCGCCGTCGCTGCCAGCCGCTACCTCACGGCCTACCAGGCCGCGCAGGACTGATCCCCTCCCCACGCGCGTTTCCCACGTGCGAACGCCCCGGGATGCGAATCCCGGGGCGTCTTTTTTTCCACGGCACGCGGCGCCGGATCAGCCGGCCGCTTTTTCCTGTCGACGCGCATCGCGCAGCGCCGGCACGTCGATGGGCCGGA
>CAZNRZ010000034.1:2508-17915 GCA_964575535.1 uncultured Lysobacter sp. | reverse complement strand
TCCTTGCGCGCCGACAGGATGGGCACGATGTCGCGGCCCAGTTCGAGCAGCGTATGCGTCGAATCGCCGACGAGCTGCAGCTCCACGGTCTTCGGCGCGCTGCCGCCACCGCCATCGCCCTGGCGGCCGACGATCAGCTTCGCGCGTGCCGATTTCGGAAGGGCCTCGCTGATCGCATCGACGAGCGGCTTGATCTCGCCGTTGTACTCGGGGTCGAAGGTGACGCGCGTGCCCGCCCAGCCCTGCTCGCTGAAGTAGGAATAGATCTGGGTGATGTGGAAGCGTTCGCGGTTCTCGTGCAGGAAGGCCTCGGTGCGCGCGACCTCCTCGGACACCTGCTCGATCGTGAAGCTGCCGTTCCACTGGTAGCCGATCTCGGTCTCGTCGCCGTCGTCGCCGCCGAACATGTTGTACTTCGTCATCTTCATCGGCACGACGCTGATCGCGACGATCAGCAGGATGCCGAGCACGCTCTTGCCGCGGTGCTCGAGCGTCCACCGCAGAAGCCCGGCATAGCGCTGCTGCAGCCTGTAGATGACGCCGCCATGGCGGTTCACCGCGGGCGGCGTCTTCAGGCGCGCCGACAGCATCGGGATCAGGCTCACCGCCACCAGCCACGACGCCAGCAGTGACACCGAGATCGTGATCGCGATCTGCGAAAGGTAGATCGCCAGCACGTTGCGCTCGCCGAACAGGTTCGGGATGAACACGATGCAATGGCAGAGCGTGCCGGCCGACAGCGCGATCGCGACGTGCCGCGTGCCGAGGATCGAGGCCAGCCGCGGGTTGCCCGGATTCTTCTCGCGCTCCTGGTAGATGCTCTCGACGACGACGACCGCGTTGTCGACCAGCATGCCGACCGCGAGCAGCAGGCCCATCATCGACAGGATGTTGAGCGTGACGCCCGTGAAGTACATGAAGCCCAGCGTCATCACGAAGCAGATCGGGATCGCCAGGGTGACCATCAGCGTCGACGGCCAGTGGCGCAGGAAGAAGAACAGCACCGCGATCGACAGCACGAGGCCGATCGCACCCGCTTCGGCGAGTTCGGTGAGCGAGCTGGTGACGCTCTCGCCCTGGTTGTTGATCACCTTGACCTGGATTCCGCGCATCGCCGGCTCTGCCTGGATGCGCTCGACCTCGTCCAGCGTCAGGCGCGCGACCTCGACCAGGTTCGCGCTGCGCTCCTTGAAGATGTCGAGCCCGACCGCCGGATGGCCGTCGAGCCGCCGCCCCATGTCCTGCCGCGCCGGCTTGAGGTGCACGTCGGCGATGTCGCCGAGCCGCACGCCGTTACCGCCGATGACGAGGTCGCGCAGCTGCTGCAGGTCGCTGAGCTCGCCGACCGGCTGCACGCGCAGGCGACGGCCGCCGTCGGTGATCTGCCCCGCGGACACCGAGAAGTTCACGTTCTGCAGGCGGCGCGTCAGGTCGTTGAGGCTGAGGCCATGCGCGACGAGGCGGTCGGGATCGATGGCGATCTCGACTTCGTTGGGCGTGGCGCCCGACACGCGCACCTGCGCGACGCCGGGAATGCGTTCGAGGCGACGCTTGAGTTCGCGGTCGATCAGGTCATACGAGTTCGCGAGGTTCAGCGTCTCGCTGGCCAGCCGGATGGCGAGCACCGGCTCGTCGTCGGTGCTCGCGTTGCCGATGAAGATTCGCTGCAGCTCCTCGGGCAGGTCGCCGCGGATCGCATCGATGCGCTCGCGCGCCTCGGACGCGGCGATCTGCACGTCGCGCTCCCAGTCGCTGAAAAGCACCATGACGCTGGCGCCGTCGGCGCGTGCGGTGGCCTGCATGCTCTTGACGCCCGACAACGTGGCCAGCGCCTCCTCCGCCGGGCGCAGCACGGTGCGCTCGACTTCCTCCGGCGTCGAGCCCTCGTAGGGCATCTGCACGAAGACCACCGGGAACGAGACCGACGGAAACGCTTCCAGTGGCAGGCGCAGCGCGGCGATGAGGCCGATCACCACCATCGTCACGAAGAACATGATCGTCGTGACGGGACGCTTGATGCTGAGTTCGGCGACGCTCATCCGGCGGCTCCCGCATCGAGCTCGATCGCCGCGGCGGTCTCCGCGCGCTGGCGGCGCGCAAGGCGGCCGCGCTCGGTGTAGTAGGCGTCGGCGCGGCGGTCGAGGCGGTCATAGACCACCGGGATCACCACCAGCGTGAGCAGCGTAGAGACGAGAAGGCCGCCAATCACCGTGATCGCCATGGGCGAGCGCACTTCGGCGCCTTCGCCGAACGCCAGCGCGAGCGGGAGGAAGCCGAACAGCGTGCACAGCGTGGTCATGATGATCGGGCGCAGGCGCGAGCGCGCGCCTTCGATCAGCGCCTCGTGCTTGGGCACGCCGCCCTCGCGCAGCTGGTTGACCTTGTCGATGAGGATGATCGCGTTCTTCACCACCAGGCCGACGAGAAGGATCAGGCCGATGAACACCACGATCGACACCGGCGAGTTCGTCAGCAGCAGCGCCAGCACCGCGCCGACCATCGCCAGCGGAATGGTGAACAGGATGACGAACGGGTGCAGCAGCGATTCGAACTGCGAGGCCATCACCAGGTAGACGAGGAAGATCGCCAGGCCGAAGGCGAACAGCAGCGAGCGCACCGAATCGTCCAGCTCCTCGCCCTGGCCGCCGATGTGCATGCCGACGTCCGCGCCCAGCGGTTGGTCCTCGACCATCTGCCGCACTTCGCGCACGGCCGTGCCGAGGTCAATGTCGCGCAGGTTCGCGGAGACGATGGCCACGCGCACCTGGTCGGCGCGATGGATCTCGCTCGGGCCCATGGTGGCGACGACGTCGGCGACGGATGCGAGTTCCACAGGGCGGCTGCTGCCCGGGTTCACGATCAGCCGGCGGATGCTTTCCAGCGACGCGCGGTCTGCTTCCTGCGCGCGCACCAGCACGTCGATCTTGCGGTCGCGGAAGCTGTAGCGCGTGGCGACTTCGCCGCGCACCTTCTTCACCACGACGTCGGCGATCTGGCGTGTCGACAGGCCCAGCGCGCCGGCGCGGTCCTGGTCGAAGCGGATCTGGATTTCGGGGAAGCCCTGCTCCACCGTCGACTTCACGTCGGCGTAGTGCGGATTCTTCCGCAGCATCGTCGCCATCTGCTGGCCCGCGCGCTCGATGCTTTCGAGATCCTGACCGCGCAGCTCGATCTCGAGCGGCGGCGCGAAGCTGAAGAGCTCGGGGCGAGCGAAGTCGACCTGCGCGCCCGGATGCGCGCGCATCGTGGAACGCAGGCGCTCGGTGGTCGCGGCTTCGATCTCGCTGCTGCCGCCGTCGGCCATCACTACAGTGAGCTTGCCGATGTTCTCGCCGCTCTCGGTCGGGTTCGCGTCGAGTCGCGTACCGCTGCCGCTGACGCCGTAGAGCGTGCGGATGCCGGGCTCGTCGCCATGCTTGCCCTGCAGCTCGCGTACCAGCGAATCGGTCTGCGCCAGCGGCGTGCCCGGGGGCAGCTTCACCGTCATCTCGAAGCGGTCCTGCGCGAGCTGCGGGATCAGGTCCGCACCCAGCAGCGGAACGGCGGCGAGCGTCGCGACGAAGGCCGCAGTCGCGAGGCCGGCGACGAGCAGCGGACGCGACAGCGCGGCCGGAAGCAGGCGCAGGTAGGTACGTTCGGCGCGCGCGTACGGCGCCATCGCGACGTCGCTGGCCTTGCGCATCACCGGGCCGACCACGCGGGTCAGGCCACGCCAGATGCGCACCACGAGCCAGGCGATGCCGAAGAACGACCAGCGCGTACCCGCCGCGACGCCGCGGTTCACCGCAGCCACCGGCTTGAGCGCGCGCTTTTCCGGCGTCCAAGCGGGATGCGTGGGCTCGTCCTCGAACGACATCGGCGCACGGCCCTTGAGTGCGCTCAGCATCGGGATCAGCGTCATCGAGACGACCAGCGAGATCGCGATCGCGATCGCCACGGTAAGCGCCTGGTCGCGGAACAGCTGGCCGGCGATGCCCTGCACGAACACCAGCGGCAGGAACACCGCGATGGTGGTGAGCGTGGATGCGACCACCGCCATGCTGACCTCGCGCGTGCCTTGGATGGCGGCGTCGAGGATGCCCAGCCCGCGCTCGCGTGCCTTGGCGATGCTTTCGAGCACCACGATCGAATCGTCGACCACCAGGCCGGTCGCGAGCGCGAGCCCGCCCAGCGACATCACGTTGAGGCTCAGGCCGAACTGGCCCATGAAGAAGAACGTGGTGATGATCGAAACGGGCAGCGACAGCGAGATGACGAACGTGCTCCAGCCGTCGCGCAGGAACAGGAAGATGATGAGGATCGCCAGCGCGCCGCCGATCACCGCATCGAGCTTCACGTCGCTGATGGCGTGGCGGATGAACTGCGACTGGTCGTCGATGGTGGTGAGCTCGATGCCCTTGGGCATCTGCTCGCGGATTTCCTTCAGCCGCGCGTCGATCGCATCCGCGGTGGCGACGGTATTGGCGTCGCCCTCCTTGTAAATCGCCAGCTCGACGGCCTCGCGGCCGCCCAGGCGGATGATCGCCTCGCGTTCCTTGAAGCCCTGGCGGATGGTGGCGATGTCCTTGAGGCGCACCGGCATGCCGCCGGCCACCGCGCCCGAAGCGCCGGACGACGCGTTCTGCAGCGAGGCCGCTGCGGCCATGGAGTTCGCGTCGCCCGAAGCCGCGGCCACGCGCGCCATCTGCTCGGCCGCGCTCTGCTGCGCGCCTCCGCCAGCCGACTGCGTGGTGACGAGCATCTCGCGCATCTCGTCCACCGTGCCGAACTGGTTGACGGTACGCACGAGGTAACGCTGCGAGCCCTCCTCGAGCCGGCCGCCGGAGATGTTGACGTTCTCCGCCTTCAGCCGCGCGATGACGGTGTCGATCGGCAGGTTGAGCTGCGCGAGTTTCTGCTGGTCGATGTCGACCTGCACTTCGTCCTCGAGGCCGCCGCCCACCTTCACCGCCGCCACGCCCTCGACGGGCTCGAGCTTCTTCTTGAGATCGTCGTCGGCGTAGCGGCGCAGCAATGTCAGCTCGCGCAGCGGATCGCCCGCCGCGGTACTGGTCAGCGCCACGCGCAGGATCGGCTCGGTCGACGGATTGAAGCGCAGCAGCACCGGCTTCTTCGCTTCCAGCGGAAGCTGCACGAGCTCCATCTTGTCGCGCACTTCGAGGCTGGCCTGGTCCATGTCGGTGCCCCAGGCGAACTCGAGCACGACATCGGACTGGCCGGTGCGCGACACCGACTTGAGCTTGCGCAGGCCCTTGACGACGCCGACGGCTTCTTCGACCGGTTCGGAAATAAGCGTCTCGATCTCGGCCGGCGCGGCGCCCGTGTATTCGGTGCGGACGGTGAGCGTCGGATAGCTGAGGTCGGGCAGCAGGTTGACCTTGAGGTCGGCCAGTGCGATGAGGCCGAACAGCACCAGCGTGATCGTCATCATCGCGATGGTGACGCGGCGGCGCGTGGAGAATTCGACGAGGTTGAACGGCGCGCCCTCGCGAGGCGCGTGCGGGTCGTGGGCTTCGCTCATCGCGGCGGCTCCGGGCTCAGCGTGCAGCGGTGTTCGCGGCGGGCGCGGTGCCGGCGGGCTTCGCGGCCTGCCCCAGCACCTGCACGCTGCTGCCGTCGCGCAGTGCGGACTTGCCGGCGACGACGACCTGGTCGCCCAGCTTCAGGCCGCCGCGAATCTCCGCCCACTGGCCGTCGAGGTAGCCGAGCTTCACCGGTACGCGCGCCACCTTGCCGGCGCGTGCCGCGAAGACCGCAGGTTCGCCCTCGTCATCGAGCAGCGCGACCCGCGGCACCACAAGCGCGTTCGCGCGCTGGTCGTAGTCGATGCGGATGCGGCCGAACATGCCCGGCTGCAGCAGGCCACCACCGGTGAACGAGGCGATGACGCGGAAGGTGCCGCTGCCCGAATCGACCACCGGCGCGACGCGATCGATCGTGCCGTCGAACGTCCGGCCCGGCAACGCGTCGACGCTCATGCGCACCGGCAGCCCCGCCTTGAGCACGGCGATCTCGCGCTCGGGTACGTTGAGCACCGCTTCAAGCTTCGAGGTGTCGACGATGCGCAGGATCGGCGTGTTGATCTGCACGAAGTTGCCCGGCTTGATCGAGCGTTGCGCGATGACGCCCGAGATCGGCGCGGACACGTTGGCGTAGGACAGTTCGAGATTGGCGAGGCGGTTGGCGGCGCGCGCGTTCTCGAGGTCGTAACGCAGCTGGTCGGTGTCGTTCGCGCTCACCATCTGCTGCGCGGAGAGCTGGCGCGCACGCCCGTAGTTGGCTTCGAGCTTGCGCATCTGCGCGGCGGTCTGCGCGGCCTGCAGCGCCGAGCGCGAGGCGTCGAGACGCACCAGCGTCTGCCCGGCACGCACCGTCTGGCCTTCTTCAGCGAGCACGGCCAGGGCGACGCCGGAGGTCTTGGCGACGACCTGCGCCTCGCTGCGCGGCTCGAGCGCGGCGGTGCCGGTATAGCTGGCGGCGATCGGGCGCGTGGTCGCGGCGGCGACCTCGACCGGCACCGCCTCGGGCTCCTTGGACGCGGCGTCCCCGGCCTTCTTGTCGCCGTCCGGCCCCTTGCCGCAGGCGGCAAGGAACAGGCACGGCACGAGCAGGAGTGCATGGCGAGGGGTGGCGTGCATGCGGCGACCGGAGCGGATGTTCATGGGGTGACCCGGGAGATGGAATAAGGGAAAAAAGCCGGGCGTATGCCGGTGTTGTAGATAGGTATATCACCAGTCTTCACGACGCCCATGCGCCGAAGGTCATGGGTGCCGACGGCAGTGGCCGCCCACTGCCTGCTGTTCGTCGAAAGCCGCTTCGTCGCTATACTCGCCGGCTTGTGCGAACGCCCAGGCGTCGCATTTCCATTCGCCAGAACGAGAACCGCGGACCCGACCATGCGACCGCTGACGATTGCCGCCATCGCCCTGACCTCGCTGCTCGCCTCGACCGGCCTGCACGCGCAGCAACCCGCCCCGGCCGCGACGCCGGCGGCCACCCCCGCCCCGGCGTCCGCATCCGGCGGCGACGTCGCCCGCGGCAAGGAACTGGCCTACACCTGCAAGGGCTGCCACGGCGTCACCGGCTACCGCAACATCTATCCGCACTACCACGTGCCGCGCATCATCGGGCAGAGCGAGGCCTACCTGGCCGCGGCGCTCACCGGCTACCGCGACGGCACTCGCAAGCATCCCACCATGCAGGCGCAGGCGCAGAGCTTCACGGAGCAGGACATCGCCGATCTCGCCGCCTACCTCGCCTCCCTGAAGTGAGCCCGACCATGACGAATACCCGTTTGCTGCTCGGCGCGCTCGCCATCGCCCTGCTCGCCGCCGGCTGCGGCGGCAAGCCCACCGAAGGCGAAGCCGCGCCGCATGCGGCGCAGAGTTCGTCCGCCGGCCTGCCGGAAGGCGACATCGCCGCGGGCGAGAAGCTGGCGTCGACGAAGATCGAAGGCACCGGCCAGTCCTGCGTGGACTGCCACGGCCGCGAAGGCGCCGCGCCCATCGATCCGACCTACCCGGTGCTGGCGGGCCAGTACGCGGACTACCTCGCCCACTCGCTGCAGATGTATCGCGACGGGCGTCGCCAGAACACGCTGATGGCCAACCAGGCCAAGCCGCTGTCCGACCAGCAGATCGCCGACCTGTCCGCCTACTTCGGCTCGCGCGAGCGCAAGCTCTCCGACATGAGCGAGACCGTCGCGAACTGAGTTCCGGTAACCGGCGGCTCGAACGGCCCGCCATGTGCGGGCCGTTTTCGTTTGCGGTTGTCGAGTGCGCGTCGCCGAAGAGGTCGATTGCGCTCAAGGGCGGATGCGTGCGGGGGCGCGGGAGCACCGTAACGCTACCTGTAGCGACGGCCATCGCGCACCGCAACGATGGCAGCGCTTGTGCGTGGCGGCCGCTAGCCGCCTGACCCACCCGCCGGATTGTTATCGCCGGCGCCGTCGACCGTCTCCGCGCTGCCATCGCCATCGCGCGGCGCCGCGCCGGCTGGAACCGTGGCGCCCGGATCCTCCTGCAGATGCGGCTTGAACGGGATGTCCGGCGGTGGCCGCGCGGTGGCGGGCTGCTCGTTGAGGTTCGGATCCACCGCCCAGCATCCGCCGCCGAGCTGCAGGATCGAGATGCCGCAGACGATGCGCTTGCTCGATCCGGGGATCGGGATGCTCACCTGCTTGATGCCGCGCCGCACCCACTCCTGCAGCAGCGTCTCGTTGGGCCGCCAGAACCGGTCGAAGCGCGTGGGCTCGTACGAATGCGGCTTGCGCTTGAGCCACGTGCCGGCGCGGTCGAGGTCGGCGATCTCTTCGGTATGGGTGCCCGGCGGGCGGCCGGGCGCGGCGGAACCCGGACCGGCCGCGATACGAGGCCGGCCGTCGCCGTTGAAGACGCCATCGCCGCGGCCCGGGACGTTGCGATCGGACACGCCCCAGTCGTCGGCACGGCGCGGCGTCGCCCACGAGCCCGGCGCGGGCGTCGCCTGCGGGCCGGTGCCGATGCCAGGAGTGCGCGTCGCGACAGCGGGGCCGGAGGCGGTGGCGGACTCGCCGGCGCGTGCGCCCGCGGGGGTCGTCCCAGTGGTCGCGGCGGCGGCCGGTGCCGACGCGCCGGGCTGCGCCTGCGCCGCGGCCGGCGCCGGCAGATCGCGGCGTTGCACGGAAGGCGTCCGCGCCTGCAGCGAGGGCGAGGCGATCGCCGGCGATGGCGTGCGAAGCGCCGGCAGCTCCACGGGCGCGGGAACGTCGCGCCGCTGCACCGACGGCGTCGGCGCGCGCACCGTTCCGACGATGGGCTGCGGCGTGCTGACGCCCACTTCGGGCGTGCGTACAGGCTCGGGGATGTCGACGACCCGCACAGGCGGCGCACCCGCCAGCTGCGGCGGTGCGATGGCGGGTGCGGCGGCCGTCGTCGGCGGCAGCTCGAATACCGCCGGCTCCGGCGAGACCGGCGGACTCACGGTCAGCGGCTGCGGCGCGGGCTGCGGCTCCGGCACTTCGCGCACTGCGACCTCAGGCGTCGTCGCCTCGACACGCGGCGCGGGCAGGCCCGGTGCGGGCATCGAAGGCATGGGCCGCGACGGCGTGGCGGATGCGTCGGCCGGCGATGCGGCGCCCGCGGCGGCCGACGGCGAATCGGTCTGCTCCCCCGGTGCTGGCGGCTCGCCACCGCCCTCTTCGGCGGGCGTACCGATGCCGATGTATTCCACCTGCACCGCGTCGGAAGCCTCGGGGCGCGGCGGCAGAAACGGCAGCGTGGCGACCCAGAGCGCGAGCACGACCAGCACGGCATGCCAGAAAAACGACGTGCCGCCGGCGGTCCAGCGCCAGCTGCGCTCGTCGCGCGAAGCGGGATGCCACTCCTGGCGCCACATCGTCGCAAAAGCCTGCCAGCGCCCGAGCGCGCGGCTGCGCCCGGGTGGCGCGGCTACCGGACGTGCGGCCAGCTGATCGACCAGCTCCTGCGCGGGCGCGCCCGACACGCGCCCGGGCCGTTCGGCCAGCCGCGCCATCCACCCGCCCCAGCTGGCGCGCGCCGCCTCGCGCATACGGCCAGGCGGCGCCGCGCGCGCGTTCAGTGCATCGATGATGGCGGCGGCGGAGGTCATGCCGGGCCGCCCGGAATCAGGCGGCGCTGTCGCGGCGGATGTAGGGCGCCGCGCCGCTCGCGTGATCGGTGGCGTCGCGCACCGCGGTCACGCCGGGCACCTTCTCGATGAGCGTCGTCTCGATGCCCTGCTTGAGGGTGACGTCCGCCATGCCGCAGCCGTGGCAGCCGCCGCCGAAGCGCAGGTAGACCACGCCGTCGGCGTCCACTTCCTCCAGCTCGACATGCCCGCGATGCGCAGCCAGCTGCGGATTGATCTCGTGCTCGATCAGGTGGCGCACACGCTCGACCAGGCCCGCGCCCTCGCCGGGCGCCTCGCCCTTGATGCGCGGCGCGCGGATCTGCAGCTGCCCGCCTGTGCCGCGCGTCTCGTAGTCGATCTGCGCGCCATCGAGATGACCCACGCTGGCGGCGTCGAGCCACAGGGTGAAGCCGTCGCAGTCCACCGCCCATTCGTCGCCGGCGAGATCGGCGGGCTCGGCGAATTCCAAGCGCACGTCGGCGCGCGGCGTACCTGCATGCACGGCACTGAGGCGAACACCCAGGCCGGGGATGGCCTCGCGTTCGATGAGGCGACGGAAATGCGTCTGCGCCGATTCGGAGATATTGATCATCGGGCTATTCTACCGGCGCGCTTTCACGGGTCGCGCACAGTAACCGGCCGTAGGTAAAGCGGCCGTTACGCACCCTTCATCCCTGCTTGCGGAGCCCCACATGCCCAGCGATCTCGCCCAGTCCCGTTGCATCCCGCGCAGCGGCGCCGAGCATCGCCTCGAGCCGGCGCGCGTCGCGGAGCTCAACGCGCTGACGCCGGCGTGGTCGGTGGTCGAGAACGGCGCCGCGATCACGCGCACGTTCCGCTTCCCGGACTATTACCGGACCATGGCATTCGTCAACGCACTGGCATTCGTCGCCCATGAGCAGGATCACCACCCCGACCTCGGCGTGCATTACGACCGCTGCGTCGTCCGCTATTCGACCCACGACGTCGGCGGGCTGTCCGAGAACGACTTCATCTGCGCGGCGAAGGCCGATGCGCTGGCCGGCTGATCGCGTCCTGCGCCTGGGCGCCGCGCTGCTGGCAGGCGTCGTGCTCGCGGGCTGCGGGCCGAGCCCGACGGAGGCGCCCGCCGTCGGCCATTCGGAGCCGCCTCGTGCCGTGCGCACGCCGCCGCCGGCCTACCCGGAAGCGCTGGGCTGCGACGGCGTCGGCGGCCGCACGGACCTGCGCGTCACCATCAATCCCGATGGCCGCGTTGGGCCGGTGGCGCTGCAGAAGAGCAGCGGCCATGCGGCACTCGACCAGGCAGCCATCGAGGCCGTCCGCGGCTGGGAATTCGCGGCGGCCACGCGCGCCGGCCAACCCGTGGCGTCGACGATCGCCGTCCCGATGACCTTCAACCCGCCCGCCGAACGCCCCGACCGCTGCTTCGCACTCGACGAGCAGCGCTGAGCCGACGTCCCGCGGACACCGGCAGCCGCGGGTCGCCGCGCTAGCGCAGGCGGTCGAGCACGTCGACCAGTTCGGGTGCCAGCGGCGCATTGAGCAGGTACGGCGCGCGCCCGGCATCCAGCGCGAACTCCAGCGTCGACGCGTGCAGGAACATGCGCTTGAGACCCACCTGCTCGCGGAGGCGCTTGTTGACCTCCGGCGTTCCGTACTTGTCGTCGCCCGCGACCGGATGCCCGATGTGCGCGGAGTGCACGCGGATCTGGTGGGTGCGTCCCGTCTCGATGCGCACCTCGCAGTAGCTCTGCCCGCCGCGCCGTTCCAGCACCCGGAAGTGGCTCAGTGAAGCCTTGCCGATCGCATTGACCTGCACATGGCGCTCGCCGCCCTGGCGCAGGCCGATGTGCAGGGGCGCGTCGACCGACATCGTCCCGTCCGGCATGCGCCCGGCGAGCAGCGCGAGATAGCGCTTGGCGATGCCGCCCTCCTCGCGCATCAGCGCCTGCAGCTCGGTCAGCGCGGAGCGCTTCTTGGCCACGACGAGCAGGCCGGAAGTGTCGCGATCCAGCCGGTGCACCAGCTCGAGCGTCTGGCCCGGGCGCAGCGCGCGCAGGGTTTCGATCGCGCCATGGCTGATGCCGCTGCCGCCGTGGCTGGCCACGCCGGACGGCTTGTTCAGCGCCAGCAGGCGCGCGTCCTCGTAGACGATCGCGGCATCCAGCGCCTGCAGCAGCCCCTTGGCCGGCGCGGCCTTTTCGCCCTCCTCCGCCAGGCGCACGGGCGGGATGCGCACCTGGTCGCCGGCCTCCAGCTTGCGCTCGGCTTTTGCGCGACCGCCGTTGACGCGCACCTGCCCCGAGCGCACCAGCTTGTAGACCAGCGAACGCGGCGCGCCCTTGAGCTGGCCCAGCAGGAAATTGTCCAGGCGCTGGCCCTCGCGGTCGTCCGGCACGCTGATGGTGCGGGCGCCGGAACCGGCTGCTTCGGGCTGCGTCATATGAACGGTTTCTGCTAGACTCGCGCCGCGAGATAAGGTTTTGATTTCGCTGGAAGAAACGCCGCATACCCCAGCCTGGACGGCTGCGCGGCGCGGGCCGAAAGCCCGCTTCCTCGATTCCGGTGCGCGCCTGACCACGACCCGCGGGGTCGGCCATGTTAGCAGCGCGCCCCGGCGAAGCCGGCCCTTGCCCGACGGGTGACGCCGTCGTGCGATGACATCCGACCCGTGCGGCGCCGACGTTCTACCGAGGCCGCCGCCGGCCCCAAGGTTTCACAACGAGTTTCACGAACAAGCGCTCCCGCGGCCCGCCGTGGTGTGCAGCGCTGGATTGGGGCCCTCGCCCGCGCGACCCGCGCGACAGAGGCCCGTGCCCAGAGGCGACGCCATGGCGCCGTCGCGCGGATGCGCGCGAGGACGCTAGAACAATGAAGCGCATGCTCATCAATGCGACGCAGGCGGAAGAACTGCGCGTCGCGATCGTCGACGGCCAGAACCTGTACGACATCGACATCGAACAGCCGGCCAAGGAACAGAAGAAGTCGAACATCTACAAGGGCCGGATCACGCGGCTCGAGCCCTCGCTGGAGGCGGCGTTCGTCGAGTACGGCGGCGATCGCCACGGCTTCCTGCCGCTCAAGGAAATTTCCCGCGACTACTTCCAGGCGGGCGTCGACCCCAACAAGGCCGGGCTGAAGGAACTCCTCAAGGAGGGCCAGGAAGTCGTCGTGCAGGTCGACAAGGAAGAGCGCGGCAACAAGGGCGCTGCGCTCACCACGTTCATCTCGCTGGCCGGCCGCTACATGGTGCTGATGCCGAACTCGCCGACGGCGGGTGGCGTGTCGCGCCGCATCGAGGGCGACGACCGCGCCGAGCTCAAGAAGGCGATGGATTCGCTGAACATCCCCGACGACATGGGGGTGATCATCCGCACCGCCGGCGTGGGCCGCGATGCCGAAGAGCTGCAGTGGGACCTCGACTACCTGCTGCAGATCTGGCGCGCCGTCTGCGACGCCGCGCTTTCGAAGCCGGCGCCCTTCCTGATCTACCAGGAATCGCGCCTGATCATCCGCGCGCTGCGCGACTACATGCGCCCGGACATCGGCGAAGTGCTCGTCGACACGCCCGAGATGTATGCGGAGGCGCGCGAGTTCGTGCAGCAGGTCATGCCGCACAACGTCCGCAAGCTCAAGCACTACACCGATGACGTTCCGCTGTTCAATCGCTACCAGATCGAGACGCAGATCGAGGCGGCCTACGAGCGCACGGTGAAGCTGCCCTCCGGCGGCGCGCTGGTGATCGACCAGACCGAGGCGCTGACCGCGATCGACGTGAACTCGGCGCGCGCCACCAAGGGCGGCGACATCGAGGAGACCGCGTTCAACACGAACCTCGAGGCGGCCGAGGAAGTCGCGCGGCAGATGCGCCTGCGCGACCTCGGTGGCCTGGTGGTCATCGACTTCATCGACATGTCGTCCTCCAAGCACCAGCGCGAGGTCGAGAACCGGCTGGCCAACGCCCTGCGCCACGACCGCGCGCGCGTGCAGATCGGCCGCATCTCGCGCTTCGGCCTGCTCGAACTGAGCCGCCAGCGCCTGCGTCCGTCGCTGGGCGAATCGAGCCAGATCGTCTGCCCGCGCTGCGAGGGCCATGGGCGCATGCGCAGCGTCGAATCGCTTTCGCTTTCGGTACTGCGCCTGGCCGAAGAGCATGCGATGAAGGACAACACCGGACAGGTGCTGGTGCAGGCCCCGACCGAGATCGCCAACTACCTGCTCAACGAGAAGCGCCGCGCGCTGGCCGAGATCGAGCAGCGCCACGATGCGCCCATCGTCATCGTCGCCGACGACCAGCTCGAGACGCCGCACTTCGAGGTCACGCGCATCCGCGAGAACGAGCTTGGCGAGGAAACGAGCCGTCCGAGCTACCAGCGCGGCACGCCGCGCAAGCTGGCGACGCATGCGCTGACCAAGGCGCACCTCAACATTCCGCCGCCGCCCGCGGTCACCAACGTCAAGCCCTCGCAGCCTGCGCCGCTGCGCGAGCCGCGCGAGCCTGCACCGGTGGCGGCGGTTGCGCCCGCGCCCGCGCCGGTCGCGGCGCCGACGCATTCGGTGGGCGTGGTCGAGCGCATCCTGCGCTTCTTCCGCGGGCAGACGCCGACGCCCGCCCCGGTCGCGCCGCGGCCTGCGGAGGCGCGTGGCAATGGTCGTGGCGAGCGTCGCGACGAGCGCGGACGCCGTGGCGGCCGCGAGGATCGCAATGCGCGTCGCGAGACGCGTGCGCAGGCCTCCGAGCCGCGCCCGCAGAACCCGCAGAAGGCACAGGGCGGCAAGGCCCAGCCGGCGCAGAAGGGTCAGGACAAGCCGCGCCAGCCGCAGCCCGAGCGTGTGCAGTCGAATGCCACGCCGTCGCAGCCGGCCGCGCAACCACAGGCGGGACGTCGCGAACGCCCCGGGCGTGGCGAGCCGCGCGACGGCGCAGCCCCCGCGGCCGCAGCCGCCGCGCAGGCGCCGCGTGACGCCGCCCCGGCGCCGCGCAAGGCAGAGCCGGTAACGGCACCGCAGTCCGACGAGGCATTGGTCCGCGCCGCGACGGGTGCGGCCGTTGCCACCGCCGAGCTTCAGCGCACGATCGACGCGGTCGAGCCGGTGGGCACGCCCGCGATGGAAACCGATCCCGCCGCCACGGCGATCGAACAGGTGGAAGCGGCGGATGCCGCCGATGCGGGCAAGGGCGAGAACGGTGCCCGCCGTCGCCGCGGCCGCCGCGGTGGCCGTCGCCGTCGTCGCACGGGTGCGGACGGCGTGGATGCGCTCGACGCGCAGGACTCGCTCGATGGCGACGGCGATGACGAGGCCGGCGACGCGACCGAGGGCGACGAGGCCGCCGATGCGGATCGTGCGAACCGCTCGCAGCCCGAGTTCGAATTCGACGACATTCCGCGGCCGGCGAAGGCCGCGCAGGTCGCCACCGACGCAGCGGCAGCTGCCGTGACGCAGGCGGTGCCGGCTGCCGTCGCCCAATCGGCGCCCGACAACGCCGGGGCCAAGCCGCAGGCCATCATCGCGAACGCGGAGCCGGCAACGGCGACACCCGCGCATGACGGTGCGAAGGTCGCTGCGGTCGACGCGTCCTCTTCGGATGACGACGTCGCTACGCCGGCCGCAGCGCCCGAGGGCACGCAGACGCCGACTACCGCGCAGGTCCCCGTCGCGAGCGCCAAGGCTGTCGATGCGGCCGCTGCTCCTTCGCCGCGTGCCGACATCGCGCCGAAGCCCGCGCCCGCGATGCAGTCGACAGGTTCGTCGCCCGCGTCCGCAGCACCTGCGGCGGCCGCCGCCGTGGCCTC
>CAZNRZ010000034.1:0-2408 GCA_964575535.1 uncultured Lysobacter sp. | reverse complement strand
CCGGTGGCCGCGACGCCGGCCCCGGCACGCGACGCGGAGGTCGGCCCGATGGACCCGTCCCCGGGCGCCACGGTTACGTCGACGCCGGTAGGCAACGAGTCCTACAGCCAGGGCGAGCTGCTCGACGTGCCGCCTGCCGCGTCGGCTCCCGAGTCGACCGTCGCGCCGCTGGAAGACGAAGCCTCACGAGAGGACACGCCGCGCATCTGACGGCTGACAGCTCACGGCGTTCTCACAACGCCGCGCAGAAACAGGAAAGCCACCGCGTTCGCACGCGGTGGCTTTTTTCATGCGGACGCGGCGATCAGTCGAGCCGCAGTTCCGCGTCGCCCGAAAAGGTCTCGATGCTCACGTCCGCGTCGCCGCTGCCGTAGCGCTGGCGCAGTGACGAGCCGGGGCCGTGCGCGGGCCGCTCGACCGTCGCGCCCGGCGCGCGCAGGCTGCCGCTGAAGCTTTCGGCGCGCAGCTCGGCGGACGTGCCGCGCGGCAGGATGAGGCCGATGTCGCCGCTCACCGACTCCAGCCGCACGCGTGCGCGCGGCGCGAGGCGGGCGTCGAAGCGCATGTCGCCGCTGACGCTGGAGCCATCCAGGCGCTGCACGGCGGTTTCGAGCGCGCGCAGGTCGATGTCGCCGCTCACGCTTTCCAGAGAGACCTCCGCGCCCAGGCGGCCGCTGATGCGGATGTCGCCGCTGACGCTCTCCACCTGCACGTTCGCGCGGTTGATGGTGAGGTCGACGTCGCCGCTGACCGAGTTCACCTCGATCTCCTCCGGCGCGCCGGCCACGGTGGTCTTTCCGCTCACGTTCTCCACCTTGAGGCTCGCCGGCGCGACGCCCCAGGCGGTGACGTCGGCGGCGACCGAATGCAGGCCCAGATCGGCACGCAGGGGCACCATCAGCTTCAGCGTCGTCGGGCCGCTGCGGCCGCCCTTGCCGCCCAGGCCCAGAAGCCCGTTGCGCGACGGGTACTTCACCCGCACGTGCAGGCGGTTGCCGCCGCCTTCGATCTCGAGCTTCTCGACGCCGTCGCCGAGCATGCCCTCGATCTTCACTTCGTTTCGGTTCCAGGCGCGCACCTCGATGCTGCCCTTGATGTTCTCCACTTCGACGCGCCCGCGCGCATCGAGGGGGCGCGACTCGTTGATCGGCGTGGCCGCATCGGCGGCGAGTGGCAGGAAGGCGACGGCGAGCGTCGCGGCGAGGAGTTTGGACGTCTTCATGGAATCTCCGGGTCAGCCGACGAGCACGCGCTGCGAAAGCTCGAGCCGTCGGGCATAGGTACGGCGCAACTGCTCCAGCAGCAGTCGCGAATCGGGGTCACGCGCGAGCGCGCGGCGGATCTGCGCGGCGCTGCGGTCGAGCTCATCGAAGGCCGGCGCGAGCGTGCGCGACT
Organism: uncultured Lysobacter sp.; assembly: GCA_964575535.1. Lineage (GTDB taxonomy): Bacteria > Pseudomonadota > Gammaproteobacteria > Xanthomonadales > Xanthomonadaceae > Cognatilysobacter. Next base: position 1,013 of record CAZNRZ010000034.1, on the reverse strand, counting down.
GCGCGGCGCCCATCGGCAAAGCGTCCAGCGCCTGGCGGTAGTCGGCGGACAGGCGCCGGGCCTCGACCAGCGCGGTCTGCGCCGCGTCACCCTCGCGCATGTGCCCTGCCCCGATCCCGGCGATGCCGGCAACCAGCAGAAGGCTCGCGGCCAGCCCGAGCCATGGCGTGCGCATCGGCGCCTTGCGCAACGAGGCCGTCGCCAGGCGCGGCGCGATGCCGGTCCACAGATCGCGCGACGGCGTCACGTCCTGGCGAAGCGCGTGCAGTTGCCAGCGCAGGGCGTCGGGGAAAGCGGCGTCGGCGCCAGGTGTCGCGCCGGAATCGTTCGTGGTCATGCGGGTTCTCCAAGCCGTTCGCGCAGCAGTGCGCGGGCGCGGTGCAGTTGCGCCTTCGAGCTTCCGACCGCCATCCCGAGTTCGATGGCGATCTCCTCGTGCTTCCATCCTTCGATGTCGTAGAGCACCAGCACGGCGCGTGCGCGCGGTGGCAGCGTGGCTACGGCGCGCTGCAGGTCCATTCCGAGCGCGGTGGCGTGGCCGGCGGAATCGGCGTCGCCGACCCATTCCAGGCCGTCGTCGTTGGATTCGTCGTGCGCACGCACGCGGCGGCTGCGCATGTCCATCAGTGCGGTGTTGACCGCCAGCCGGTGCAGCCAGGTGCCGAAGGCCGACTCGCCGCGGAACTCCTGCAGCGCCTGCCATGCGCGCACGAAGGCTTCCTGCGTGAGGTCCTCCGCGCGGGTGCCGGTGCCGCCGACCAGGCGCGCGACCACCCCATGCACCCGGCCGACATGCCGCCGGTACAGCGCCTCGAAGGCCCCGACGCTGCCACCGCGGGCAGCGGTCACGAGCGCGCGCTCGTCCTCGGCGGAGGCGTCGCGCAGGTCGGCAGGGGCGTCGATCACGGCGGTGAGCATATCGCTGTGATGCGATGGAGGACGGAAAGGTTTAAGCGGTTGCTGGCCGGGCGGCGGGCGGCGACCGCGGCCCAAGAAAAAAGGCTCCCGACGGG
>CAZNRZ010000033.1:2539-18358 GCA_964575535.1 uncultured Lysobacter sp. | reverse complement strand
CGGGGTAGTGCGCGGGGATTCGCACACTCGGCATCCTGCCTCGGGTGCGAACGGCGCACGTCCTGTGCGCCGCCCCTTCGGGGTCTCACGGTTAGCGCGGGCTGTTGCGGGATGGCTAAGCCGGAAAGGCAGGAGCCAAAGCATCGCTAAGCCCGGGGCCAAGCCGGGGCCGAGCCCGAGCCAAGGCCCGAGCGCGTCAGCGCACGAAATGCCCTTGATCCTGCTCCAAGGCCGGACCCCAACGCAGCGCGCGAACGGCTCGGTCGCCTCGAACATCCGGCGAAACAGCGACCCACGTCGCAGAAACTACGCGGCAGCCGGCACCCTCTGCAACGCCACCATCCGCGCCTCGATCCGGCTCGCCAGCTCCCGCTCCGAATACTTCGGAACGAAGTCGTCCGCGCCCACGCGCTCGACCATCGCGTGGTTGAACACGCCCGACAGCGAGGTGTGCAGGATCACGTGCAGCGCGCGCAGCGCCGGGGCGCGCCGGATTTCCGTCGTGAGGGTGTAGCCGTCCATCGCCGGCATCTCGATGTCGGAAATCACCATGGCGTAGCGCCGTTCCGGCGACATGCCGCCCTCGGCCAACTGCTGCAGGTGCTCGAGTGCCTGGCGGCCGTCGGAGAGCAGTGTCGCCTGCAGGCCCAGCTGCTCGAGCACGTGGCGGATCTGGTTGCGGGCCACGCGGGAGTCGTCGACCACCAGCACCTCGCGCGGCATGTCGGCGGCCAGCGCGATCGGCTGCAGGCCGCTGGTGTCCATCGCCCGCGGGGCGGATTCGGCCAGCACCGATTCCACGTCCAGCAGCTGGATCAGCTCGCCCTGGAAGCGCGTCACACCGGTGAGGTAGTGGCATTCGCCGCCGAGATCCGGGGGCGGCTGGATGTCCTCCACGGCGATGTTGACGATGCGCTCCACGCCCGAGACGAGGAAGCCCTGGACGGTGCGGTTGAACTCGGTGACCACCAGGTAGCGCGGTTCCGGGCTGCCCGGCGGCGTGCCATTGCCCACCGCGCGGGCGAGGTCGAGCACCGGCACGGTGCGGCCGCGCACGTCGGCCGCGCCGCTGAATGCCGGCGGCAGCTGCGGCAGGGTGAACAGGGGCGGGCGGGGGATCACTTCCTGCACCTTGAACACGTTCACGCCAAAAAGCTGACGCGAGCCCAGCCGGAACAGAAGCAGGGCCAGGCGGTTGTGGCCGGCCAGGCGGGTGCGCTGGTCGATGCGGTCGAGGAGGTCGCGGCTCATGCCTGCGTTGTCGGCCACGCGGGTGGCGACTTGAGGCGGCGGGTTCGGGTCGGATGCGGATAGCACGGATGGTGCGGGTCGGGTGCGTGGGGCGCGGCGCCGGTCCCCCGTGTCGTGATGGTGCCGTTCTGCGGCGCGCACGCTCTGCGGCGCGTCGACAGCGTTCGCAGGGCCGAAGATCCGTCCGCACCTCGCCGCACCTCGCCGCACCGCATCCGCGCGCGACCTGTCCGGCCCAGTCCGTGAAATCCGTGCACGCCCCCGTCCGTGTAGATCCGTGGGATCCCCACGGCTCAACCGTGCGACTCCGTGAAATCCGTGCCGGGCCCCGCCCCGGGCACGCGACTTGCTGGAGCCCTGACGTAACCCCGCGGGAACACCGATGCCGATCCGCCTGCTGATCCTCCTGCTCACCGTCGCCGCCAGCCTCGCGCCCTGGGGAGCGCGCGCGGCCGCGTTCACGCCGGTGCAGGCGATCGTCCAGGCCGCCGAGGCCGCGCTGGGGGGCGCGGGCACGCAGGTCGAGGCCAGCGTCGACGCGTCCCTGCGCATGCCGGCCTGCAGCCAGCCGCTCTCGGCGGTGGCGCTCGGCCCGCGCATGGCCGAGGTGCGCTGCGCGGACGCGTCGGGCTGGCGGCTGACCGTCCCCGCCCGCGTGCGCCGCGAGGCCGAAGTGGTCGTGCTCACCGCCGCCGCGCGTGCGGGCCAGCCGATCGACGCCGCGCAGCTGGCCGTGCAGCGCCGCGACGTGGCCACGGGCAGCGGCGCCGGCATGGCCGACCCCGCGCAGGTCGCCGGCCGCATCGCCCGCCGCTCGCTGCCCGCGGGCGCGGTGGTCAGCGCCGGGGATCTCGCCGACGGCGCCGGCGCGCTCAAGCGCGGTGATCCGGTCGTGCTGGTGTCGCGCGCGGGCGGCATCGAGGTGCGCGTCGGCGGGCGGGCGCTGGGTGCGGCGCTGCCCGGTGCGGTAGTCGCGGTGGAGAATCTGGCCTCGCGGCGCATCGTGCGCGGGCGCGTGCTGGGGGAGGGCGTGGTCGAGGTCCTGCAGTGAACGTCGGCCGACGAACGGTCGACGAAACTGCGATCGGGGCCTCAAGTCCGGCCGCCGGGCGCCGTTACCGGCCCTGACCGCCAGCCGTGGAGTTCCTCATGACCACCAAGATCGATGGGCCGAGCCTGCCGCAGGCAAGGGCCGTGGACACAGCGCAGGGGGCAGGCGCCGCCCGTGCCGGTGGCGACCGCTCGCAGCCGATCACCGCCGCGCCCGCGGCCGACAGCCTGCGCCTGACCGGCGAGGCCGCCGGCCTCAAGCAGGCCATCGACCGGGAAGTCGGCATGCCCGCCAGCTTCGACGTCGAGAAGATCAACGCGATCCGCGCCGCGATCGCCGGCGGCACCTACCAGGTGAATCCGCAGGAGATCGCCAACCGCCTGCTCGCGCTGGAACGCCAACTGCTCGGATGACCGCCATGCACGCCCTCGCCGATACCGCTTCATCGCCCGCAGCCGCCGGCGATGCGCTCGACGCCCTCGAGCTGGCGCTGAACGAGGAGCGGCGTGCGCTGCTGGAAAACGACGCCGAGGCGCTGATGCACTCGACGCAGGCCAAGATCGTCGCCCTGCGCGGCGCGGAGACCAGCCCGCGCGCGATCGACGCCGACCGCCTCACCGCGTTGGCCGAGTTCAACCGTGCCAACGGCATCCTGCTTTCGCGGCGCCGCCGCGAGGTTTCCTGGGCCCTGCGACACCTGGGCCGCGTCGAGAGCGCTGGCGTGTACGATGCCGGCGGTCGGGCGGGCGCGCGCCCGCAGTCGCGGATCCTGGGCGTGGGATGACCGAAAACGAGCTGGTCGACTACTGGAGTTCGCAGATGGTCTGGGCCGCCGGCGCTTCGCCGCGGGCCATGCTCCTGCTCGCCCCGGACGGCGGGCCCGCGTTCGCGAACGAAGCCGCGCGCGAACTGGCCGACCGCCTCCATGCCGACGACCACCCGGCCGACGGCGGCCCCGAGCGCCTGCTGGCGATCGTCCCGGACCAGGCCTGGGCCAGTGCCGAAGCCGACGGAAAGTGGACGGGCGAAGTCCACACGCTCGCGGGCCTGATCGTCGAGGTCGATGTGCATTGCGGCCGCGGCGAGCACGCCGGCCGGCGCTTCGCGCGTTTCAGCGACGTCTCGGCGCGTTCCCGCCGCGAGCGCGAGCTGCAGCAGCGCCATGACGAGCTCGAGCGCACCTACAGGCGCCTGGCCGGCACGCAGGAACAGCTGCTGCAGAGCGAGAAGATGGCCTCGATCGGCCAGCTCGCCGCCGGCGTCGCGCACGAGATCAACAATCCGATCGGCTACGTGCATTCCAACATCGGCACGCTGCGCGAATACATGGGCGGGCTGTTCGGGATGATCGAGGCCTATGCCGCCGCGATCGCCTCGCCCGACCCCGCCGCGCATCGCGACGCCCTGCGTGCGCAGCGCGCCAAGCTCGACATCGACTTCATCCTCGGCGACCTGCCGCAGCTGCTCGACGAATCGCGCGAGGGCATCGAGCGCGTGACGCGCATCGTGCAGGACCTCAAGGAGTTCTCGCACGTCGGCGGCAACGAGACGATGCGGCCAGCGGACCTGCTCAAGGGCCTCGAGTCCACGCTCAACATCGTGTGGAACGACCTCAAGTACAAGGTGCGGCTGGAGAAGCACTACGGCCAGATGCAGGCGGTGGAATGCCATGCCTCCGAGGTCAACCAGGTCTTCATGAACCTGCTGATCAACGCCGGCCAGGCCATCGCCGAGCGCGGCACGATCACGCTGGCCTGCGGCGTGGAAGGCGACGAGGCCTGGGTGAGCATCGCCGACACCGGCTGCGGCATTCCCGAAGACACCCTCGGCCGCATCTTCGATCCGTTCTACACCACGAAGCCGATCGGCCGCGGCACCGGTCTCGGTCTGGCGATCTCGTATCGCATCATCGAGAAGCACCACGGGCGCATCGAGGTGCAGAGCCGTGTGGGACAGGGCACGACGTTCCGGGTCGTGCTGCCGCTGAGGCAACCCGCGCAGTAGCCGCATCCAAGCGGCAGCATCAGGCGTTCGATCGCAACGCCGGCACGCCGCGTACACGTTCCCCTCCGCATCGTGACCGGCATTCACGACCGCGTACGAGGGCATGCACGATGGCGAAGCAACCGGGCACCGCGCCTGCCGAACACCCCGCGAATCCCGCCTGCGAGCGCGGCATCGCCGGTGAATTGCACCAGCAGGCCAAAGGTGAGCATCCCGAGCTGACCACCAACCAGGGCGTGCCCGTCGCCGACAACCAGAACTCCTTGCGTGCGTACTCGCGCGGGCCGACGCTGCTGGAGGACTTCATCTTCCGCGAGAAGATGATGCACTTCGACCACGAGCGCATTCCCGAGCGAATCGTGCATGCGCGTGGTTCGGCGGCGCACGGCTACTTCGAGCTCACCGACTCGCTGGCCGATTTCACCATCGCGAAGATCTTCACCGAAGTCGGCGAGCGCACGCCGGTGTTCTGCCGCCTGTCCACCGTCGCCGGCAGCAAGGGGTCGGTCGACACCCCGCGCGATGCGCGCGGATTCGCGGTGAAGTTCTATACGAAGGAAGGCAACTACGACCTGGTCGGCAACAACATCCCGGTGTTCTTCATCCAGGACGCGATGAAGTTCCCGGACATGGTGCACGCGGTGAAGCCCGAACCCGATCGCGGCTTCCCGCAGGCCACGGCCGCGCACGACACGTTCTGGGATTTCATCTCGCTCACGCCCGAATCCATGCACATGATCATGTGGGCGATGAGCGATCGAACGCTCCCGCGCTCGCTGCGCATGATGGAAGGCTTCGGCGTGCACAGTTTCCGCCTGCTCGACGCGCAGGGCCGCTCGACGTTCGTCAAGTTCCACTGGCGGCCGAAACTGGGCATGCAGTCGACGCTCTGGGACGAAGCGGCCAAGCTGCAGGCGGCCGACAACGACTACCACCGCCGCGACCTGTTCGAGGCGATCCAGTCCGGCGCATTCCCCGAGTGGGACCTCGCGGTGCAGCTCTTCACCGAGGAAGACGCCGCTCGCTTCCCCTTCGACCACCTCGATGCGACCAAGCTCATTCCCGAGGAGCTGGTGCCGCTGCGCGTGATCGGCCGCATGGTGCTCGACCGCTGGCCCGACAACTTCTTCGCCGAAACCGAGCAGGTGGCGTTCTGTCCGGCCAACGTCGTGCCCGGCATCGACTTCAGCAACGACCCGCTTCTCCAGGGCCGGATCTTCTCCTACCTCGACACGCAGCTGATCCGGCTCGGCGGGCCCAACTTCCACCAGATCCCGATCAACCGGCCGAAGTGCCCGTTCGCCAACCACCAGCGCGACGGTCACATGCAGATGGGCGTTCCGAAAGGGCGCGTCAACTACGAGCCGGCGTCGCTCGATGCCGCGCAGCCGACGCCGCGCGCCACGCCGCGGGGCTTTCGCAGCTTCGCCGAGCCGGCGGGCGAGGGCGGCAAGTCACGGCTGCGCCCCGAGTCCTTCGCCGACCACTACAGCCAGGCGCGGCAGTTCTACGTCAGCCAGACCCCGATCGAGCAGTCGCACCTTGCCGGCGCGCTGATTTTCGAGCTCTCGAAGGTGGAAACGGTATACGTGCGCGAACGCATGGTCGGCCACCTGCTGCACATCGACGCCGACCTTGCCGAGCGCGTGCGTGTCGGCCTCGGGATCGAGACCATGCCGCCGGCGCCCGCGGCCGCGCAGCCCACGCGCGAGCTGCCGCCCTCGCCGCCGCTGAGCATCGTCGCCAACATGAAGGACACGCTGGAGGGCCGGATGGTCGGCATCCTCATGGACGACGGTTCCGACGCCACCGCCATCCGGCGCATTCGCGAGGCCGTGGAAGCGGCGGGCGCGAGCGTCAAGCTGATCGCGCCCAGGGTCGGCGGCGCCACGCTCTCCGATGGCACGCCACAGGCGGCCGATGGCCAGCTCAAGGGCACGCCCTCGCAGAAGTTCGACGCGGTGGCCGTGGTGCTCACCGCGCAGGCCGGCGACCGCCTCACGCGCGAAGCGGCCGCCGTGGAATTCGTTTCCAACGCCTTCGTGCACCTGAAGGCGATCGCCCTGGACGAAGGTGGCCGCATGCTGTTCCAGCGCAGCGGCCACGCGGCGGACGAGGCGGTGGTGGATGCGGGCGACACCGGGGCCTTCATCCGCTTCGCGAAGACCCGCCAATGGGCGCGCGAGGCGGCGACCCAGCAACCGGCCTGAGCCGCGCGCCGGTAAGGCTAGTGCAACCGCGTCGCCGGATCGGGATGCGGCTGCGCCTCGCCGGATTCGAGCGGCAGCCCGCGGAGCAGGCGGTCGGGGTCGGAGGCGGGAAGCGGCTGTTCGCTGCGCGTGGTCGACTGCGGACGGGGCGGGCGGGAGTCGGCTTTCACTGGATGGCCATGCGTGGGCGGGCCAGTGTGGGCTGCGTGAGTCGCAGGCGCGGCGACCGGGCCGAGCGGGACATAAGCGGCTGTAGGTTTCCCGGCCGGTCGTACCTGCCGCGCCGGCGCGGATACACACGCCGGCGCCTACGCACGTATGTGCCTGCCTGCCTGCTGCTGCCGGCTACTGCGTTCCGTCGCTAGAAACCCGCTCCATCCCCCGCCGCCCGCCGCTCATGCGCGCGGAAGGCGGCCTGGATGTGCTCGCGCAGCTCGTCGTCGTTCCATGGCTTCGTCAGGAAACGGTAGATCGCGCCCTGGTTCACCGCGTCGGTGATCGTGGCGAGGTCCGTGTAGCCCGACAGGATCATGCGCACCGTATCGGGGTAGAGATCGCGCACGCGGCCGAGGAATTCGGTGCCGCTCATGTCGGGCATGCGCTGGTCGGAGAGGATCACCTGCACGGTGTTGCTGGCGAGCAGGTCGAAGGCCTCGCGCACGGAGTTGGCGGTGAGGATCTGGTAGCCGTCGCGGCGGAACAGGCGCACCAGCGAGCGCAGCACGTTCTCCTCGTCGTCGAGCAGCAGCAGCGTGCGCTCGGGTCGTGTCTCGGCGAAGGCCTGCGGCAGCAGGAAGCGCTTGCGGATCAGTTCGGCGAGCTGGTCTGCCGGAAGTGGCGCGCTGAAGATGTAGCCCTGGAAGAAGTCGCAGTGGTTGCGGCGCAGGAAGCCCAGCTCGGCCTCGCTCTCCACGCCCTTGGCGCAGACCTTCATGTCGAGGCGGTGCCCCATCGCGATGATGCCGCGCACGATCGCCGCCGAGCGCGTGTCGCTGGTGACGTTGCGGATGAAGCTGCGGTCGATCTTCAGGCGATCGAGCGGGTACTGCGCGAGCGCGGCGAACGACAGCCCGCCGAGGCCGAAGTCCTGCACCGTGAGCGTGGCGCCGAGCTGGCGCAGGCCCACCAGGGTGTCGTAGGTATGGCGCGCGTCCAGCGAGAGCGCGCTCTCGGGAATCTCGAACTCCAGCACGTGGCCCGGCAGCGACAGGCCGTGCAGCAGCTCGCCCACCTGGTCGCGGAAGTCGGGCTGCGAGAGCAGCGTCGTCGGCAGGTGCACCGACATCGACAGGTAGTCGAGCCCCTGCTCGCGCCATTGCGCGACCTGCCGCGCCGCGGCCTCGACCACCCACGAACCCAGCCGCGCCGACAGCCCGACGCGCTCGACGATCTCGAGGAACCGGTTCGGCCGCAGCAGCCCGCCGGCTTCCGAGTTCCAGCGCAGCAACGCGGAAAAGCCCGCGATGGAACCGTCGTGGCCGTGCACGAAGGGCTGGTAGTAGAGACGGAACTCGTTGCGGTCGAAGGCGTCGACGAAGCGCTGCGCGAAGCCGTCGTTGATCGGCCCGCGCTCGGGGCGGCCCGTATACAGGCCGACGTTGTCCAGGCCCGTCTGTTTGGCGTGGCGCAGCGCGTGCTCGGCCGAGGCCAGCAGCGCCGCCGCGTTCTGCGCGTGGTCGGGAAACACCGCGATGCCGATCGAGAGCGTCACCGGCAGCGTGTAGGGCGGGATCGACAGCGGCACCTCGAAGGCGTCGCGCAGGCGTTCGGCGAGCATCTCGCCATCGGTCTCGCCCTCGCGGTAGCCCACGCCGGCGATGAACTCGTCGGTCCCGCGCCGCCACAGCCAGCCGTCCGAGGGCATCGCGTTGCGCAGGCGCTGGGCGACGGCCGCGAGCACCTGGTCGCCCACCGTCTCGCCCATGTTGCTGTTGATCGAGCCGAACATGTCGACGTCGATGTGCAGCAGCGCGACCTTGCGCCGCGTCGCCGCTGCGGCGGCCACGGCGGTCGCCAGGCTCGGGCCGTTGGCGCCGAGCCGGTACAGCCCGGTCACCGGATCGACCGGGACGCTGCCGTACTCGTCGTAGCGCTGTTCGACCATCGGGCTCAGCGCGCGGCAGGGGCCTTCGGCGCGCTGCCGAGGTCGCCGTCCATGGAAGCCATCAGGTAGGCGAACACCGCATAGGCCGCGGTGTTCTGCGCGAGCGCGGCCGGATCGATCTTGTCCAGCGTGTCGTCGGCCGTGTGGTGCAGGTCGAAGTAGTCGCTGCCGTCCTGCGCCAGGCGCGCCCAGGCCATGCCCTGCTGCGCCATCGGGCCGATGTCGGGGCCCGGGCCGCCGGTGCCCGGCATGTGCGCGATGCCCAGCGGCTCCAGCGCGCGCGCGATCGCGACGTCCGCCGCCTGCGCATGCGCGGGTGCGGAACTCGAGTAGCCGTAGATGCGGCCGGCGCCGAAGTCGCTCTCCGCGCCGACGATGTGCTTCGCCACGGCGTTCGCATGCTTCGCGGCGTAGGCGCGCGCGCCGATCAGCCCCTGCTCCTCGTTGGCGAAGGCGACCACGCGGATCGTGCGTGCCGGCGCCTTCGGCAGATGGCCGATCAGCGCGCCGGCGGCCATGGTGATGCCGATGCCCGCGCCGTCGTCGATCGCGCCGGTGCCGAGATCCCAGGAATCGAGGTGCGCGCCGATCAGCACGACTTCGTCCGGCCTGCGGCTGCCGCGGATCTCGCCGATCACGTTGTGCGACGTGGCGGTGCCGTCCCAACCGCAGTCCAGCGCCAGACGAACGCGCTGCGGACCGCGCGCCACCAGCCGCGTGAGCTGCTGCGCGTCGGGCACCGAGAGCGCGGCCGCGGGGATCGGCGTCACGCCCTCGTCGAAACGCATGATCCCGGTGTGGCCGAAACGGCGCGAGTCGGTGCCGGCCGAGCGCATCACGAAACCGATCGCACCCTTGGACGCGGCCGTCGTCGGCCCGCGCCCGCGCACGCGCGAGCCGACGGCGTAACCGCTGCCTTCGCGCGAACGCGGCATCTCGAAGTCGACGAAGGCGATCCTGCCGGCCAGCGAGCCCGCCGGCGCGGCTTCCAGCGCGGCCAGCCCCTCGAAGCGCACGACCTCGCCTTCGACGGTGCCGCCCGGGCTGCCGCCCAGCGCTGCGAGTTCCAGCGGCTGCGCATTCGCGCCCAGGACCTCGCCGCGCTCGCTGCGGCGCTCCCACTTCGGGAATGTGACCGGCTCGAGCCAGACGCGGTCGAAGCCGAGTGCGCGGAACTTCGCTTCGGCCCAGGCCACGGCGCGCGCATCGGCCTCGCTGCCCGGCATGCGCGGGCCGATCTCGGTGGTGAGCGACTCGGTGATGCGCCAGGCGAGGTCGCTAGCCAGCGCCGTCTCGCGAAGCTGCGCGGCGCGCTCGACGGCGGCCTCCGGAACGCTGGACGGTTTCGGCGGTGCCGCACCCACCGTCAAAGCCCAGGCGAGCGAACCCGCCACCGCGACCGTCATCACCGCCTTGCGCATCCGCTCACCTCCGCCGGAAAGTCCCCGAGTGTAACGAGCGGGCGCGGAGCCCGGCCGCGCTGAGGTCACGCCTGCGGCGTCGAGCGCCCGGCAGCGAGCAGGTCGCGGATCTCGCGCAGCAGCACCACGTTCTCGGCCGGTGCGGGCGGTGCGTCGTCCTGCGGCTTGCGCAGGCGGTTGTAGGCGCGCAGGACCATGAAGATGACGAACGCGATCAGCAGGAAGTCGATGCCGGTCTGCAGCACGCTGCCGTAGCGCAGCGCGATTTCCTCGGCGACGACCTGCCCGGCGGCGTCGAGCTGCGCAGGCTTCATCACGAGCTTCCACTCGTCGACCTTGATGCCGCCGGTGAGCATCGCCAGCGCGGGCATCACGACACCGTCCACCAGCGAGCTCACGATCTTGCCGAAGGCCGCGCCGATCACCACGCCCACGGCGAGGTCGACCACGTTGCCGCGTGCGATGAAGGCCTTGAATTCGTCGACGATGCGCATGGCGCCCTCGGTAGGGAATCAGGCGCCGACGATACGTCCTTCCAGCGCCGGCATGCCATCAAGCGTGGCGACGTACGCATCGCCCGGCTGCAGCGGGCCGACGCCGGCGGGCGTGCCCATGTAGACGAGGTCGCCGGCCTTGAGCGCGAACAGCTTCGACAGCTCGTGCAGGATCTCGGGCACGTTCCAGACGAGGTCGTCGAGCCCGCCGTCCTGCCGCAGTTCGCCGTTGACGTGCAGGCGCAGGCGTCGCGCGCCGGGCTCGCCGAATGCGGCGGCCGGCACGATCGGGCCGATCGGCGCGGAGTGGTCGAAGGCCTTGCCGGTGTCCCAGGGCAGGCCCTTGGCCTTGGCGGCGGCCTGCAGGTCGCGGCGGGTCAGGTCGAGGCCAAGTGCATAGCCGTAGACCAGCGCCTGCGCCTGCTCGACGGGTATTTCGCCCGCCGGCGCATCCACGCCGATCGCGACCACGAATTCGACCTCGTGGTGCAGCTCGCGCGTGGCGGGCGGGTAGGGCACCACGCCGTCGAGCACCAGCGCATCGGCGGGCTTCGTGAAGAACACGGGGGTGCCGCGGTCGGCGGCGGATGTCGGCACCGCCGCGCCCATTTCGCGCGCGTGCTCGGCGAAATTGCGGCCGACGCAGAACACGCGGCGCACGGGGAAATGATCGGAGGTGCCGGCGACCGGAACGCGGACCGGCGGCCGCGGCGCGACGACGTCGCCCATGCTCAGCGCGAGAGCATCGGGCGGTCGACGACCCGGTAGGAGGCGTCGAACACGTTCGCGCGCGCCGTCGGCTGCACGGGGCGACCCGGCCCGCGCAGCAGGCGCCATCCCAGACCGCCGAGGATCATCGCCGCGCCGACCACGATCCCCACCACCAGCAGCGCCGCCAGCACGACCACCCCGACCAGCCCGAGGGCGACGCGGGCGACACGGTGGCGCGGCTTGCGGGGCTCGCGCAGGACGCGGACGGCGTCGCGCAGCGGGCGCTCGTAGCGGGCGGCGAAAGAGGCGAAGCGGAGCAGCGTATTCAGGCGCATGAGACACTGTGAAGCCGGTGTGAGCCCGGAGTATCCGGCGCCCGGCGCGCCCGCGTGTGATGGAAACGTTAAGCCGATGAAACATGATTCACCGCCGCTGCGAGGCTGGGACGCATTGCCCGAGGGCGTGCCGACCGAGGCCGAAGCGGAGATCGACGGCGCGCCGGAGTCGCTGGTGATGCTGCGCAAGGGGGATTCGGTGCGCGCCTGGCTCAACGTCTGCCCGCATGCCGGCCGCCGGCTCGACTGGGCGCCGGGCAGGTTCCTGCTCAGCAAGGACGGCCATCTGGTCTGCGCCGCGCATGGCGCGTCCTTCGAGACCGATGGCGGGCTCTGCGTGGCCGGGCCGTGCAGGGGCGAGTCGCTGCGCGCCGTGGCGCTCGAGGTCGATGTCGACGGAGTACGGCTCGCGCCGCCTCGGGGCGATTGACGCGCGCCCGCGGCGTCGTCCCGATCTCTTTTTCGTCGCGCGCTCGGCAAGGCCGCTCGATCCGCGCTCTGGTCGATGACGACGCGATCCGTCGATCGGATCCAGGCCGCCACGGCGCCCGTCAGAACAGCAGGTTGACCATCGCCACGCTCAGCACCGCATAGCCCAGCGACAGCGGCCCGCCGATGCGCCAGAGCTGCTGCCCGGTGTACCCGGCGGGTGCGGTGATCATCGACACCACCGGGTTCGACGCGGTCATGAAGTTGTTGGAGGCCGACAGTGCGACCACCAGCGCGAAGGCGGTCGGATCGCCGCCCGCGGCGAGGGCGAAGTTGATCGCCAGCGGCACCATCACGATGGTCGCGCCGACGTGGCTGATCACCAGCGAGAACGCGGTGGTGGTGATCGCCACCATGATCTGCACCAGCCACGGCGGCGTGCCCTCGGGCAGCTGCTCGATGGTGTGCCCGGCCACCCAGGCCGCGGCGCCGCTGGAATCCATCGCCCAGCCCAGCGGGATCAGGCAGGCCATCAGGAATACCGTCTTCCAGTTGATGGCGGCATAAGCCTCGTCGACGTCGAGCACGCCCGCCAGCAGCATGCCCGCCACGCCGGCCATCAGCGCCACCGACACGGGCAGGCGCGAGGACAGCGCGAGCAGCATCGAGATGGTGAAGATGACCAGCGCGATGCGCAGCTTGTGCGGGCGCTGCTTGGCCTTGGGGTAGTCGGTGACGACCACCAGGTCGCGCGCATCGCCGACCTGCACGAGATCGCTCCAGATGCTGTGGAAGACCAGCATGTCGCCGGCGCGCAGGGCAACGTCGCGCACGTTCTCGCGGATCACCGTCTTGTCGCGGTTGATCGCCAGCAGGCTCAGGCCCGCCTTGCGCCGCAGCTGCAGCTCGCCCGCGGTGCGTCCGAGATAGCGCGACGTGGCCGGCACCACCGCCTCGGAAATGCCGGCACGCGCCGGATTGAAGAGGTCGGCGAAGTTGCGCAGGCGCGCGCTCATGCGCAGGTACTGGCCCTGCGCGAAGTCGACCACCTGCTGCCTCGGGCCCATCACGCCCAGCACGCTGCCCACCCACAGGCGCGAGTCGACGGGCGGCGCCAGGCGGCTCTCCTCGCCGGTCTTGAGCGCGAGAACCAGCGGCGCGCCGGCCAGCGCCTCGGCCTCGCCCAGCGTCATGCCGACCAGCGGGCTGTCGGCGGTGACCGCAAGTTCGTAGACGTCGCCCTCGATGCCGTAGGCCTGCTCGAAATAGCTCTGCGTGCGGCCGGGCGTCGCGCCCTTGCCCTCGTCCTCCGGCAGCCGGCGCGCGCCGTAGAAATGGAAATAGGCCAGCGACGCCACCAGCAGCGCGAGGCCGATCGGCAGCGGCGCGAACATCTTCAGCGGCTCGAGCGTGGCCGCGCCCGAGGGCAGGTTGGAATTGGCCGCCACCAGCAGGTCGTTGAGCAGGATCAGCGGCGAATTGCCGACCATCGTCAGCCCGCCGCCCATCACGATCGCCGCGGCGATCGGCAACAGCAGCCTCGGCAGCGAGAGGCCCGTGCGCGACGAGATCCGCGCGGCGACGGGCATGTACAGCGCCATCACCGACGGGTTCTGCATGAAGGACGAGTTGAGCCCCGCGACGCCGCTGGTGAGCAGCAGCAGGCGGTTCTCGTCGCCGTGCGAGCGCCGCAGCAGCCAGCCGGCGAGGCGGTTGAGCGCGCCGGTGCGGTCGAGCCCCGCGCCGAGGATCATCGTCGCGATGATCGCGATCACCGCGTTCGACGAGAAGCCGTTGAACAGCGCCTCGGGCTCCACCAGCCCCGCCAGCCCCAGCAGCACCAGCACGACGAGCGCGACGATGTCGGCCCGCACGCGCTCGAACAGGAACATGACCATGGTGAACAGGGCGAGCCCGAGCACGAGCGCCATGTCGCGGGTCAGCGGGAGGCCGGCGTCGTCCATCACGTCCGCGCGGGTCGGCCGTCGCGGCGGTTGAAGCCGGGATTCGAGGTGATTGGCCGCGCGGCCGGCGACAGCCGTGGTGCGCGATCGTCACCCGCCGTGTTCGCGCCCCGCCGGACGAGGGCCGCGGCGTCCCTGGTTGTCATTCCCGATGTCTCCTCAGGAAGCGCAAGGCGGATCACGAGTCACCGATCACGAATCACCCGTCATGTCTTCCCGTACAGCAGATCCCAGACCCCGTGCCCCAGTCTGAGCCCGCGCGCCTCGAAGTGCGTCTGCGGGCGCCAGTCGGGCCGCGGCACGTGGCCGCGCGGGCCGGCGCGATTGGCCAGGCCGGGCGTGGCGTCCAGCACGTCCCACATGTGCTCGGCATAGCCTTCCCAGTCGGTGGCCAGGTGCAGCAGGCCGCCCGGTGCGAGCTTGCGCACCAGCAGCTGCGCGAACTCCGGCTGCACGAGGCGACGCTTGTGATGGCGGGCCTTGTGCCAGGGATCGGGGAAATAGATGCGGACTTCCTGCAGCGCGCCGTCGGCGATCTCGTGCGAAAGCACCTCGACCGCGTCGTGGTGATAGAGCTTCACGTGGGTCGCGTCGTCGGCCGCGAGGGCGTTGAGCAGCCGGCCGACGCCGGGCGCATGCACCTCGATGCCGATGTAATCGCGCGCCGGATCGTTGGCGCACGCGAACCGCAGCGCCTCGCCGTTGCCGAAGCCGATCTCGAGCACGCGCGGCGCGTGGCGGCCGAAGGCGGCGTCGAAATCGCGCGGGCTGCCCGTGTAGTGGAGCCCGTAGCGCGGCCACTGCTCGTCGAAAGCACGCTGCTGCGCCTCGGTGAAGCGCCCCTGCCGCAGCACGAAGCTGCGGATGCGGCGGTGCCCTTCCTCGACGGTGAACGGCTTGGCCTGCGGAACGTGCGGCTCGCCCATCAGCCGATCAGCCCGTCCACCGGCGACGACGCACTGGCGAAGCGCTTGCGCGGGATGCGCCCCGCCTTGAATGCCGCGCGGCCGGCCTCGACCGCGAGCTTCATCGCATGCGCCATCAGCACCGGATCCTTCGCGCCGGCGATCGCGGTGTTCATCAGCACGCCGTCGCAGCCCAGCTCCATGGCGATGCTCGCGTCGGACGCCGTGCCCACGCCCGCGTCGACGATGATCGGCACCTTGGCGTTCTCGATGATCTCGATCAGGTTGTACTTGTTCTGCACGCCCAGGCCCGAGCCGATCGGCGCGGCCAGCGGCATCACCGCCACGCAGCCGATCTCCTCGAGGCGCTTGGCCAGGATCGGGTCGTCCGAGGTGTAGACCATCACGTCGAAGCCGTCGCGCACCAGCGTTTCGGCCGCGAGCAGCGTCGCCACGACATCCGGATACAGCGTGCGCTGGTCGCCCAGCACCTCGAGCTTGACCAGCTTGTGGCCGTCGAGCAGCTCGCGCGCGAGGCGGCAGGTGCGCACCGCGTCGTCGGCCGTGTAGCAGCCCGCGGTGTTGGGCAGGATCGTGTAGCGCTCCGGCGGCAGCACGTCGAGCAGGTTCGGCTCGCCGGGGTTCTGGCCGATGTTGCTGCGGCGGATCGCGACGGTCACGATCTGCGCGCCTGCGGCTTCGGTGGCCAGGCGCGTCTGGTCGAGGTCGGAGAACTTGCCGGTGCCGGTCAGCAGCCGGGAGGCATAGGAAACGCCCGCGATGACGAGCGGGTCGGTCGAGGCGAAATCGTTCATCGGCACATTCTAAGGCCGACGGGTTCAAGGCCGGCCGTATCCCGGCAGGCGGCATGCGTTCGATCGGCGTGCGGCAGTGCCGCGGTACTTCGAAGCCACGTCTACCGCGGATTTGCTCGCCCGGC